>NZ_JBSICB010000026.1:0-42748 GCF_058245615.1 Chryseobacterium sp. UF-290
TTAGTAGCGGGAACCGGACTCGAACCGATGACCTTCGGGTTATGAGCCCGACGAGCTACCTACTGCTCCATCCCGCGATATTGGATTGCAAAGGTACGAATATTTTTCAAAAATCCTAATTTTTCTTTTAAATAAAGGACTTTTATAAAAACTATTTTATTATTTGTATCTTTGTTTTATGGCAAAAATATTGAAAATTTATCCGGACAACCCACAGGAAAATCTTGTGAATGAGGTTATTAAAACATTAAATAACGGCGGGCTGATCATCTATCCTTCAGATACGATCTATGCCCTTGGCTGCAATATTTTTGATATAAAAGCCATGGAAAAGCTGGCTCAACTGAAAAAATTAAAGCTGGAAAAGGCAAAATTCTCAATAATCTGTAATGATCTGAGCCATCTTTCTGACTTTACAAGGCCTATCGAAACTTCGGTTTTCAGATTCCTGAAAAGCCATCTTCCGGGCCCGTTCACCTTTATTCTCGAAGCCAACAAAAGTTTACCTTTAGCTTATAAAGGTCATAAAACAATCGGTATCCGTGTTCCGGATCACCCGATCCCACAGCTTATCGTAGAAAAATTAGGGCATCCTATCGCTTCAACGTCCATCAGGGATGATGATGAGATCATCGAATATTCTACAGACCCTGAGCTCATCGCTGAGAAATATGACCATCTGGTAGACATTGTCATTGATTCAGGATATGGGGATAATATAGCGTCTACCATTGTGGATCTTACTTCAGGAGAACCGGAAGTGATCCGCCAGGGGAAAGGAGTTATTTAATTCAAGGGGATAAAGTTAGAATTTAAAGTACGGAGACGGAATAGGATTATGGAGCTTAATGGGAAATATTCTTTAGGAATTTTACTCACTTTTGTACTTTTGGCTGCAGTGATGCTTTATGCTTTCCCTGTTATCAGCATGATTACCGGTATAAAAAGTATTACCGCCACCAGCTTTTTATTGAGCAGAATTGCTATATGGGCTGTTTTAATCAGTGTTTTTCTCTACAGTCTGCTTATTGAAAAAGGTTCTTTTCTGCTAAAAAAGGAAACTCAGCATTCTTTAGCATTCTATATAAAAGCTACCTTGTGCTTATATCTGATCTGCACTATTGGCGGTGCTTTTCTGAATGCCGTGATCCAGCTTCTGTTTCATGAAAAAATGAGTGGTAAACTTTTTGAACTCACTTCAATTTTTAAAAACAATTATTTTTTAATTATTTTTACATCCTTTACGGCTGGTGCTGTAGAAGAGTTTCTCATGCGGGGTTATATACAGCCCAGAATTGAAAAGGTCTATAACAGTCCGTTTTTAGGAATCGTTATTTCAGCTATTCTGTTCGGAATTCTGCACAGCACTTACGGAACCATAGGTCAGGTAGTGATCCCTTTCTTTATTGGAGTCGTTTTCGCCTTATTTTATAAATTATATTCAAATATTAAAATTCTGATCATCTGTCATTTTATGATCGATTTTATATCGCTGATGGTCATGAATTTTATTGATATTAAACATTTATCTGCATTTTAACATTATGAAAATTATAACATCTCCTGCAAAATTAATGAACGTAGAAAATACAACAGATCTGTTGAAATCTACCACTCCAAAATTCATTGAAGAAGCAGCTTTTATACAATCCTATTTAAAAGAAAAATCCCCGAAATATCTTTCCGAGCTGATGGAAATATCATCCAAACTGGCTGATGAAAACTGGGAAAGAAATCAGAAATGGAAATCCAGGCCTACTGCCAAAGAATCTGCGCCGGCCATGTTTGCTTTTACAGGTGAGGTTTACAGAGGGCTGGATGCCAAAACACTGGATAAAGACGCCGTGGATTATCTGCAGAAAAATTACAGAATGCTTTCCGGACTCTATGGCCTGCTGAAACCGTCTGATAAAGTAATGCTTTACAGGCTGGAAATGGGGCGCCCTTTTCAGTTTGACCAATATAAAAACCTGTATGAATTCTGGAGAGAAAAGATCACGGAACAATTGAACTCTGAAATGAAAAAAGGGGAAATTCTGCTTCATCTTGCCAGCAATGAATATGGAAAAGTCATTGACAGAAAAAAACTGAACCATAAAGTCATTGATTTTGATTTTTACGAGCTCAAAGACGGAAAGCTTAAAACCATTGTTGTTTATACCAAACATGCGAGGGGGCTTGTCGTAAGATTCTGTGCTGAAACGAAGGCAAAAACGCTGGATGACGTGAAAGCCTTCAATTACGAGGGATACAGAATTGACGAAGAAAAATCTACCGATACAAAACTGGTTTTTACAAGATAGATGACGATTTCAGCATTTAAAAAATATTTCAAAACAGAGCTTTCCGGTCTTTATACTGAGTCGGAAAGCGCCTTTTTGTCCTCTTTGCTTGTCCATAAGATCGTAGGATTTGATCATTTTCAGCAAAGAAGGTTTTCTGACCAGGAGCTCCTGACTGATGATGAAAAGCAGCTGGAGCAGCTGGTTTCTGAGCTGAAGACCGGAAGACCTTACCAACAAATTCTGGGTGAGACCGAATTCTATGGAATGAAATTCTTTGTAGATGAAAATGTATTGATCCCCCGTCCGGAAACGGAAGAGCTCCTTGAAATGGCAATCCGGGAAATTAAAAAGGTCCAAAATTCAGGATCTGACGGTCAAGGTTTAAAGATATTGGATATTGGAACCGGAAGCGGAGTAATTCCTTTAGTTTTAAAAAAGCATTTCACTGAGGCTGAAGTTTCTTCCATAGATTTTTCATCAAAAGCACTGGAAACCGCTAAAAGAAATGCGGAATATCATCAGCTGTCCATCAACTTCATTCATGCTGATTATCTTCATTCTGAACTGAAGGAAAAATATGATATCATCATTTCAAATCCGCCATATATAGGAAGAGAGGAAGAGATTGAAATTGCCGATTCTGTGAAAGAATTCGAACCTAAAATGGCTCTTTTCTCCCCTACTTCCGATGCACTGATCTTTTACAGAAAGATTGCTGAAGACGCTAAAAAGCACCTGAATGACGGCGGACTTCTTTTTCTGGAAATTAATCAGAAACTGGGACCTGAAACATTAGATCTGTATAAGCATTTTACCCATGTCCGATTATTGAAGGATCTCTCTGAAAATGACAGGTTTATTTATGGAAGAAAATAGGTGATTTTAACTTCTATAGTGATATCTATAAAAACCATTAACTATGATTATCAAATCACATCATATTGACGATACGAAAATTGCAGAAGTGAT
Organism: Chryseobacterium sp. UF-290; assembly: GCF_058245615.1. Lineage (NCBI taxonomy): Bacteria > Pseudomonadati > Bacteroidota > Flavobacteriia > Flavobacteriales > Weeksellaceae > Chryseobacterium > Chryseobacterium sp. UF-290. The sequence goes on from NZ_JBSICB010000026.1 coordinate 3,255, forward strand.
TTCCGATGAAATTATCATCCGGTCTGCTCAGGACGGACTGGATCTCATGGGTAACATCTATTATCAGGGATTTGATAAAGTTGTTCTCTACGAAAAAAATATTACTCCCGATTTTTTTGATCTGAAAACAAAAATCGCCGGGGAAATTCTTCAGAAATTTTCAAATTATCGGATCGGATTGGCTATTGTAGGTGATTTCAGCAAATATGAAAGCAAAAGCATGAAGGACTTTATTTTTGAAAGCAATAAAACAAAACATGTCAATTTTGTGGAAATGCTGGAAGATGCCCTAAATATTTTTTCAAAATAAGCTCTTTTTAATGGTTTCTATGAAAGCATTAAAACTAAAAAACATTCTTTTTTAACTATCAGCAGGTCTATCAATCTATTTTTACGGCCTTATTCTCCAAAATTCACTGATTTTCATATCTTATTTTGTTTAAAAATAAACTAATTTATTCATCTAATTAATAAAAATTTAAACCAAAAACAACAATTCGATTAATAAATAAAACCAAATTAAAACTTAATTCCCTCAAAATAAGGAGTTAAGCAAATTATTCGTATATTTGCATCAAACACAAGGATTATGAATTTTACTTATTTAATAGCCATACACCCCATATAATAAGGCTATTTTACTCACCTTATTTTTTTGATTTTTTAGAACAGACATAGAATGCTCCTCTTATGTGGCGCATGCCTGTTATAGCTGCTATTGGCTTTTGGAGCTGAGGATTTCCTTATACCGCTCTATCTAAATAGTACAACTAATCATTCAAATAAATTGTTATAAGCACTTATTTCCTCTGGAATTAAGCTGTACAGAAAATATCCTTTAGAAAGAAACTTAACCATCAAACACAAACTATACAAATGATAAAAACATTATTAACGTACAATAAATTACACTATGATTAAAAATTTTTTCTTACCCATCGTTTTTTTCTTAATAAGTTCTTTTTCGTATGCTCAGGTAGGTATTAACACCCCTACACCAGACCAAAGCTCCGCTCTGGATATTTACAGTCAAAGTAAAGGGATGCTGATTCCGAGACTTACTACTGCTAAAAGAGATGCTATTTCCAATCCGGCCAACTCACTTATGATTTATGACACGGATAAAAAATGTTTAAGCCAGAATATCGGAACCCCTTCCAAGCCGGACTGGCTATGTATCAGTAGTAATACTGTAAAAATGTTTTACATGCCAAGCGTTTCTTTTGATACTTCCAAAAACGCGAATGCTCAAACTAAAGATTTGTATACATTATATAAAAATCAGTTCGGGTCTCCAAAAGCGAAGAGTAACAGCGCTCCTGCGTCGATTCCCTTTTTTCCTTCAAGTCAGGACCTTTATTATTATGTAACTGATGCTGATCCTAATGTATTCAGCAATATTTCTATTTCTGACAATGGGGTAATGACGTATGATGTGAAAGCAGCAGCAACAGATTGCTCTTTTATTAATATTGTTTTTGTTGTCAAATAATTGAGTTATGATAAAAAGTACCCCAATTATACAACACAGAAGATTTCTGTTTATTTTTTCATTGTTTATTTTCTTTCAAAATATCCAGGCACAGAATGAGCAAGGAACCGGCTACCCGTATTTCGTCAACTTTACACAGGGATTACAGCCTCAGGAAGCCTATAAAGTAACGACGAGCGGTGTCCAAAATGATGCAACCTTTACTACAGATGGTTTACGACTTACCCGAAATGTGAATAATATTTCCGGAGGGGTTATACTGGCTGATAAGATATTCAAAAGTGACCAGGGAATTAAGTTTGAGTTCGAATATGCCATCTATGGAGGAGATCCTAACGGAGGAGATGGTATTTCTATATTTTTAGTAGATGGATCTATTCCTAAACAACAGCTCAATCTCGGATACTTTGGTGGTGGATTAGGCTATACTTTTATCCGGGGAAGCCAGAGCATGGAAGGGTTGAGAGGAGCGTATCTGGGAATAGGTCTGGATGAATTCGGAAATTTTAAAACCAGATTTCTCCAGGGAGACAGGATTAGAAATGGAATTTTTGGTGTTTCATTAGCCAATGGCCGAAGCAATGTTACTTTAAGAGGTAAACGCGGAAACCAAAATCTTTCATCAGCTGAGCCGGCAGGATACAATGGTTATCCGTTGCTTTATAGTACGGCTACAAATGCTGCACCTTCCAGTAATAACCGATCCGTTTATTTAGATGTTCAGACAGGGAAGTATGTCGGTATTAAAAATCCGAATCTTAAGCAATTCACGATTGAAAGCGGAGGAAGTACAATTCCTCAGAATGACTCTGATACGAGATTCCGTAAAGCATATGTCACATTGGTACCCAATCCTTCCGGCGGTTACAACATAACCTTGGAAATACAGCATGGGGATGTGAGAGAAAAGGTTATTGACAATTACTATTATCCTACTTCTCTGAGATATACAGAAAACACATTATCCAATAATCCGGTAAGAACCCTGGATACTTCACCTCCTTCTACTTTTAGAATAGGTTTTGCCGCCTCAACCGGGGATGCCAGAAATATACATCTATTAAAAAATTTAGGGGTTACCAAACCTTATGCTGCTGAAGTAACAGATGATCTGTTTGCAGGATGTCCGGGGATAAAGTCTACCTACTCCCCTTTACTGAATGATGTTGCTTATTCATCAATAGGTGGTCAAAACCCTCCGACATCTTCTTATGATAACCTTGACTTCAATTCATTCAGGTTTTTAGACATCAATGGTAATGTGATTCCGAATATTACAAACGGTGTTTATACAAATAATGAGGGAACATGGACCTATTCCTCTTCTACAGGAAGGCTTTCTTTCAAACCGGCCAATGGATTTACCGGAGTTGCCCAAATAAGATATGACATCAAAGGAGGTGGAAGAAATGGTACTGAAAGCCCTTACAATAAGGAAGACTACAGATCAATGCCGGCACTGATACAGGTTAATATTTCAAATTTGAATAACTGCAGCAAGGCTTGTGTTATTTCTAATAAAAATGTAACCCAGAAAATAGAAAAATAAGATGATAAAACCAGCACTAAAAAGCTGGTTTTTCTTATTTCTAACGGTATTGAAGATCAATGCTTATTATTTTTAATAAAATACTGAATAGCATCTTCTATTGCCTTATCAATGGATTGGTACCGGACCCCCAGTTCCTCTGCCGATTTCTGATTGGTATAATAATTACAAACCTGAAGCGCTTTCATATTAGAGGTGCTAAGGTTTGTTTTTATATTCAGCTTTCTTATACCATCTCCTATCCATCCTAAAATGTTCAGAACAGCATTGGGAATCGGGATCATAACAGGTTGTTGACCTGTACTATTATTTATTTTTCTAAAAAAATCTTTATAGCTCAGGTTTTCATGGGCCAAAAGATATTTTTCACCGTTTTTTCCTCTTTTAATAGCCTTCACTACTCCATCGGCAGCATCTTCTGCATGAACAAAGTTTTTACCGCCTTTCGGATAGAAAATCAGTTTCTTTTTCCAAGCCCAGAAAATGATCTTTCCTGAACTGGGTTTATTATCATAAGCTCCAATCATAAAGGTAGGATTAAGGATGATAACATCCATATTTTGATGATGCCGCAAAAGGTAGTTCTCTGCCTCCAGCTTGCTTTGGGCATACATCGATTTTGTAAAAGGATAATGCTGTAGTTTCTTTTCGCTTCCCAGGCTCTCCCCATTTCCATGTCCAAGAGTGTTCGCCGAACTTATAAACAGAAATCTTCTTACCCCGGATATTTCGGCCTGGTTAAATAAACCCAAGACCATGTCATAGTTTACTTTCCTGTACTCTTCATAGCTGAGGAGATCCTGGCGTGTCTCTGCTGCAATATGAATGAAGCTGTCAACGTCTTTAAGAAATGATGAAATATCGGCAGACAAATCACCTTCAATTACCTTCAGATTCTCGCTTTTTTCACCCATATAGCCGCTTTCCTTACGCACCAGAGCAATAACATAATAACCATCTTTTAATAATTTAATAATAACATTAGCACCCAGAAGCCCAGTAGCTCCGGTTACAAAAACTTTTTTCATGCTTCAATTTCTCTTTTTATGGCCTGGGTCATCAGCGGAAGCTTTATCCAGATCGGTAAAATCTTCATCACAAGCCAGCTTATTGGATTCACCATAATTACGGAATCTTTTTTAAATAGCTGGTGAATGCTGTATGATGCTACTTTATCAGGATTTAAAAGGGTTAATTTCCCCCAGAAACCCTGTTTTTCAATCCTTTTACAGACATCGGTATTGGTTTTCATCGCTCCCGGGTTCACAACACTTACAAAAACATTGGTATCCTTCAATTCTTCATGCAGACCTCTGGAAAAAGAATGAATAAATGTTTTGGAGGCCGGATATACCGTTTTGAATCCTATCGGCGAAAATGCCGCCATGCTGGAAACATTCAGAATATAAGCCTTGGGCTGTCTCAAAAGATTGGGTAAAAGCTGGTGGGTAATGAGTGAAGTGGCCGTTACATTGACCTGCAGGATGGCATTGATATAATCCGGTGTCGCTTCTGTAAATTTTTTAGTGCCTCCCAACCCGGCATTATTGATCAGGATATGGACTTCAAAAGACCGGTTAAGCCATTCTGTAAGTTTCATCACATTTTCATTCACAGAAAGATCCACTTCGTAATAATGAGATTTTATGTGATACTTTTCTTTGAGCTCTTCGGAAAGTTCTTTCAGATTCTGACCAGGAAGGCTCACCAGGATAACATTGATATTTTTCTTCGCCAGATGTTCAGCAAACGCTTTTCCCAAACCCTGACTTGCTCCTGTGACCACAGCATATGATTCTTTGGTATCCATAAGATTAAATTTTATGGTACAAAGCTATCATCACAATGCTGTTTTAATGTTCCGTATTATCTGAACGAACCTATTTTGGAACAATGACAGCAGAAACAGCAACAATCTGAAAATAAGCACATTAAAAATTTAAAAAAGTAAAACTTTATAAATCGGAACCTATTTTTTGAATTCAGATGGAGTTTGTCCGGTCAGTTTTTTAAAGGTAGTGTTGAAAGACGTTTTGGAATTGAATCCTGATTCGTAGGCGATCCCCAGAATTGACAGTTTACTGTTGGGCTCCTTAAGAAGTTTTTTGGCGTGCTCAACCCTGAATTCATTAACGTACTGGAAAAAGTTCTTACCAAAACCTGTATTGATCACATAAGACAGATGATGGGTAGAAACCGAGAGCATCTCAGCCAGTTTAATGAGATTCAGCTCACTGTCCAGATAAGGCTTCTGATTTTCCATCATATTTTCCAGATTTGTCCTGATCTTTAGCAATTCCTCATCAGAGATCAGCTTTCTTTTTACCTCTTCCGAATCTGAATCTTCATCAATTGAGATCAATTCTTCCCGCTGTTTTTCTTCCAGAGGATAGATTTCTTTCTGCTTCAGTGAATAATAGCCTACGAAATAAATAACCAGCAAAAAGACCGTATTGATAAAAAAGTTCAGAGATTGGGGATCATAGAACAGGTTGTAGATCACATAGATGATATTTACGATAAAAACAACCAGAATGATATATTCCAGCCAGTTCAGGTCAATGCCTTCTGTATTGGATGAAAACTGCTGGATCTTCCGCTGGTGTTTTCTGATTGTAATATAAGACAGTCCTGTATAGAATAATGCCTGAACCAGGATAAGGATAATACTCAGATATTCGAAAGGGCTATCATACCCCAAAGCAACACAACCCAAACAGATCAGGAAAGCTAACGGAAACAGAAGGAACTTAAGATCGGTAATTCTGAACTTAAAAGATGGATTGGTATAGAATAATACACTGAAATAAAAGAAAAGCGGTGTCAGAAACTGTACAAAGCGGACAGCAGATAAAGAATGAAATTCTACCTCTGAACCTGTAATTAAAAACAGAACCTCATCCATCCAGAATGTAGACCACAGGAACAGAAAGATCCCAAACCAGAAATTGGCCTTTCTGTTTACCTTTAAAGGGTTGGCCAGCTTCAGCAGAGACAGCAAAACCAATGAACCATAGATAAGTATCACGATGAAACTGTTGAATTCTGATGTGTTCATTGGTTTTGATATTTCATTAAAAATAGTCTTTTTTATCCTATCCGTTTCCTGACAAAGATCTGATATCCCAGATAGATCAGCGGAAGTGACATAATGCCCAGGAAAAGCATATTGCTCATCGCCTGTTGCGGATGCATAGCAATGGAATAAACAAGCCCAAAGAACGCTCCTCCCAGGTGAGCAGCATGCCCAAGGTTATCCCATTGTTTCGGGTTCAGCATCATATAAACGGAATACCCGAAATATAATGTCCCAAAAAGCCATCCCGGCAAAAAGTTGACACTGATCTCATTCGGTGCCATGGCTATGGAAGCAAAAATGATTCCTGAGACAGCTCCAGATGCCCCGATAGCGGAATACCAGGGCTGATTCTTATAGATCTGTAAGCTGAACAAATTCCCCAGGATCATCGATCCGAAATAAATGATCAGAAAGCCTGTTTCTCCAAAAAAGCCAATGACCACTCCCTGAAAAAAGTACAGGGAAAGCATGTTAAAGAACAGGTGCATAAAGTCTGCATGTAAAAATGCGGAACTGATAAGCCTTACATATTCTTTACGGTTTATAATGGAACCTACATTGAATTTATATTTTTCAAATAATGCCGTATTGTTGAAACCCATGTAACTAAAAATACAGGTAACCGCAATGATGATCAAAACAACTATATTCATCTAATATTTTTTATTTTTATTCTTTATCAGATATTTCAGGATCTATTCGGTTTCGTTACTTCCGTCACCCTGGAACAAATCTCCGATAATGCCTCCGTCCTCATCCGCTTCTCCGGTTGGCTCCGGATCTTCATATGCTTCAGGCTCCTCTTCTACAGGTTCAGGAATGGTAATATTGATCGCTTTTACCTTAAATTTCGTAAACTGATTACCGATCGCTTTTATCCCTTTTACAGCTATGAATTCATCAATATTCACCGTTTCAGGCTCACGTTCTTTTCCTTTATCCTTGGCAAAAATGATTTCTGCTGTAGCCTCATTGGCAACAATCACATTTTCAATGAATGACTTCGGATGCTCGGATGGCATGAACGTCTGTACATTGACGGTATTTTCCAGCAGGAATCTCTTGATAAAGTAGATATCTTTCTCGCCGTCATAGTAGATGCAGGTGATCGGCTGTGCGGGTTTCCATTTTTCCAATATCAGATATTCATCATCAAAACGGTTGCCCAGATCAAACGAAACCAGCTTCACCTCTCCATTGGTATTAATGGTCAGAATCTTGTCATCTCCCTTAAAGCTTCCCAGTAATGTACCTCTGCCATCAGCATTCAGTCTTCTTACCGTATCATCAAACCAGATTTTTCTTGGAGCCAGCGTAGAAACACCTTCTTCTTTCAGATCTACCTTTTTCACGGCATATTTGGTCACCAGGTTTCCCTTGGAATCACGTCCTTTGATCGCAAGATCAGAGAAACTGATCTCCATTTTATTCTTTCTGATTCTCGGATTAGGTTTTAAAAGCACGGTTACTGTTTCAGCTTCTCCATTGGGGTTTGCTGAAAAATATAATGTTTCTGAACCTTTTTTATCTGAAGCCAGCGGATAATCGGTATTTCTTGTCACCCCTGTTACAGAAAAACGCTTCATATAGTATGGACCTTCCCTGCCTTCTCGATAGATCATATTATAGACCGTTCTTTTATCATTCTTCTTCCATACGGCAACGTGAAGGATATCTTTTCCGATAAACGTTTTCGCCTCCACTTTTACGACTTTCATACTTCCGTCTTTCCTGAAAGTAATGATATCATCAATATCTGAACAGTCAAACAGGTACTGGTCTTTCTTCAGTGAGGTTCCGATAAAGCCTTCTTCAAAATTCGCATAGAACTTCTCATTGGCTACAGCAACTTTCGTAGCATCAATGGTATCAAAAATTCTAAGCTCTGTTTTTCTCTGCTTGTCTTTTCCGTATTTTTTCTGGATATTTAAATAATAATCGATCGCATAAGCTATCAGATTGGCCAGATGGTGCTTCACCTGTTCTATTTTACCTTCCAGTGCGGCAATATTTTCTTTGAATTTATCAAGGTCGAATCTTGAAATTCTCTTGATCCTGATCTCCGTCAGCTTTAAAATATCTTCTTCCGTTACAGCTCTTAAAAGATGTCCGGTGTGAGGCTTCAATCCTTCATCGATCGTTTTCAGGACATCTTCCCAGGTTTTTACCTCTTCTATATCGTGATAGATCCTGTTTTCGATAAAGATCCTTTCCAGCGAAGAAAAATGCCAGCTTTCCTGAAGCTCATGAAGCTCGATCTCCAATTCTTTTTTCAGCAATGAAACGGTATGGTCGGTATTCATTTTCAGAATATCGGAAACATTCATGAACATTGGCTTATCTCCTACGATCACACAGGCATTCGGGGAAATTGTCACCTGACAGTCTGTGAATGCATACAGCGCATCAATGGTCTTGTCAGGAGAAACATCATTATGAATATGGATCAGGATCTCCACTTTATCTGAAGTATTATCTTCGATCTTTTTGATCTTGATCTTCCCTTTTTCGTTTGCTTTTAATATGGAATCGATAAGGTCACTGGTAGTCTTCGAATACGGGAGTTCCGAAATAACCAATGTATGTTTATCGGTCTGGGTAATTCTGGCTCTTGCTCTTACTTTACCTCCTCTGTGACCGTCATTATATTCTGAAACGTCCAGATAGCCCGCCGTCAGGAAGTCCGGATACAACTCAAACTTTTTTCCTTTCAAATAAGCTACTGAAGCATTGATCAGCTCATTGAAATTATGAGGAAGTATTTTGGTAGAAAGCCCTACCCCGATACCTTCCACTCCCTGTGCCAGAAGCAAAGGAAATTTTACAGGCAGGTCGATCGGCTCATTATTTCTTCCGTCATAAGATTTTGTCCACTCCGTAGTTTTAGGATTGAAGACTACTTCCAGGGCAAAAGGAGTAAGTCTGGCTTCGATATACCTTGCAGCAGCAGCAGAATCTCCCGTATAGATGTTTCCCCAGTTTCCCTGAGTGTCTATCAGCAATTCTTTCTGTCCTATCTGCACCATCGCATCTGTAATGGAAGCATCCCCGTGAGGGTGATATTTCATGGTATTTCCCACGATATTGGCCACCTTATTGTAACGGCCGTCTTCCAGCTCCCGCATAGAGTGCATGATTCTTCGCTGAACGGGCTTTAACCCATCATATACCGAAGGAATAGCTCTATCCAAAATTACATAGGAGGCATAATCCAGAAACCAGTCTTTATAGAGACCGGAAACTTTCTTCAGGCTTTCCCCCTCATGCGAATATTCTTCTGTCGTCATCTGTTCTTTTAATCTTTTTTCTCTTTATTAGCTTTCACTACTTTGTTCAGAGAGAGTTTTAAATCGTTTACTTCTTTTCTGGTCAAATAAGAGATCTGGTACTTCAGCATAGTAGAACCATTATTCTTACTTGAAACGGTAATATATAGTCTTTTGATAAAGAAAATACTGATTATCTCATATTTTATCAGCTTATATTTTGGAAACTCGTCATGGAGCGGCTTGCTTAAAAAAGGAATGATATTCCTGTTTTTAAAGTTCAGCGCTTCACCATCACTGTCATACTCAAAGATCTGTCTTCCGTTGAGATAAAAGATCACCAGCAGCAGAACAGGGATAATAATCAGCAGATAGCTTTCTATCCCTAATGCCTTGAATCTGTATTCATTGACTACAAATCCGACTGTTCCGAACACTACCAACATCAGAAGGAGTGTACTTAAGGAATTATAAACTGAGGTTTTATTACGGTTACTTAGTCTCATTTAATTCTTTTGTTAACATCAGTTTATTACCCTTCTACTTCATCCAGGATTTCCTTTTTGTCAATATCCGTATCGTCTTCCACTACCAGATTCTCAAGAATGAATGTCTGTCTGTCCGGAGTATTTTTCCCCATATAAAATTCCAGAAGCTGGTCTATTGTCTGATCTTTTCCTACCACTACAGGCTCCAGACGGATATCTTTACCGATAAAGTGCTTGAATTCGTCAGGAGAGATCTCTCCTAACCCCTTAAATCGGGTGATCTCAGGATTTTTACCCAGTTCGTTCAATGCTTTTACCCTTTCTGCTTCTGAATAGCAGTATCTCGTTTCTTTTTTATTTCTAACCCTGAATAACGGAGTCTGAAGAATATAAAGGTGACCGTTCTTGATCAGATCCGGGAAGAACTGCAGGAAGAATGTGATCATCAACAGACGGATATGCATCCCGTCGACATCGGCATCGGTTGCAATAATGACCTGGTTGTATCTCAGGTCCTCCAGACTTTCTTCAATATTCAATGCTGCCTGAAGAAGGTTGAATTCCTCGTTTTCATATACTACTTTCTTAGTAAGGCCATAACAGTTCAGAGGTTTCCCCTTCAGAGAGAATACAGCCTGTGTTTCTACATCCCTGGATTTTGTAATAGATCCTGATGCGGAGTCTCCCTCGGTAATAAAGATTTGGGTATCTCCTTTTCTTTCCGCTTTCTGATCGTTATAATGCTGCCTGCAGTCACGAAGTTTTTTGTTGTGAAGGGATACTTTTTTGGCTCTTTCTCTGGCCAGCTTCTGAATTCCGGAAAGTTCTTTTCTTTCTCTTTCAGAAATTAATATTTTTCGCTGAATGGCTTCTGCGATTTCCGGATTCCTGTGTAAGAAATTATCCAGTTTACTTTTAAGAAAGTCAATGATAAAGGTCCTTACGGTAGGTCCGTTAGGTCCCATATCGTTAGATCCCAGCTTTGTTTTGGTCTGTGACTCGAAAACGGGTTCTTCAACATTGATGGAAATTGCGGCTATGATAGACTTTCTGATGTCGGAAGCATCAAAATTCTTATTAAAAAACTCACGAACCGTTTTCACATAAGCCTCACGGAATGCATTAAGGTGGGTACCTCCCTGCGTTGTATTCTGCCCGTTTACGAATGAAAAATAGGTTTCTGTCTGCGATTTGTCTGAATGGGTGATCGCTACTTCAATATCATCATCCTTCAAATGAATGATCGGATACAGGATATCGCCTTCCAGCTCTTCTTCCAGGAGATCTTTAAGACCGTTTTCAGAGAAATAGGTTTCTCCGTTGAAAAGGATTTTCAGTCCCGGATTCAGGTATGCATAGTTGCGGAGCATTCTTTCGATATACTCTTTTCTGTATTTGAAGTGCAGGAATATCTCTCCATCCGGAATAAAGGAAATCTCTGTCCCATTTCTGTCAGAAGTATCTTTTTCTTCAAAGTTTTCTTTGATGATACCTCGGGAGAATTCTGCAGCCTTCATCTTCCCGTCACGGAAAGATCGCACCCTGAAATAATCGGAAAGTGCATTCACCGCTTTGGTACCGACCCCGTTCAATCCCACAGATTTTTTGAACGCCTTACTGTCGTACTTACCTCCGGTATTCATTTTGGATACGGCATCCACGACTTTTCCCAAAGGGATTCCACGTCCAAAGTCACGGATGGTAACTTTACCGTCGTCAAGTTTTATTTCAATTCTTTTACCTGCTCTCATCCTGAACTCATCAATAGAGTTATCCAGGATTTCTTTAAGCAGAATATAAATACCGTCATCAGCAGAAGACCCGTCACCAAGCTTCCCGATGTACATGCCGGGACGCAGACGGATATGTTCCTGCCAATCGAGGGTTCTGATATTATCTTCTGAGTAGGTTGGATTTATTTCTTGTGACATATATGATTTCAGCAAACATACAAAAGTACGAAATTGTATAAAATTATCCGAATTTTTTCGATCTGTTTTTTAAAACATTTTCCCGGAAATATTGCAGTATTATCAACCAAATTCTATATTTACATAATTATTCTAATAAACGTGAAAAAAATAACATCCTTCTGTTTATTTTCCTTCATATCATTATTATCTGTTTCATTTTTCTATGCACAAATTCCCGGAATGGTACATTATAATGAAGGAGATGGGCTGAACAGTGCCTATACCTACGGGCTGAGCCAGGATGAGGATGGATTCATCTATGTAGGAAGCGACAATGGCTTTTTCAGGTTCGACGGTACGGAATTCAAGCAGTTTGGGAGCAAAAACGGGTTGAAAAACATTGAAATCCTGTATTTTTCTCCAATTCCCGGTGGTGGAATGTTTATCATTTCCTTTCTGAACGATTTCTCTTATCTGAAAAAAGGAAAGATCATCAATTCGGATCATAATCCTGGATTAAAAAAAATAAAATTCACCTATGCTTCAACCGGTTATATCCATGGGAAAACCCTCTATCTGTATGAAGGCGATACTCCCCAAAACATCACAGTTTACAAAAATGAAAAGATCAGTACAATACCGCTTTCGTACAGCAATAATGCTTCAGATCGTTATTATGCTTTCGGACTGAACATGGATAACGGGCTTCTTTATCTCTCTCATAAAAACAAAAATAAGAACATTGAAGCATACAATATTTTTACTCAAAAGAAGACCCTGTGCAACATTTCAGTTAAAGAAAACTCAACAATAATAAGAAAAGGAGATTTCTTTATTATTAACAGCAGAAACCGGATTGATGTGTACAAGATCCACCATCAATTTTATTTCAAAAAGATCCATTCTTACACCACTCAGGAAAATATACACCGCCTGGCCATTGACAAAAATTCACGGATCTGGGCTTGTCTGGAAAATGGGGGTGCCCTGTACTTCGGAAATCCTTTCATGGAAGAAAACGGGTTATCAGATCCTGTCAGATTGATGAACGGCTATATCATCCACGATGTACTGACAGATAAGGACAACAATCTTTGGTTTTCTACCCGGAACAACGGTCTTTTCTTTATTTCAGACCTGTTTTTCAGAAACTATATTCATTTGCCTGTTAAAAATAATTCATCCTACATCACCGCTATTGCCAAAAACAGAAACCGGATTTACCTGGGCTATAATGAGGCAAAAGGAGGAATGTATCATAACGGAGCTATCAAAGACTTCGTACTGGAGGGAAACTCCAAAATGGAAAACAAAGCTATTTTTTCCGAAGACAATACCATCATCTTCGGACTCACCAAAGATCCGGTTCTGTATAACACGGTGACAGGGAAAAAACATATCCTGCAGAGAAATTCTCTTAAAAACATTGTGCCTTACATCCCCGGGTCTGCGCTCTTATGTACTCTGGAAGGTCTTATTGCTTATGATTACCATACAGGAGTTTACAAAAAGCTTCTCACAGATGACCGGATTTATACAGCGCTGCCCTACGCCAGAGACAGTATCTTTGCAGGAACATTCAAAGACCTGTATAAGCTGAACACCGTTACACGGAAGAAAAAACTATTCCTGGAAGGGTATTATTTCACAGATATAAAAAAGCTCAGCCATAACCTCTATGCAGGAGCTACCAATCTTAACGGGATCATCCTGTTCAATAATTCAGGGATCATCAAAAAAATTTCTGAAAACAATGGTCTTTCAACAAGACAGATAAAAAAAATAGAAATAGAGAACGAGAAAGTATTCTGGGCAGCTACAAACTATGGGCTCAGCAGAATAGAGATCAGCGGTGACGCATTAAAGATCAACAATTTTACCCGTATGGACGGTCTTCCATCCAATGTTGTAGCGGGTTGCATTATTTCCGGAGACACCATCTATGCAGGAACCTCAAAAGGTTTGGGAATTCTTTCTGTTAAAAGTCTGCTCAGCCAGCAGAAAGCCATTCATAAAAAAGTGATCATTAATTCTGTAAAGATCGGAAATAAGATTTTTTTTGACCCCGATACCCCGTTAGAAGGTAAGACTCCCGATAACAGCCTGACCTTTAATGTCAGTTTTCCGGATTTTGCTTCGGAGGGAAAAATAAGCTATCAATACATGGTCGAAGGGCTGAGCGAAGGATGGCAGACCGGCAGTTCACCGAATATTACTTTCAATTCTATCCCACCGGGAAATTATACTTTTAAAGTTTTCGGGCTGGGCTATAACGGAAGAAAGTCTTATGTTTCTACTGATCTGGGTTTTGAGATCAAACCTGCATTCTGGCAGACCTGGTGGTTCAAATTCCTGTTGCTCTTCATTGGAGCTTCCGTGCTATCTATCCTGATCATATTTTACTTCCAGAAAAAAAGAAATAAAAAACTGGAAACCCTGTATTATGAGAAGAAGATTGCCGAGCTGGAACTTCAGGCCATCAAAGCGCAGATCAATCCACATTTTATCTATAACTGCCTAAACTCTATACATTTTCTTCTCTATAAAAAAGATTATGAAGAAGCAGAGAATTACCTTGATACCTTTTCCCGGATGATCCGGAAAACCCTGCATTATTCTGAAAAAACCTTCATGCCAATAAAAGAAGAAGCGGAATATCTGTCATTGTACCTGAATATGGAAAAGCTGCGCCTGAAAGATCTTTTTGATTATAAGATCATCATTTCTGAAAATGTCAATGAAAACTGGACTGTTCCTTCACTGCTGATCCAGCCTTTCGTAGAGAATGCCATAAAACATGGTGTCGCGAATCTTCAGGACAGAAAAGGATACATCGAAGTACTGGTTCAGCATACCGGAAATGCTCTCTGTATTATCGTTGAAGATAATGGTACTGGCATTGGGAAAAAGCGTCATTCCAAAGAGGATTCTTTCGGTGTAAAATTATCTGAAAAGAGAATTGAAACATTCAGGCAGCTTTTTGAGACTAATATCATATTAGAAATAACCGATCTTCAGGAGAAAGAAAAAAGACCGGGAACCCAGATCAAACTTTATATAACCCCCTATGAAAACCAAAATACAAGCCTGCATCATTGATGATGAGCAAGACGGAAGAGATTACATCTCCCTCCTGCTGGAGAATGAATTTCCAGAAATCCAGAATGTACACCAGGCAGCCAGTGTAGAGGAAGCCTATATTTATCTTTCCAGGAATTCACCTGACATTCTGTTTCTGGATATTCAGCTGAAGGACGGCACAGCATTCGATCTTCTTTCAAAGTTCAGAGAGGTTGATTCCAGGATTATTTTCATCACTGCTTTCGAGAATTTTGCGATACAGGCCATTAAGAACGGGGCTGCCGATTACCTGTTGAAACCTATTAAAAAGATGGATTTTATTATTGCAGTCAACAAAGTTCTGGACACCATCAGAAAAAATAAAAATACGGCAATTCTTCAGAACAATAAGATCAGTCTTCCGACGCTTCAGGGATTCAGGCTTACAGACATCAACGACATTATTCGCTGTGAAGCAGATTCCAGCTATACCACATTTTATCTTACAGATAAGACCAAGATCATTGTTTCCAAAACCCTTCACGAGTTTGAGGAACAGCTTTCAAAATACAGTTTTTTCAGAATCCACCATAAGCACCTGATCAATCTGTCTCACCTTAAAGAATATATCAAGGGAAAAGGTGGCCAGGTAGTCATGGCAGACCATTCTGTATTGGATGTTTCTGTTCGCAAAAAGATTGACTTCCTGCATAGGATAGATGATCTGGATTAAAAAAAGGGGTTTTTTGTATAGTCTTAATCTTTGTCTCAGCCTAATTTTTATTCCTGCCGCTTCAAATCTTTTAAATATTTCATTAAATTCGGACAAACAAAAAATTTTCCGCATGATACAGCTTCCTTTGTCTAAACTTTCCAATGTAGGAACTACTATTTTCAGCCAGATGACCCAACTTGCCAATGAGAATGAGGCCATCAATCTTTCGCAGGGATTTCCGGACTTTATGCCGGATGAGGAACTGCTGAACCACGTAGATCATTTTATTAAAAAAGGATTTAACCAATATGCTCCGTTAGGGGGAATGATCAGCCTGAAGGAAGAGATCGCAAGGAAAATTGAAAGCAGCCATCAGGCTGTTTACCATCCGGATTCGGAAATTACGGTAACTGCAGGAGGTACCCAGGCCATATTTACGGCTATTGCCGCTTTTGTAAAAAAAGATGATGAGGTCATTATTTTTGAACCTGCTTATGATTGCTATGAACCCACTGTGGAACTTTTCGGGGGTATTGTAAGACGTTTTGAAATGAAAGCTCCGGATTATGAAATCGACTGGAAGGCTGTAAAAAACCTTGTGACCGGAAATACCAAAATGATCATTCTCAATAATCCGAACAATCCGTCAGGAAGGATCCTGAAAGAAGAAGATATACAGGAGCTTATTCAATTGGTAAAAGGAACTTCCATCCTTATCTTAAGTGATGAGGTATATGAAAATATTGTTTTTGACGGGAAAAAGCATTTAAGCATCTGTAAATATCCTGAGCTTAAAGAGAGAAGCCTTTTGGTAGCTTCTTTCGGAAAGCTCTTCCATGTCACAGGCTGGAAAGTCGGTTACTGCGCCGCACCCAAAAACTTAACGGATGAATTCAGAAAGGTACATCAGTTTAATGTCTTCTGCGTCAACACTCCCATTCAGCTCGCCCTGGCCGAATACATGAAAAATGATTCACATTATACGCATCTGAACCAGTTTTTCCAGGAAAAAAGAGATTTTCTGAGAAACGGACTATCAGGAACCTCTTTTGAGCTGCTGGATTGTGAAGGAACTTATTTTCAGGCTGTAAAATATGATAAGATCTCAGATAAAAATGATTTTGATTTCGCTACAGAACTGACGGTCGGTCATAAAGTGGCTAGTGTCCCTTTCTCTTCATTTTACAAGAACAAGCTGAATGAAAATGTGATCAGGCTGTGTTTTGCCAAGAAGCAGGAAACATTGGAGCGAGCGATCGAAAACCTTTCAAAAATTTAAGGCTTTAAGATTAGGGTTTATTCTTAATATAGCTCCTATCTATAAGGTCTCTTTGCAGGATAAATCCCATCAGTAATTAAAACTATAATATATGGGCCCGGGCTGTGCGGAACCTGAATGCCAGCTTCCGATTCCTGTTGATCCTATTGATTAAACCGAAAAATAAAAAGAACCAACCGGATAGATTCCAGTGGTTCTTTTTAGTTTAATAGGCAACAGAGTCGTTTTTATGAATCTGAGCAATTATAAAAACATGCCTCCGGAAACTTCGATCCTCTGGCCATTGATCCAGCCCGCATCTTTGGTACACAGGAAAGCGACTACTCCACCTATATCATCCGGCAGCCCAACTCTTCCTAAAGCTGTAGCCCCTGCCACCATTGCATTGATCTCTTCATTATCCCTTACTTTTCCACCTCCAAAATCAGTTTCCACAGCTCCCGGAGCAATAACATTGGCTTTGATTCTTCTTGGCCCCAGTTCTTTCGCCATATATTTTGTGAGCATTTCCACCCCAGCCTTTATAGATCCGTATACCGATGATCCCGGCGTTGTAAATCTGGCTAAACCTGAAGATACATTGATGATCCCTCCTCCATCATTGATGAAAGGCAGCAATTTTTGGGTCAGGAAGAAAACGCCTTTGAAATGGATGTCTACCACATCATCAAGCTGCTCTTCAGTCACTTCCGTAATGGGTGAATAGAGAGCTGTTCCGGCATTATTGACAAGGTAATCAATCTCAGGGCTTCCGGTATTTTTCAACACGTGTTCTGTCACTTCTTTTACAAAAGCATCAAAACTTTTAATATCCTTTGTATCTAACTGAAAAGCAACAGCGTTTCTTCCCATAGCTTTGATTTCACTTACTACTGCCTCCGCTTCTTCTTTGTTGCTTCGGTAAGTAATAATTACATCTAATCCTTTTTGAGCGATTTTAAGGGCTGCATTCTTTCCCAAACCACGGCTTCCTCCGGTTACCAGTGCAATATTTGTTTTTGTATTCATTTTTGTTTTGATTTAATGATACAAAATTGGTACATTTTCCTGGTGATCTGTTTGCCCGAATCAATCTGAAATTTGCAAAATTCAAATCACGATCGAAATTCTAAAGGAGTAAAGGAGGTTTTCCTTTTGAAGAAGTTTGAAAAATGGGCTATTTCCTCAAAGCCCAAAGCGTAAGATATTTCAGAAACGTTCCATTTCGTTTGTTTTAAAAGTATTTTTGCTTCCTGAACAACACGGTCTGAGATAAGTTCTGTGGTGGTTTTTCCCGTACTTTCTTTTAATCTTTTGTTTAAATAATTGACATGAACGGCTAATCTTTCGGCATAGTCCTTTGCTGTTTTCAGCTGCAGCCGCTGTTCCCATGATTCAATAGGAAACTGCCTCTCCAGCAATTCTATAAACAAAGAAACTACTCTCATGGAAGCATCGTTCGAAGTGGAGATTTTAGTTGCAGGCTGCAGCTTCTGCCCATAATGGATCAGCTCCAGTACATAATTCCGGATCAGGTCATATTTAAAGATATAATCTGAATCGATCTCTTTTTTTATTTTATTAAAAAGCGTCTCTATTTCATCTGCCAACTCTTCATCAATTTCAAATACAGGAACTCCTCCCGGCTGAAAAATAGGAAGATTGGCAAGACTGGTATAGGATTTATCTTTAGGAAAAAAATCTTCTGTAAATACACAAAAGCTACCAGACTGCTCAGAGTCTTCAGGAATCCAGTGATAAGGTACTTTTGGAGTGGCAAACAACAGGGCATTCTTTTTTATCGAAATTATCTTATCTGCATATTCAGCTCTGTTCCTTCCTCTGATAAAGCTTATCTTATAATACTTTCTCCTGTTATAGGGCATCTCGGAAGTCGCTTTTGATTTTTCTATAGTCTGTGCAATATCGAACACATTGAAATGTCCGATATCTTTATGAAGACCTTTCGGGAAAATACTTTCGAGATCTTTACCCAGTTTGGCCGCCATCTCTCTGTAGAAATCTTCAAGTGAAGCATGGGCCATCTTTTCCATAGCAGATGATTTGTAAAATTCAAATATACAAAGTTGTTCCTTAATAAAAACAAAATAATTTTCTATTTTTTTTCTAACTTAAGTGATATATTATGATTATTTTGCAATATATTAGTAAAAACTAAACCATTAAAAATCAAAAAAATGAAAAATCAAAACCTAAACAAAGGAAAAAAACTTAGCAAAAAAGAATTAAAAACCATTGCCGGTGGAAAGAAGATCTGCTCTTATAATGGCGGATGCGTTCAGATTCATCCTACCTGTGCAGAGTTGGAATGCCGCCCCGGAGCTACAGAGATATGTCTGAATCCTGCCGGCCCGGACACCTGTCTGAAGATCTCTTTAACCTGTGAAGAGTTTATGTGCAGGCCGCAGATAGAATTTTAATCACATGATAAACTAAAATCGCTTCCTTATGGGAAGCGATTTTTTATGCAGATCATATCATAGCTATTGTATTTAAAAATCGCTCAAGAATGCAAAAAACGCTCCCAAATACATGGAAGCGTTTTTCTATTACAAACTAACTTTAATATTTTTCTTTTATACGTTGAATCTGAAGTGCATGATGTCGCCATCCTGAACTACATATTCTTTACCTTCTACAGAAAGTTTTCCGGCTTCTTTTACCTTTACTTCTGAGCCGTAATTGATATAATCATTATACTTGATCACCTCAGCACGGATAAATCCTTTTTCGAAATCCGTGTGGATCACACCTGCTGCCTGTGGAGCTGTCCATCCCTGTCCGATAGTCCATGCTCTTACTTCTTTTACTCCGGCAGTAAAGTAGGTTTGAAGCTTTAACAGGTCATACGCTTTTCTGATCAGACGGTTAACTCCCGGTTCTGTAAGACCCAGCTCATCAAGAAAAATTTCTCTTTCTTCGAAAGTTTCCAACTCGTTGATATCAGCCTCGATCTGAGCGGCCAAAACAACAACCTCAGCCCCTTCATTTTTAGCCATCTCCTCAATCTTTCCAATCCACTCATTTCCGTTTTTGATAGAATTTTCATTTACATTACAAACGTAAAGTACCGGTTTGTTTGTCAGTAACTGCACTTCGCTGATAATGGATCTCGTAAGATCATCTACTGCAAATTCTCTTGCATTTTTTCCATCTTCAAGGAATTTTTGCAGGTTTTGAAGTGTTTCATAGGTAAGGATGTCTTCCTTCTTCCCTGATTTGATGAATTTTTTAGCTTTTTCAACTGCTTTTCCTACTGTTTCAAGGTCTTTCAGCTGTAGCTCGATATCAATAATTTCTTTATCTCTTAGCGGATCTACCGAACCTTCAACGTGAACAATGTTTCCGTTATCAAAACATCTTAAAACATGGATGATCGCCTCACACTCACGGATATTCGCCAGGAACTGGTTCCCCAATCCCTCTCCTTTGCTGGCTCCTTTTACAAGACCTGCAATATCAACGATTTCAACTACAGCCGGTAAAACTCTCTCAGGCTTTACGATTTTCTCCAGTTCAAACAATCTCTGATCCGGTACGGAAACCGTTCCAAGGTTCGGTTCAATCGTACAGAAAGGATAGTTGGCCGACTGGGCTTTTGCGTTGCTCAGACAGTTAAAAAGAGTTGATTTACCTACATTCGGCAGGCCTACGATTCCACATTTCATATTGTAAAATTCAAGTTTAAGGTTTAGGGTTTAAAGTTCAGTGTTTAAGGGATAAAGTTGTATTCCTTATGGTTGAACCTTGAACTTTCAGCGTGCAAAGATAGTGATTTTTAGAAGAGTTTCATAATAAAAAAATCTGTCAGCATTCTGACAGATTTTTAAAAGGTTTTGTGTGACCTGATATATTTTTATGGATTGTCTCCGGTAGCATCCTGAGCCAGCGGAACATCATTAGGGGCTTCCTGCATGACCCTATCGAGTGTAAATAATGATTCGTCTGTAGCACGGTCACCACCCGCAATTTTTAATTTATCGATCAGGTTCTGAGCCAGTGTTTCTTCCTCGATCTGCTCCTGTACAAACCACTGCATAAAATTCCAGGTTGCCCAGTCTTTTTCTTCCAGAGACAGGTCTACAATTTTATAGATCGCCGTCGTATTGTCAACTTCATGCTTGAAAACACCATCAAAGCATGCAGATAAGGATTCCGGATCGGCCGGAGGAGCTGGGATAGCGTTTACTTTTGGTTTTCCACCCCTGTTTAAAATATATTCCATGAATTTGATCGAATGGTTTCTTTCTTCCTGGGCATGTCTGTACAGGAAATTGGCAATTCCCTGATAGCCTTTGTCATCCGCCCAGATTCCATACGACAGAAAAACGTGTGATGCATGAATTTCCTTGTTCATCTGGTCACTCAATACTTTTTCCATGTTCGTGGAAAGTCTGTTGGTATTCATAATGTTATATTTTGGTGATTATGGGATTCATCATGCAAAAATGGTTCCGATAAACTATACATTTTAAATAAAACCAGACAAAACGCATTTGTATTCAGTTGAATTTCAAAACTTTAAACTAATAATTTATAGTTATTCTAAAATATGATGCAAGGAAGAGGGAAGTTACTGAAGTCTGAAAAAACAGCTGAAGCTCAATTTTATTCATATTTTAAGGCATGCTTAATCAAATTTTACTCTAAGTTTATACAATACAACTTCCAGCTTCCCTCTTCCAGCTTCCTGACTTAACCCTTCGTTTTCTTATCCGAACTCAGACTATTTCAGCTTTTTAAACAAAATGGTCTGATCCAGGTTTTTTTCAAATTTCGCAACGATGATTGTCGCAGCTGTATTTCCTACTACATTGGTCAAAGCTCTGGCCTCACTCATAAAGCGGTCTATCCCCAAGATCAGAGCTACCGACTCTACCGGAACATGTCCTACAACAGGCAAAGTAGCCGCCAGCGTGACAAATCCGCTTCCTGTAACGCCTGCCGCCCCTTTGGAAGTAAGAAGAAGCACCAACAGCAGAGTGATCTCCTGCTGCAGTGTGAGATGCATATCCAAAGCCTGGGAAATGAATACGGCTGCCATGGTCAGATAAATGCACGTCCCGTCCAGATTAAAGGAATAGCCTGTAGGAATCACCAGTCCCACAACAGGTTTGGAACAGCCTGCCTGCTCAAGCTTCTGCATGATAGCCGGCAATACCGACTCGGAAGAAGATGTTCCCAATACAATGAACAGTTCCTCCTTTATGTATTTAAGAAGCTGAAAGATGCTGATCTTAGCATAGAAATAGAGAATCCCACCAATCACAAAGACAACAAAGAATATACAGGTAAGATAAAAACTCACCATAAGCAGTCCCAAAGAAGACAGGGATTCCCACCCATATTTACCGATTGTAAAGCCCATCGCACCCATAGCGCCCAACGGAGCCAGATACATGATCATTTTAATAATGGCAAACAGACCTTTCAGAAAAGATTGAAGCACATTAATAACGGGGGCTGCATTTTTCTCTCCTATTTTCGTAAGGGCAACCCCAAAAATTACAGCAAAAAAGAGCGCCTGAAGCAGGTTGTCGGAAGCTATTACATTTTCAGGAATAATATCCAGCAGCCATTCAACCGTACTTTTGGTATGTTCAGACTGTTTGATATAAGAAGAAACGGATGAACCGTCCAGACTTTCCGGTTTTATGTGCATTCCGTCGCCCGGTTTGATCCAGTTCACAAAAACAAGACCTATAAACAGGGCAATACTTGTCATGATTTCAAAATAAATGATGGAAGTAAGTCCTATTTTCCCTACTTTTTTGATGTCCTGCATGCCTGCAATCCCTATAACAATAGAGCTGAAGATCAGCGGAGCAATCACCATTTTGATCAGCTTGATAAACCCATCTCCCAAAGGTTTGAGCTTTACAGCTAAATCGGGGTAAAATATACCCAGTACAATTCCTGTCAGGATACCTATGATAACCTGAAAATATAAACTTTTTATGATTTTCATTGCTTAAAGATAAATGGCTGCCAAAAACAACCGTAAGAAGTCAATTTTAAAAAACGATCTGGAAAACAAGGTCAGCTCTTAGCTCATCAATATCTCCCTTATACTCCATTTTGGAAACGGCTGCCTGTATTTTTAGATTATTTCCTTTAATATATTTGGTCAGACCCAGGGTATATGCCGAAACATCCTTCATCACGGAATTTTCAAAATCTTTAAACTCCGGAGACATTCTGGAATAGCGAAGATCTGCTCCCCAGCCGTTTAGCGTAACATATCCCAACTGAACATTATATGCATTTCCCAATACCAGATACGAGCTGATTTGCTGCGGCTGCAACAGATCCGTAGCAGCAGGATTGGTATAAATTCCGTTCAGGCGTGTAGCATTCGTATTCGCATATTCTCCCAACAAAGAAAATCCCTGGTATTTAAGAAGAAGATCAGCATAAAACTTACGGTAATCCGGATATTTCAGCTTTTGTTCACTGTCATAGAGACTAAAATCTCCATGACCTTCTCCCACCTGGCTGCTCACTCCTTTATTATAGGATGCTGCCGCTCCTGCCGCTATTTTGAGGCTTGGCTCATGAAGCAAATCTGCAATCGCTTCTTCATTGCCTTTACTGAAAAAGCCCAGCGGATATAGATCCAGCCTTGCTCCGTATTTAAGGTCTCCCCGGTCCGTATCCCTCGAATTGCTTCCAAAAGAGTTCCTTCCGTCTCCTGAGGTCACAGCCAGCTGTGGAGCTAATCCGAAGCCTCCCACCAGGAATCTTCCATCCGCAAACAATCCGAATTCTCTTCCGGTATTGGTCAGTGAGGTGCTTAAAATGCTTCTCTCCGTAAACTGGAACTGGCTCTCATTGATATTCATCTCTTTATTATTCAGCGGAGTTCTTTTCTGTCCTGCCGTAATGGATATGGTTTCGGTAGGATGATACGCCAGCCATGCATCCAGCAAAGGTTGGCTCAGGCTAAAATCCGTCTGGATAAAGAAGCTTACCTTTTCTTTTACAGCTTTTCCACTTAGTGAAAAGTAAGCCCTCCGCACATTAAGCTCATTGGTTCCTTTCTTATTTGTCATTTTACTGTAACCGTATGACGGCTGCAGAAGCCCTCCCATATTAAACTGGTAGTTATTGTTTTCAAAGCTGAAATTGAGTCCGGAACCCAATTCAAAGTTCGCTGTATTCTCAGCTTTCTTTTTCTGTGCATCTACGGTGCAAAAGAAAATCAGAGCTATATAGATTGCTATTTTCTTCATTTCATTAGTTTGATAAAAGTTGTGAGTTCATGTAACGATACACAGGAAGCTCTTCTCCTAAAGCTGCTTTCAGCACTCCATAGGCGGCAAAGCCGTTAGCTGCTTCCGGTTCTACAGTTTCGAAGATCAGTCCTTTATTTTTCTGGTTGGTATAGATGATATAAGTTCCTGCAGGGAAATCTTTTGTTACAGGATGATTTTCCGTACTCAGGGTCTGCCCGAACGTTCCTTCATATTTTACCGTTGCTTTCCTGTACCGGGTAACAATATAGTTTTCCACTTCCAGCTTTTCAGGCTGCCGGGTTTGTGAAACTTTTACGCCCAGCACCTTCAGCTTTTCGATGATGTTTTTTTCAGACGGCAGGATAAGGTAAGCAGTTGGCATCGGACGGGTCAAAGTAGGTTTGGAACGTAGGGCATTGCGAACACTTACTTCTTCTTTTACCTTTTCATTGGTTGAAAGATCAATAAATTCCAGTTCTTTTTGGGATGATTTCCTGGATGATTTAATGACAACATTTTTATTTTCCTGCTCAGCCTCTTTTAAAACCGCTCTTAGCCGTTCTTTCTCTTTTATAGCCGTCTGCATATAGGAAACAGCTATAAAAAAAGTAGTAGAGATTCTCCTTTTAAATGATGTTTTCCCTATATCAATTCCTCTTACCTCGATCAGGGAGGAGACACAATTGCTCAATGCATAGGAGGTGGCACTTGCCCGTGCGTTGATAGATCCCAGATTGAATACCGTATACCCGTCATCTTTGGACGTGGTGAAATAATCATGGGCTGAAAGCTTATGCTCTGCCAAAAACTGTTCTGCATTTTTCACAAATGTATTTTCTGTAAGCTCTCTTAACGATCCGGGTACGTTCAGATTCCCGGAATACAGGAACATGACATCATAAGGAACCGTATAGCCCGCCTTACCCATTTGCAGGTAGTCTGCCCTGAACGGATGAAATTCATGGAAATCCAAAGCAACCTCTGCATTAAAATCGCTGAAAGCCTGCTTCAGATACACACTTTCCGGAACGGTGAGCTTGGTCTGATCCCTGTTCAGGTCCATTCCGTTGGCAGCAGTTCTCTCCTGTACTTCGTATCCGTCTATATTGGCCATAGGAATGATCCCGATCTCCAGCTGATCCAGCAGTTCTGAATATTCAGGGTTCTCAAGCAGTTGCTGAATGAGATACAATACTCCTTCCGTACTTGCGGGTTCGTTACCGTGGATTCCGCCCTGTATCCATACCCTTATCTTGTCTTCAGCTGCTGACGCTTTATTCAGGACAACCAAAGGGATCTTTTTTCCTTTCTGGCTTTCTCCTACAAAAGACAGCTTCACTATATTCTGATGCTTCTTTTCCAGAGCCTGTAAAAAAGGCATCATTTCTTCATATTTTGTAAAGCCTTTTTTCTTCTGGAAAGCAGGCGTTTTAATTTCCTGATGAAATTCCGGGAAAAATTTTTCCGTCACCTTTTTACTCTGAGGATTAAATACCTGGGCTAAACCCATTCCCGGAAATGCCAGTATCATTGAATATTTGATTATCGTTTTCATTGTCTGTTCTTTGTTAAAATCCTATTGTAAATACCAGCGTACCGATCCACTCGTGTCCGTTGATCAGAACTCCATCATTATCTGTTGCTGTGGGATCAGCATCTACATAGGTAGCGGCCAGCTGAATTTTTGCACCATAATTTCTTCCCAGATATTTTGTGATCCCGAATGTGTAATAATTGGGGCGGGCATAGAAAGCCGCGTTATTCAGGTATGAGTATTTATCTGCTTTCAAATGCGTATATCTGGCATCTACTGACCACAGGTTTTTAAAGATATAACCTGCCTGCAGGTTCAGCCCTGTTCCCAGCATCATCCTGTTTCTAATATAATTTCCTGGATCCTGAACTCCGTCTATTCCGAAATCCGGGGTTACCGATCCGTCATTACGGACCCTCTGTGCGATATCATTTCCCACACGGGCATTAGCTTTCACATATTCTCCCAATAAAGAAAATCCCTGATACTTGAACAGCATATCTATTCCAAATTTTTCATAATCCGGCAGTGCCTCGTTCCCATCTGCATCAAGATATAGAATGCTTCCCGTTTCCCTTCCCCTTCTGTCACTGATTCCGTTATTATAGCTGTAAGTAAGTCCTATCAACAGCTTAGGCGTAAGCTCTCTCATCATATCCCCCTGCCTGAACTGCCCGAAATTTCTAAAAAGTCCTAACGGAAGAATATTGACCCTTCCTCCATATTTAAGACCTCCTCTGTCTTTTTTGAAGACATTCATCCCGTCTCCATTGGTGACAGCAAGTGACGGCTTGATATGCACATCAGTTCCCCTGATCTTATATGAAGCATCGACGAACAGCCCAAATTCCCGGATAGACGAAAAGGAAGAGGTTACCCTGCTCCGCTCCGGCAGCTGAAGGGTCTGTGAGCTCATGCCAAGTTCCAGGTTATCTGTAGGGGTGGCTTTCTGCCCGAAGGTTATGGTATAATGATCATTAATATCATAGCTTACAAAGCCATCGAGAAGCATGGTATTTCCGCCCTCGTCGACATCCGCTTCCGTAGAGCCGCTAAGGTCTACCTGAAGCCTGTATTTGAATTTTTCATTTTCAGAGGTCCCGGATAATCGCATCCTGAAACGGCGCATCCTGAACCTGTTGTAAAGCTCATCGCTATTGGAAAACTTCCTGGTTTCCAGATAGGGTTGAATGTAGCCGTCCAGCTGCATCCTGTACCCGCTGTCACCGGTAAACTGAAGCCCTTCCCCGAAATTGTATTTTTCTAAACGGACCTGTGCAGAAATACCGGCTGCAAGAAGTACTGTAAGCGTAAAAGTTAAGAACCTTTTCATATCAGGTTATTCAAAATTACCTTTTACAATGATCTTTCCATCCGACATCATCCGCTTTCCTCTTGCCATAACATCCGTGAGCTGTAAATCCTGATCCATAAAACAGAAATCCGCATCGCAGCCGATTTCTATTCTGCCTTTATTCTTTAAGGCCAGATTTTTTGCAGGATTTGTGGTAATGAGCTTAACAGCTTCCTGAAGTGCCAGATTCCCGTCTTTAACCAAAGCTTTAAACTGCTCATAATTAAGATGAACCGGAGCTTTTCTGAAGCCTATCATTTTTTTATTTTCATCCAGCTTTGCCAGACCGGCATTCCCATCACTGCTGAAGGTGAGCTGATCTATGGAAATCCCCTGCTCCAATGCATACAGCACAGATTTATAAGGTTCTGTGTATTTCGTTCCGCCTGTTGTAATATCGATCATTCCTCCTAATGCCGCAAATTTCAGGGACTGGTCGAAAAGTTCCCTGGTTCTGGCAACGTGTGTAGGGGAAATATGCTCAATCGGGTATTCATATTTCTCTACGATCTCCAGCAAAACATCAATCTGTGAAGACATTCTCCCAAGGTGGATATGAAGAATTCCTTTTTTACCTGAAATCATTCCTCCCACACTTACTTCACGAAGGTGCTTCAGAAGCTCTCTTGCAGTGGGATAAGAAGACCTCTCGTCGCTTATAGCCACTTTACAGCCCAATACTTTGTCGATAAAGATCATATCATCCTGAATGTTGGATGTAATGGTAACAGGATCTATACTGAAATAGCTGGTATACATATAAGCACTGATTCCTTCATCTGTAAGGGATTTTGCTTTGGCATAAAGCGTTTTTACGCTCCTTGCCGTTCCGTCTGTTCCCAACAGTCCTACTACCGTTGTGGTACCGCATGCAATCAGCTCGCTAAGCATAATTTCAGGGGTCATGGAAGCGTATCCGTATTTACCTCCGGCTCCTATGATGTGAACATGCTGGTCAATAAAGCCCGGTGTCACGATCCTGCCTGAAGCGTCAATTATTTCTGAGAATGCCGGATGGGGATCAATACGGTCTTCTATCGCTACGATCTTTTCTGACCCGATAAGAATATCTTTTGTTCCTAAATGCTGAGGAGCATATACATCCGCATTTTTTATAAGTGTAAGCATATTTAAATAAATTGATAGATTAACATGATGATTAAGGTGACAACAACCGGAATGATATTCCTTTTCACAAGACCTATTACGGAAACTTTAGCTACTTCAGCCGCTGCAATGAGTATTCCTGAAACCGGTGAAACCGTTCTTCCCAACGTAGCTGAAAACTGCATCGGCAACAGGATGGAAACTGTTTTTATTCCAAGCTTGCCTGCCAGCCCCGGAATCAGCGGACCAAAGGCAAAAAATGCCGCATTGCCGCTTCCCATAAGCATCGCGGCAAGAAAGATCATGACAGCCATCACCACTCCTATTCCTATTGCCCCGAATCCCAAATGCTGGGTAAGATCAATAAGCCCGTCAATAAAACCAAGATGGATCAGTCCCTGTGCAAAAATATCCGCGGCAATGATCAGCGTAACTACTGTTTTAAAGATATCTCCCATCCCTGACCAGAAAACGCTCATTGTCTTAAAGGCTTCCTTAACTGACCTTTTCCTGATGGCTTCAAGAATGATCGCAGTAAAGAGGCTTACAAACATGGCTGCCGTAGTTCCGATACTTATTTTAGTCCCGAAAAAATCAAATATATCTGAAAACAGGATCAGTAAAATCATTGGCAGCACCGGTATCAACGCATAATATAATGGAGCGGTGAGCTCTATATTTCCCGAATGACCTTCTTTTTCTGTCAAACCTTCTTTTTTATCAAAGTACCTGTTGACAAAGTAATACACCACCACCATAACGATCGTAAGAGGGATCACCAGCGGAATCTGCTCATGCACAAAATAGCTGACTGGGTCCATCTGCAAAATGGAAGTGGAGCTTACTGTGGTAGGTGAAGCCGGCCCGAGACATAAGGCTGTGCTGGCTGTAATTACGGAAACAGCAGACATACGGCTCACTCCCAGATTAACAAGAATAGGAAACACCGAAGCCATCAGCAGAAGCCCCAATCCTGCCGCTGAAGGAATGCAGACAAACAGCATCTGCCCGATCGGAATGGTAAGCGAAGCAGCAATATAAGGATACTTCCTGAACAGCCTCAGCGGTTTCATGGCAATATACACTAAAGAAGTTGATGCCCCGATCTTGTCGATATAGGCCACAAAGCCTCCGATCGCCATAATCATAAGGCCTACATCCGTATTGGTCTTTACAAATGAATCTTTTACCGCCACAAAGGCATCAAAACCGATGAACCCGCTTGATTTCGGAAAAGGGTTATGCCCCGGAATATAATAAGCTATAAACAGCATCAGCATTCCTGCCGTTAATAAAACAGCATGCGGATAGTATTTTTTCAGCAGCAATACTGCTACAATAATTATAAATACGATGGAAATAATAGGTCCTGAATACATAATCTGTGTTTAAAAATTAGACCCGTCATTCTTTTGCCCCGGAGAGAAAAGGCGGGTATTGATCGAACTATGCTGCACAAAGCTTCCTTTTATATCAGGATTTCTGGTATAAGATTCGTTAGGATTATTTGAAAGCGGACCGATATCAAAGGTTACCACGGTATCACCGGCTTCGTCCGTTACCGTTATAAAGTCAGCTTCATTATTCAGGCTGAGGTTTCCTGTAGTGGATGTCTGCACTACTGCTCCGCCAAAGCTTCCTGAGGGAGTTCCTCCTCCAAAGACAACCAATGCTTTGTGAGGCTGTACTATACTTCCGGAAGGAAAAATGTGAACAGGAATATTGTTAGCAAGTCCTGTTGCATCGAAAATCTTGTATCCGCTCAGATCCAATGGCTTATTGGTTGTATTAAAAAATTCAATAAACTCATCCTGTTCCTGGCTGTATTTCCCGTCTCCATTAGCATCACCATCAAGTCCTACATTGGAAGGGTCATACAGAACTTCATTAATAATAAGCGGATCTGATTCGATAGGATCATCCAACATTACATCATCCGTTTTACAGGCGGTGAGCAGAAGACCTAAAAAACCAAGAAATAAAGGTATAGTCGTTTTCATGATGATTGCTTTATTTTTTGCTTCAACGGACAGGTGGTCATAAATGGTCCACCCTATCTGTGATTTGTTAACTTTTATTTAATAAAACAAAAATGAAGAAAGTTTTCAGTAACTTGTACATACCAATACAGACTATATGAGCATACCAGTTATACATATTACCAATTTTATAAGGCCTGACACTTTTTATAAAAAATATAAAAAAAACCAGCCTAAATATTTAATCATTAAGGAAGTTTTAAGGGATATTATTGAACAGAACAAAATTCTAACCGGCACAAAAATGCCGTCCAGCCGTGGCCTGGCGGAGCTTTTAAAGGTATCCAGAAGTTCCGTTATCAAAGCTTATGAACTGCTTATTTTTGAAGGACTGATAGAGGCGAAAAAAGGCTCAGGGTATATTATTCTGGAAAGAATAAGGGAAGAAGTCAATATAAAAGATAAGATAGATCCTGAGGTAAAATATCCTTCTATCTCTGATACGGGGAAAAGCTTTCAGTCGAATGTCCATATCATGAATACCACCTCTGATCAGTATATCGCTTTCAGGCCGGGACTTCCTCCATTGGATATTTTCCCGGTCAACCAATGGAAAAACCTCTATAACCTGTACTGGCGTAATGTAAAGGCTTCTTCTTTAAATTATTCCAATGTATCCGGCATCATCAATTTTAAAAAAAATATTGTCGAATATCTCTATTCAATGCGTGGTATCAGGTGTGATTACGAGCAGATCATCATTGTATCCGGTTCACTTCAGTCCTTATTTTTAGTAGGGTCCGCATTGATCAATCCGGGTGATCCTGTAGTGATGGAAAATCCTACTTTTCCCAATGTACATTCCATTTTTAAAAGCCTGAATGCAGAACTGCATGCCATAGCAATTGATGAGGAAGGGATCAATGTCAGCCTCTTTCCTAAAGAAATCCAGCCAAAGATCATCCACGTTACCCCTTCCAATCATTATCCTACAGGGATTAAAATGAGCCGGAAAAGGAAGCTGGAACTCCTGAAATGGGCCAAAGTAAACGGATCCATCATTATTGAAAACGATTATGATCATGAAATCAGCAACTGGGGAATCAAAGATCCTTCTTTATTTGAAATGGATCATAATGACAGGGTTGTTTATCTGGGTACATTCAACAGGCTGCTGCACCCTTCGATCAGATTGGGCTACATGATTGTCCCCTATTATCTTTTAGATGTCGTAAAGGCATTGCAAAAGCATTCCCACCGATTTGTATCGCCCTCCAACCAGATCGTAATGAGTGAGTTTATAAAGCGGAACTATCTGTTCAATCATGTTAAAAATGTAATTGAAGCAGCGGAAGAACGGGAACAGATATTTACCAGAATACTGAATGAAAATATTCATAAATCTTTCCGGCTGCACAGCTCCCCTACCCGGAGCTTACATCTTTTAGGGGAAATAGATAAATCTATTAATGACAGAAAGCTTGTAGATTCCCTTAAAGATCATCAGATCATTGCGCATGCCTATAGTAAATGCTTCATATCTTCCGAGCAACATGGAATTATTCTGGGACATACAGCCGTGAGAAAACACCTGATGCAAAATAAGATCATGGAGATCGCCCAGGTCTATAATCAATTTATAAAAAACACATGGTAACCAGATATTTACAAAAAGAGGACATTCAAATATGAATATCCTCTTTTTTACCAATGAAATTGACTGGCATATGTATGATATAACTGAATTCAGACCGGTCATTTAATCTTCTTCGCCATATAATCGCTTTCATTTCCTAGTCTGTCAATAGCTTTAATGGCAACACCATTCAGTTTTTTACCGTCTTTAAATTTCGGGATATCTTTTGACAGGTTCTCCAATGTTAAGATTTCTGTTTCCCATACTCCGTTATACTGTGTAAAAAGCACCCATTGAAAAACGTCTGCAATATTTTTGGTACTCCAGCTTGCCTGTGCGAAACTTCCGTTATCAGTGACAAACAAAGTCGGAGTCTGCAAAGGAACAGCTTTTATCCATGGGGTCTTCGGTACCAATGCTTTTTCACTGTACGGGCCGTTTTTCAGGGCAGGCAGCATATTGGGATTTCTGGTAAGTCCGGCAATGCTCCAATGAATTTCCCCGGCATCCTTTTTCAGAATATTTCTTGAAATTTCGATCTGGTTTTTAATTTCTGTCGGACGGTCTGATACTTTGATCTCTACGGTATTCAATCCCGGCCATAAGTGACGGTTCATTGTGTTTTCAGACTGCCACCAGCCCAGCAAAGCTTCAAAGCTTTGTCCTTTTGAGTCTATCGGCCAGTACAGCTGTGGGGAGAAATAATCTACCCAGCCTTTGTTCAGCCATAATTTGGCATCTGCATACAGCTCATCATATTGTGAAGATCCAAAAACGCCTGCCGGATATCCGGGTTTCCAGATCCCGAACGGGCTGATCCCGAATCTTACATGGTTCTTTTCAGCATGAATTTCTTTATAGATACGTTCTACAAATTTATTCACATTATCTCTTCTCCAGTCTGCTCTGGATAAGGTTCCTCCACTGCTTACATAAGCATTCCAGCTTGCATTATCGGGGAAATCCGCTCCTTTATTATAAGTGGCATAAGGATAAAAGTAATCATCGAAATGAACCGCATCGATATCATATCTTTTCACAATATCTTTTACCACATTGGAAACGTGCCCCTGGGTTTTTGGATTAGCCGGATCAAACCAGTACATTCCGTTCTTTAGCCTTACTACGATATCAGAAAGCTTATTAGCCATTGAAAGGCTGTTCACCGAACCTCCGTTGGTATGGTGCGCACGGTAAGGATTCAGCCAGACATGAAGCTCCAGCCCTCTTTTATGGGATTCTTCTATCCAAAACTGCAGCGGATCGTAATTGGGATAAGGTGCTCTTCCGGTTTCTCCGGTCAAAAAGTAGGACCAGGGCTCAATATTGCTTGTATAAAGGGCATCCGCAGAAGGTCTGATCTGGAAGATCACTGCATTGAAATTGTTATTTTTCAGCATGTCAAGCATATTGATCGCTTCTGCTTTCTGCTGATCCGGTGTAAGGTCATTTCTTGAAGGCCAGTTGATATTGGCAACACTGGCGATCCATGCACCACGGAATTCTCTTTTGATCTCGGGCAGGTTTGTTCTGAAGATTTCTTCCGGTTGTGTCGCTGAAGTTCCTGTTGTAGGTTTTGTTGCTGTTACAGGAGGTTTTGGCGGATTGGTATTGGTGTTGGTATTAGGTTTTGTTGTTGTATTTTTAGCGGGAGGTGTCTTCGAAACATTGCTCTGGGTAGAGCATGAGGTACTGTACGATGCAAGAACTCCCAGTAAAACAATAAGTTTTAATTTATTCATTTTCATAGCCGCAGAACTACTTTAAATTATATTTCAATATTTTGGATATTCTTTTGAAAAAATAAACAATTTCTATGATACATTAGAAAAAAAGCCCCGAAAAATCGAGGCTTTGATTTTATATGTAAGAGTTTTATTACGCTTTCGCTGATCTTTCCACTCTTTTTCTTTCTTCTTCAGAAAGGATCTTCTTTCTCATTCTGATAAAGTTAGGAGTTACCTCGATCGCTTCGTCACCCTGGATATATTCCATACATTCTTCAAGAGAGAATAAGATTTTTGGAGCAACACCGGTATCTTTATCTTTTCCTGCTGCACGCATGTTATTCAGCTGTTTTGCTTCTACAATGTTTACAACCAGATCTCCCGGTTTATTTTGTTCACCGATGATCATCCCAGTATAGATTTCCTCACCCGGATCAACGAAGAACTTACCTCTGTCCTGTAACTTGGCAATAGAGTATTCTGTAGCCGGACCGGTAGTTTTGCTGATCAGTACTCCATTGTTTCTTCCGGGAATAGCTCCTTTGAAAGGCTTGTATTCTGTGAAACGGTGTGCCATAATAGCTTCACCCGCAGTCGCTGTCAACATCTGGGAACGCAATCCGATCAATCCTCTTGAAGGAATTTCGAATTCCATGTGCTGCATCTCCCCTTTGGTTTCCATAATGTGAAGGTCTCCTTTTCTCTGAGTTGCAAGGTCAATAACTCTTGAAGCATATTCTTCAGGAACATCAACAACCAAAGATTCGTAAGGTTCACATTTTTCTCCGTCGATTTCTCTTAAGATTACCTGTGGCTGCCCGATAGTCATTTCATATCCTTCTCTTCTCATGGTTTCGATCAAAACGGATAAGTGAAGAATACCTCTACCGAATACAAGGAAAGTATTGGCATCATCAGTCTGCTGAACTCTTAATGCCAGGTTTTTCTCTAATTCTTTTGTCAATCTCTCTTTCAGGTGATTAGAGGTAACGTATTTACCGTCTTTACCGAAGAAAGGTGAATTGTTGATAGAGAATGTCATGTTCAGGGTAGGTTCATCAATTGCCGTTCTTTCCAATGGTTCAGGGTTTTCAAGATCTACGAAAGAATCACCGATCTGGAATGCATCGAATCCTACTACAGCACAGATATCTCCTGCCTGTACTTCGGTTACTTTTTTCTTTCCTAATCCTTCGAAAACGTACAATTCTTTTACTTTTCCTTTTACGATTTTACCTTCTGCCTGAGCAAGACCGATCCACTGGGATTCTTTGATCTCACCTCTTGTCACTTTCCCGATCGCAATTCTCCCTAAGAAAGAAGAGTAATCAAGAGAAGTAATCTGCATCTGAAGGTTTCCTTCTTCTACTTTCGGAGCAGGAACATGTTGTAAAATCCCGTCTAATAATGGTAAAATATCTTCAGTCTGTTCTAATGAAGTGTTGAACCAACCTTGTTTGGAAGATCCGTAGAACGTAGGGAAATCCAACTGCTCTTCAGTCGCTTCAAGGTTGAAGAATAGATCAAATACCTGATCGTGAACTTCATCCGGACGGCAGTTTGGCTTATCTACCTTATTGATAACAACCAATGGTCTCAGCCCCAGTTCCAAAGCTTTCTGAAGCACGAATCTTGTCTGTGGCATCGGTCCTTCGAACGCATCCACCAACAAAATAACTCCGTCAGCCATTTTCAGTACTCTTTCTACTTCCCCACCAAAATCCGCGTGACCAGGAGTATCAATTACGTTAATTTTTGTGTCTTTATAAGTAACAGAAATATTCTTGGATAAGATCGTGATCCCTCTTTCTCTTTCAAGATCATTGTTATCCATAATTAATTCCCCGCTCTCCTGATTTTCTCTGAAAATGTTGGTAGCGTGAATGATTTTGTCAACCAAAGTCGTCTTCCCGTGGTCAACGTGTGCGATAATCGCAATATTTCTAATGTTTTGCATATAGGATTTTTACGGGTGCAAAAATAGTGATTTTAAATGAATTAATTAAAAAGTTTATGCAATATTTAACAATTTCATAATGAGAATTTTAGATCAATCTTCTTTGAAATTCCCGGAAAACGATGATGTATCAGGGTTCTGACAGGACTCCGGTTTATCTTCATTCCGACAAAATTTCCCTCAGGCATATAAAGCATTCATTATTAATTCGTAAAACAATAAGTCTTGTTTTTTCAGTGTCTTATCAGCCGGTAAAGCAATACAAGGTCAATTAAAACCACTATGATAAACTTTACGAGGAATGATTTTTTGGAAACTTTATGATTAAACAGGATCATTCCGGAAGCGGCACCCAATATTCCTCCTGCCAGCGAGAGTCCTAAAAGGATATTTTCAGAAATCCGCCGTTGGTGTTTTTTGGCCTGCAGTTTATCAAAACCAAACACCCCAAACGTAATAAGATTAGCAATCAGCAGAAAAGGAATCATCTGTAAAATTAATTTACCGCAAAAATAAAGTTTAATTT
Source organism: Chryseobacterium sp. UF-290 (assembly GCF_058245615.1). Taxonomy (NCBI): domain Bacteria; kingdom Pseudomonadati; phylum Bacteroidota; class Flavobacteriia; order Flavobacteriales; family Weeksellaceae; genus Chryseobacterium; species Chryseobacterium sp. UF-290. Next base: position 39,151 of record NZ_JBSICB010000026.1, read on the forward strand.
ATAATACGGAAAAAGCCCGGAATTTAAAATTCCGGGCTTCGTATACATTTTTTGAAGGAGCTATACTCCCTGCTCTTCATGCTTTCCTTCTTTAATCTCTTCTATCATTTTAGCATTAAAGGCAAGCAAGTCTTTTGGAGTTCTGCTCGTTACCAGTCCGCTGTCCACCACGACCTCGCTATCTTCCCACTGAGCTCCCGCGTTCTTCAGGTCCTTACTGATGGAATCTACAGAAGTCATATTTCTGCCATCGACCACCTCGGCATTGATTAAAATCTGCGGACCGTGGCATATCGCCGCAACGGGCTTATGCTGTCCGAAGAAGCCTTTTACAAATGCCAACGCCTCTTCATTTGTTCTTAACTGATCCGGATTGATCACTCCACCGGGAAGCACCAGCGCATCATAATCGGAAGCAGTAACTTCATTAAGCGTTTTATCTACCGGATACTCACTTCCCCAGTCTTTTTCCGCCCATGCTTTGATGGTGCCTGATTTCGGGCTCACAATATGTGCTGTCCATCCCTGCTGCTCCAAATGCTCTTTGGGTGATTGTAATTCACTTTCCTCAAAGCCGTCCGTGGCCAGAATTGCAATTTTCTTTGACATGATTGTATGATTTTAGGTGTTATACCGAATCAAAGAGAAAAAATAATGCCGTCCCTATGTTATAGGATTATAAAAAAAGTTAAAGGTACAGATACAAAAAAGCTGCTTTTTAGAAAAGCAGCCCGTTTTATCATTTATTCTGATACAATTATTTTTTAGCTTTTACATCGATCGCAATTTCGATGTCCTTGCTGATCATCCATTCTGCAGGATCTGCTTCTGAAGTCCCGAATTTGATTCCCCAGTCAGCTCTGTTTACTGTAAATTTAGCCTGAATAGATGCTGAGTTTTCAACTACATCTACTTTAGCAGGGAAAGTCACATTAAGGGTCTTTCCTAATAATGTAAGGTTCCCGCTCACTGTTTTATTAGCTCCTGCAACAGCTTCAGCAGGTGCTTCTTTCAAATCTGTAACACTTGTAATTTTGAAATCTGAGGTAGGGTTTTTCGCAGTGTCAAAGAAATCAGGGTTCTTTAAATGCGCTTCCAGATCTGCCGGTTTTTTATCTTTTTCTGTTACTGAAGCCGGATCAACCTTGATAGAGTTCATATCGATCACAAAGTTTCCTGCAGAAACCTGACCTTCATCAACGCTTATATCTCCTGATTGTACAGTAAGCGTTCCCCAACGTGGAGCCATCCCTCCTTTATGAAATGCTTTCCAGTTTACTACAGAAGCTACCGTATCTACTGCCAATACTTCTCCTTTGCTTTCTGCTACGGTCTGTTCCTGAGCTGTTGCTGCAGTATCTGCAGATTTTTCTTTATTACACGATGCTGTCAGCAATCCTACGCCTACTAATGCAATTACACTAAGTTTTTTCATATTATTCATTGTTTAAAAAAATTTGCTATTCTTTGAGGTTCCAAAAATAGGAAAATTCTCATTGCCGTCATCTTACCATACATCAAGAAATGGAAATTTTTCATTTTTACTTGGAGCATTCTCATATATTAATTAATTGAGAGCTGTTATTTATTCAGTCTTTTTTATGGTGGTTCTCATTAAAATTTACTAACTTTGTGATTACACACAACCTCTTGCAGAATTGATTGACCGTGATTTCAGTTGTGAATTGCTTTCGTAAATCACTAACTTTGTGATTACACACAACTTTACTATTTCTTTTAAAGTAGACCTGCCAGTTGTGAATTGCTTTCATTAAATCACTAACTTTGTGATTATACACAACTTTCCTATATTTGTCATGTCAAACATATACGTTGTGAATTGCTTTCATTTAATCACTAACTTTGTGATTATACACAACCCTTCATGAACACTGGACTTTCACAGCAACGTTGTGAATTGCTTTCATTTAATCACTAACTTTGTGATTATACACAACTCATTATGATTTTTTGCTACAGAGAACTTCGTTGTGAATTGCTTTCATTTAATCACTAACTTTGTGATTATACACAACTTCAGATCTGCATCATATTGAGACTGGCTGGTTGTGAATTGCTTTCATTTAATCACTAACTTTGTGATTATACACAACGCTGATCTTTGTGCTGTCCTTTTGAGTCTAGTTGTGAATTGCTTTCATTTAATCACTAACTTTGTGATTATACACAACAAGTTAATACTATCTACGTCAAAGTTAGTGGTTGTGAATTGCTTTCATTTAATCACTAACTTTGTGATTATACACAACGTATTAAGGAACTGCAAAACGCGGGGCTATGTTGTGAATTGCTTTCATTTAATCACTAACTTTGTGATTATACACAACCGATACGGGCGATAATTTTAACGTTCGATTGTTGTGAATTGCTTTCATTTAATCACTAACTTTGTGATTATACACAACCCATAACCGGATTGTACATCTCCGGTAGAAGTTGTGAATTGCTTTCATTTAATCACTAACTTTGTGATTATACACAACTAATCATATCCACATCACAACACTTCACTTGTTGTGAATTGCTTTCATTTAATCACTAACTTTGTGATTATACACAACGTTTTTTGATTTCCATATCTAATTCTTCCTGTTGTGAATTGCTTTCATTTAATCACTAACTTTGTGATTATACACAACCAAAGCAGGAAAAGGGAATATAAGCGGAATGTTGTGAATTGCTTTCATTTAATCACTAACTTTGTGATTATACACAACTGAAAATAAGAATAAGAAAAGGCGAAAGCCGTTGTGAATTGCTTTCATTTAATCACTAACTTTGTGATTATACACAACGCATACGGAGCCACTTCCATCAGCAGTCCCGTTGTGAATTGCTTTCATTTAATCACTAACTTTGTGATTATACACAACTTCCATCCCGGAGGCATTCTCCCTGCTTAAGTTGTGAATTGCTTTCATTTAATCACTAACTTTGTGATTATACACAACTCGATGAAAAAAGAAATGAGCTGAGAAGTAGTTGTGAATTGCTTTCATTTAATCACTAACTTTGTGATTATACACAACGAAACGGGATTTAATTCTGAAGAACCAGGAGTTGTGAATTGCTTTCATTTAATCACTAACTTTGTGATTATACACAACAAAGTCTGAAAGATGGCGAGATTCTAATTGGTTGTGAATTGCTTTCATTTAATCACTAACTTTGTGATTATACACAACAACATAGTTCTCATTTCGTGAAGTTCTGTGGTTGTGAATTGCTTTCATTTAATCACTAACTTTGTGATTATACACAACTCAGCCACTGTAAGTGCTGTATTATACTTAGTTGTGAATTGCTTTCATTTAATCACTAACTTTGTGATTATACACAACACGCTACCGCAACGGCCGCCGCAACATATAGTTGTGAATTGCTTTCATTTAATCACTAACTTTGTGATTATACACAACTCGCGTAGATGAGTTCGACCGTATGGCCGCGTTGTGAATTGCTTTCATTTAATCACTAACTTTGTGATTATACACAACGGTAATGAAGTTTTCCCAGTTATCCCAAAGGTTGTGAATTGCTTTCATTTAATCACTAACTTTGTGATTATACACAACTC
>NZ_JBSICB010000027.1:0-16557 GCF_058245615.1 Chryseobacterium sp. UF-290
TGGTTCTTCAGAATTTAATTATTATCTAATTTAATACTAAATCCTTTTGCAAATCTAAAGGCATTCGTGGCAAAAATAAAAAAGGGTATCTCGCAAATGAGATAACCTTTTTACCATTATTTTTTCAGATACAGATCAAAATAATCTGTGATTTTCTGCATCAGGTGAACCCTGTCTTTTCCGATCACGTTATGCGGATGGCCCGGATAAGTGAAATAGTCTAACTGGACACCATTATCAACAGCTGACTTGATGAACTTTATGGAATGCTGCCATACCACTACATCATCCTGAGCTCCGTGAATCATCAATAGCTTACCTTTAAGATTCTGAACTTTATCTAAAAGATTAGCTGTAGCGTACCCATGAGGGTTTTCCTGCGGCGTATCCATATATCTTTCTCCATACATAATCTCATACATGCTCCAGTCGATCACAGGTCCTCCTGCTACTCCTACTTTAAAGACATCCGGCTTACGAAGCATAAAGCTTGTCGTCATAAAACCTCCAAAGCTCCACCCATGAATTCCCATTCTTTCAGCGTCTACATAAGGAAGAGATTTTAAATAGTCTACACCTTTCATCTGGTCATCCATTTCTGTTGTTCCCAGATTTCTGAAAACAGCCTGCTCGAATTTCATTCCACGGTTGGCAGAACCTCTTCCATCCATGGTGAAGATGATATATCCGTTTTGGGCCATATATTCGTACCAAAGGTTTCCGGAAGCCGGGAACGTATTGGTGATCAGCTGAAGGTGAGGTCCGTTATACAAATAAACGATGGTAGGATATTTTTTGTTGGGGTCAAAGTTTGTAGGAAGGATAATTTTCCCGTACAAAGGGGTCCCGTCGTCCGCTTTTAATTCTACATTTTTGATTTCAGGTCTGTGATAATTTTTTAATGTATTTTCAGCAGTAAGAATATTGGTAGACTTCAGATTAGCTGTATTGATGAGATTGGCAACTCTTGGTGAGTTTGCATTGCTGTAGGTATCATAAATATAATTTCCGTCACTGCTCAGAACTCCGGTATGCATTCCTTCCGCATTGTCAAGCCTTTGCATTTTGAAATTCGTCCAGTTGATCTTATACAAATGTCTTTCTAAAGGGGTTTCTTTTGTAGAGGTAAAATAAATTTCTTTTTTCTTTTCGTTGAATCCCAGGATATCGGTTACCAGCCAGTCTCCTTTCGTGATCTGTGCGACCAATCCTTTTTCCAGGTTGTAGTGGAACAGGTGATTGTACCCTGTTCTCTGGCTCTGCCAGATAAAATCTGTATTGGAATTCGGGAAGAAGATAAGCGGATGCTGTGGCTCCACATATTTGCTGTCTGTTTCCTCAAATAAAGTTTTGACCAGTGTTCCGGTAATGGCATCATACTGATTCATCTTCATATGGTTCTGTCCTCTGTTCAGAACCGCCACAAAAATATATTTTGAATCCGGGCTCCATGTAACCGCTGTGAGATACTGGTCCTTTTCTCCTTCAACCTTCAGGAAAGTGGTTGATTGGGTTTTAATGTTGAAAACGCCTAGTGTCACCTGATGAGAGGTCTGACCAGCCATCGGGTATTTGATATTGTGATTAACGGCAGGGGTTACTGACCAGTCGATGATCGGGTAATCTGCCACCATGCTCTGATCCATTCTGTAGAAAGCTACACTTTCTGAGTTGGGAGCAGGGAAAATTCCGGTATCAATTCCGAATTCGTTTCTGTGAACAGCCTGTCCGCTGATGATATTCTCATTAGCTTCATGGGTTACTGCAATGGTTTTGCCGTTCTTATATACCAACAGATTATTCTTTACGGTAAAGGCAAAGGTCTCTCCGTCACCAAACATCTTTACATTGGCAGCATCCTGATCTACGGTAGCTGTGCTTTTTACTTTCCAATTGTTTCCTGATCTTTCGATCCAGGACATTTTCCCTTCTGTATTGAAATACCCCTGGGATGTACTGGTAAATTTAATCTGTGGAACAGCCTTTAGCTTATCTGTAGCAATCTGTTTGTTCAATTGAGACAGAGATACCAGTGTATCCTGTTTATTGGTTTTAAGATCGGTGATCAGATATCCGCCTTTTACAGCCTGAATATATCCTTTTCCATCAGCAGCCCATGAAAACTGTGAGATATTTTTCACCGCAAGGTTTGTTCTCATTCCATTGACAGCCTCCGCCATTGTAAATTTCTGGGTCTGGGCTAAAGATGAACCTCCCAGAACCAACATCAATAAAGAAAATCTATATAATTTCATTGTATAAAATTGAATCCGTCAAAAATAAGAAATAAAAGCCATCCGTTAATAAATGTTAAATTAAAACATTCATAAAATGGAATTAATGAATCGGTAAAAATAATTTCTTAACTTAATAGTAGAATTTAATAAAGGCTATTGGTGCAAAATTAATTTATAGAGCGTGTTCTGAGAGCAAAGATTTTATCTGCAATAAAATTGATGATGGCTATTCTCCTTTTGAATATTATAGTGTTTTTTGAATATGGCTTAAAAGAGATTTCTTTGTCACTTTGTTCCCCACATGAGAAATGTTATAATGAAGAAGAAGATCCTAGCCCCGATAGTAACGGTTACCCCGCAGCATAGATTGGAGGGTTTGAGCATTGGCGCGAGGAGTATGAGTGGATAGCGGGAAAAAGCTCCTAAAAAAGATAAAGTGAAAGCTGGATATTGAAATTATAGTGATAAAAGGATTCACAACTCAGGGCCAAAATTCATTATTAAGGCCTGATATGCATTTCTTATCCTATATCAATGACTTGTATAGGTGCTACAGTCTAAATTTGCATCATTAATAACAAACAAAAAATACAAAATACAATGGCAACACAATGGAACCTAGACCCAACACATAGTGAAATTACTTTCAAAGTAAAACACATGATGATCTCTAATGTAAAAGGAAGCTTCAGAAACTTCACTGCTGAAATTGAAGCTGACGACGATACTTTTGCTAATGCCAAAACAACAGCTACCATCCAGACCGATTCTGTTTTCACTAATAATACAGACAGAGATAATCACTTAAAATCTGCAGAGTTCTTTAATGCTGAGGCCTATCCAACAATCACTTTTGAGTCTCAGAAACTGAACGATCAGGTAGTTGGAAATCTTACCATCAACGGAATCACAAAGCCTGTAACGCTGGATGTAGAATTCGGCGGAATCAATGTAGATCCATGGGGAAATACAAAAGCCGGATTTTCTTTTGAAGGAAAAATCAGCAGAAAAGACTTTGGACTGAACTGGAACGCAGCGCTTGAAGCAGGAGGTGTAATGGTAAGCGACGATGTGAAAATCGCTGGAGAATTGCAGTTTGTAAAACAAGCATAATTTGTAACATACTTTGTAAAGGGTTCAGGGATTTTTTTAAAGCCTTGAACCTTTTATTTTTTTTATTAATCCTCATTATGAATCTTAATGATCTTCAAAATATAAGTGAAAGCTTCAAAAGCACTCAAAGAATGCCCGTCTTATTTCTTGGACATGGGTCTCCTATGAATGCCATTGAAGAAAATCAATTTGTGCAGGGCTTCCGGAAAGCCGCGACAGAAATTCCTAAGCCTAATGCGATCCTTTGTATCTCCGCCCATTGGTATACACAGGGGACTTTTGTAACAGCAATGGAAATGCCTAAAACAATCCATGACTTTTATGGTTTCCCCCAAGAACTTTTTGATGTGCAATATCCTGCTCCGGGAAGCCCGGAACTGGCCAAAGAAACAGCTGAACTTCTGCTACCGGCTGACGTAGAAGAGGACCATAGCTGGGGATTGGACCATGGAGCCTGGTCTGTGATCAAGCATATGTATCCTGATGCAGATATTCCTGTAATCCAGCTGAGCATTGATTATACGAAACCTCCTCAGTATCATTATGACCTTGCCAAAAGGCTGAATAAGCTTCGTGAAAAGGGAATTCTGATCATCGGAAGCGGAAATATCGTCCACAACCTCCGTCTGATCGACTGGAAAAACATCAATACGGTAGGTGCCGGATGGGACTGGGCAGTGGAAGCCCGTGAAAAAACCAATAACTGGCTTCTGGATGGAAATTTTCAGAATATTATCAGTTATCAGAAGCAGGGAACTTTCCTTCAGTATGCTGTGCCTACTCCTGATCATTATCTTCCCCTCCTCTACACATTAGGACTGAAAGATCAGTCTGAAGAACTGTCTCTCTTTAATGATGAACTTATTGGCGGTTCGCTGAGCATGACGAGTGTAAGGATTGGCTGAGCGTACTTTTGATTACAGTCTTCCAATAAGCATAAAAAATATCGGAAATAAAAAAGGAAATACCTCAGCTGAGATATTTCCTTTTTCTTTTATAATGGAATCGTTCTATTGTACAGCTTTTAAAACATTGATGTTTCCATAGCCATAGCTTGAATTAACGGTTGGATAATAGGTTGCGGACTGTCTCATTTTATTGAGCACCTGGTCTCTTGTCCATGATGGATTTTTAGCCCAAACCAGAGCCGCAATTCCTGCCGTAGCTGCTGTCGCTACTGAAGAACCACCAACATAATCAGCCTGTCCGTTATAGTAGCTCAGAACCGGAACCGTATTTCCTGAGGCTCTTTCCATCTGGAAAGTAAAGTCGATCTGGCTTCCGGAATGGCAGACATCACATTTCTGATTGGATGTTCCTTCTTTTACTCCTGTGATCGCCTGTGTTTCTGACATTGATGCAGGGAAGATCACTCCTACAAAATTGGTAAAGCTGGTAGATGTTCCGCCGGCACAGAAAATGAGCTTTCCTTTAGAATAAGCGTATTTTACTCCGTCTTCAATTTTTCCTACTGAAAAAATATGACCCATTGACATAGAAATGATTTTCACATTCGTATTGTTACCCAGCTCTGTAAAAGCAGTTTTCACCGCAGTCTGCTCACTGGAAGTTTCCAGTACAACATTAGCCGCAGCTCTGTATGCTATCAGATTGGCATTATAAGCCACTCCTACAGGTAATCCGGCATTATTTCGGGGAGCGGCCATTACGGAAGCCATTTTGGTTCCATGACCACACTGATCTCCTGAGCCGTCTGAGTTATAAACTCCCAGTTTACTGATGGTTCTTCCTGAAGAAGATCCGTTATTAAAGCTTCCTCCCAGTAAAGTCTGTTCCGGAGAAACTCCTGTATCGATCAGGCCAATGGTAACACCTGCTCCTGTGCTGTAACTCCATGCATCAGGAATATTATGCTTGGTAAAAGCCCATGGAATTTTTGCTCCCGGGGTGGTAGAGGTATAGTCTGCGGTGCTTAATGTCGCTGGTGAAAATCCACATCCTGAAGAACCACTGCCGGAAGATCTTGCAGCGGTGTTATATTTGCTTTCATTTTCAAAATAGTGATAATCTGCCGGCTCTACATACCGGATCGTTTTCATCTGCCGAAGGGCAGTAATGGTTTCTTCTTTATCAATAATGACATCCATCTGGTTCAGATACTTGTCTGAAATAAGAAGAAATCTTTCCGGATCTGTTCCTTCATATTTTTTAATGACAGCTAAAATTTCATTCTCCATTTCCTTATTATCCGGAGATTTACTTCTGTCAAAATCATCCTTGGAGGAACCAAAGCCAATGGACACCATTCTGTTTCCACGGAAAACAGCGCTCCACAAAAAATGATCAGATTCGTTTTTCCAGTTGAAAGTGCCTTCCGTTTTGATAGCCTGATTGATCCTTTCATTGATCTGCTTCTCGGTCAGCGGATCTTTCTGAACCATTTCCATTTTTGAATTTTCATTTTGAAGTTCTTCTCTGGTACACGAGTTTAAAGCAAAAAATATTGCTAAGAGGAATACAGTTTTTTTCATATGTTACAATTTTTGATTGGCATCACAATATAACACTTTACCGGGAATTACAAACCTTAAAAAAATGAATTTAGCATTACATAAATATTAATTTGATGTAAGCGCCGATTGGTATGGCTATTCTACTGATTTTTGATTGTCCAGAGTAACAGTTTATTGGCCACCAATACACAAATTTTTATTTATTAGTGCATTGGTGGCTAAAAAATATGAAAAAATAAGAGGTAAATATCCGGTTACGGCTTTAGGCACTCCAAATTTTGATCTGTAAAATTTTAAATGTAAAAAACCGGACTTCTTATCAGATTCCGGCTTATAAAGCTTTTTCGTAACAAACACTGCTGTCGACTCCGATGTATTGTCCATAATTAGGGATCTTATAAAATCCGCTTTTTTCATAAACGGAAACAGCATTGTGTAATTCCTGAGAAGTTTCCAATACCGCTTTTTTAAATCCTAATTCCTTCGCCCATATTTCAAGTTCTCTTACAACGGCTGAACCCAATCCTTTCTTCCTGAATTTTGGGTCCGTAAACATTCTCTTGATTTCTACAGTATCTTCTGAAAAGGGTTTGAATGCGCCACATGCCGCCGGAATATGGTCAACATATGCTACAATACAGTTTTTAATAGTATCGATCTTATTAAATTGATGAAAGAAGTCATGCTCCTCTCCATTATGCTCAGCAAGTGTTTCATCAAGGAGCTTTACCAGGCTTTGGAAGTCCGCATTACCGGAATCTGTTCTGCGTACGGTCATATTTATTTAAGAGTTAAAAATTAAAGGATTTAAAAGAAAAGATTGGCGGAAAATAAAAAGCTTCCTTTCGGAAGCTTTCATTTATATTACAGATTAGTTTACAATAAACTTTCTTTCGTTGATCAGTTCTGCAATCGCCAACATATCTTTACCGATCAGCCTGTCGTCTTCCAGCTTCGCAACTTTAGAACGAAGGATCGCAAAGTTTTCTTCAATTATTTTGGAACATTTAGAAGGTCTTCTGAATTCCAGACCTTGTGCAGCAAACATGAGCTCAACAGATAAGATATTCACAAGGTTTCCAAGAACCTGATTGAATTTTCTTCCTGAGATACTTCCCATAGAAACGTGGTCTTCCTGACCTAAACTGGTAGGAATAGAGTCTGCAGATGCCGGGAAACACAGTGTTTTATTTTCTGTCACCAAAGCCGCTGAAGTATATTGCGGGATCATAAATCCTGAATTTAATCCTGAGCTTTCCGTCAGCAATCTTGGGAGTCCGTATTTTCCTTCCAACAACAAATAACTTCTCCTGTCAGAAATGTTACCTAATTCCGCGGCCGCCAATGTAGCATAATCCAAAGGTAAAGCCATCAGCTGCCCGTGGAAGTTACCTCCTGAAATAGATTCTTCGGCACTCAATACAATCGGGTTATCGGTCACGGAATTCAGTTCCGTTTCGGCCATCCTTCTAAGGTGCTCAAAAGCATTTCTGCTGGCTCCGTGAACCTGTGGCACACATCTCATGGAGTAAGGATCCTGAACTCTCTCACAGTCTTCATGAGCTTTCATATTTTCTGATCCTTTTAAGAACTTAAGCATCCTTGCCGCTACCTTTTTGCTTCCTTCAAAAGGTCTGATGTCATGAAGCTCCTTTTTGAACGGACTTTCAGAACCTCTGTAAGCTTCAATACTCATCGCAGCGGTCATATCAGCAAGATCCAGCAGGTATTCAAATTTTTCCAATCCTTTGATCGCATGTGCCAGGATAAACTGTGTGCCATTAATCAGTCCAAGCCCTTCTTTCGGTCCTAAGGCCAATGGCTCAAGATCGTGCTTCTCCAGCACCTCCATTGTATCGGAAACTTTATCATCTTCCCAAACCTGTCCTAAGCCAAGCAAAGGCAATACAAGATGTGCCAAAGGAGCAAGGTCACCGGAAGCTCCTACAGATCCCTGCTCAGGCACTACGGGAATAATATCTTTCTCCAGCATCAGGATCATCCTCTCGATCACTTCCAGAGAAACACCGGAGAATCCTTTTGATAAAGCATGAACCTTGGCAATCATCATGATCTTGGAAAGTTCTTTGTCAATAGGTTTCCCTACACCTACCGCATGGGAAATAATCAGATTATATTGTAGCTGCGCCGTTTCATCAGCTGATATTTTAGTATCACACAATGGTCCGAAGCCGGTATTGATCCCATATACACATCTGTCGGATTCTACTATTTTCTGTACGTTTTGCTGAGATTTTAAGATCTGTCCTTTAGCTGCCTTGTTCAGCTTAGCTTTATTAGGTTTTTTACAGATTTCCAGGACATCGTGGAAAGTAAAAACATCTACTCCGTATATCATTTCTAAAAATTTTCTTAAAATTAAGCATTTAACCATAATTGGAGAAACTAAATTTGATCCTTCTATATTTTTATAAAAGCAAATGATTTAATTTACTATTTTAGCCCGAAAATTAAAAACTATAATACATGAGACTTAAATCTTTACTGCTTGCTTTATGCGTTGCAGGAACAACAGCTTTCGCACAGAAAGTAAAATACTCAAAGGAAGATATCAAAAAAATGGAGAATTACCTCTTCAATGAAGGCTTTAATACTCCATCTCCCAGGAAAACATCAACCATTATCTTAAAAGACGGAACAACCTACAAAGGATTCTGCAACAAAATTGAAACAAAAAAAGGGCAGATTTATGAGGTTTCCATTAAAGACAGCATAACGAAAAAGAATACCAACTTCATTGCCGACCAGATCAGTGAAATGTACGTATACCCGAACAATGCTGAAAAAATTGCAAAGGTTGCCAGGTACATGGGAAATATCAGAAACTTCGGAACCAAAAAGCTGACAAAGAATACCAATAACGACAGAATTTATTTTGTCAATCAGACGGTTTCTTTAAAAAATAAGAAGGACGACAAGGAATTCCTGATGCAGGTCATCAACCCTGGATTTGATGATATTATTGCCGTATATCATGATCCGAGAGCTAAAGAAACAGCAGGATTTTCCGTTATGGGTTCTCCCCAGCTTGGTGGTGGCGTTATCAAATCTTATTATATAAAGAAAGGAGACAAAGTAATGTGGCTTCATAAAGATGACTTCGAAGACAATTATGACTTTCTTTTCGGAGACAATCCTGAATTCCTGAAAAAATATCCTAAAAATTCTGTAGAATGGGATTATTTCAGCTTCCTTGTGAATGAATACACTGCTATGACGAACGGATAATATAATTCTACAATATTATAATAAGCCTGCACATCTCTGCAGGTTTTTCTTTTTTTAAATATGGAAAGTTTCCTTAATTTTGTTCTATGAATCCTTCTTTAGAATTACAGCTCAAAACTTTACCATCCGAACCCGGCGTTTATCGTTATTATGATAAGAATGATCAATTGCTGTATGTGGGAAAGGCTAAAAATCTAAAAAAGAGGGTTCTCTCCTACTTCAATAAAAACCTCTCCGGATACAGGATCAAAATAATGGTAAGTAAAATCCAGCGCCTGGAAACTACCATTGTAAACAGCGAATATGATGCTCTATTGCTGGAAAACAATCTCATCAAAGAACATCAGCCGTTTTATAATGTCATGCTGAAAGATGACAAGACCTACCCATGGATCTGCATTAAAAACGAAGATTTTCCAAGAATCTTCCTGACCAGAAATGTGATCAAGGACGGCTCGGAATATTACGGACCTTATGCAAAAGTACGCCCCGCTAAAATTTTATTGGATACCATTAAACATATTTATAAGCTCAGAACCTGCAACCTTAATCTTGCTCCGGCAAAAATAGCGGAAGGGAAATATAAAGTCTGCCTGGAATACCATATCAAAAATTGTGAGGGTCCCTGTGAAGATCTTGAAAGTAAAGAGGAATATGATGAAAAGATAGATGCCATCCGAGGGATCATCAAGGGAGATTTCCGGAAAGCCAAAGAATATCTGGTAAATCAGATGATGAAGCTGGCTTCCAATCTTCAGTTCGAAGAAGCTCAGATCATTAAGGAAAGACTGGATATCCTGGAAGATTATCAGGCAAAGAATACGATCGTGAATCCTAATATTGATGACGTGGACGTGTTTGGAATGACCAGTGATGAAACGGCTGCCTATGTCAATTTCTTTAAGATAAGAAATGGTAATATCATCCAGAGCTTTACTACAGAGATCAAAAAGATCCTCGAAGAAACAGATGAGGATATTATGGAGGAAGCTCTGATAGAGATCCGCCAGAAGTTCAGTTCCGATTCAAAAGAGGTGCTGCTTCCTTTCCATCTGTCTGTGGAAATTCCTAATGTAAAGCTGATTGTTCCCAAAGTGGGTGATAAGAAAAGAATTGTAGAACTTTCTGAGAAAAATGCGAAAGAGTATCGTCTGGAAAAGCTGAAACAGGTCCAGATTATAGATCCCGAAAGACATACTACCCGGATCATGGCTGAAATGCAGAAACTGCTCAGAATGCCTGTAGAGCCGAGACATATTGAAGGTTTTGATAATTCGAATATCCAGGGGACTCATCCTGTTTCCGCATGTGTTGTTTTTAAAGATGGCAAACCCAGCAAAGCAGACTATAGAATCTTTCATCCTAAAACAGTCGAAGGGCCTAATGATTTTGCAACCATGGAAGAAGTCATCTACCGTCGCTACAAAAGAATGCTGGACGAAGGAGAAAGCCTTCCCCAGCTGATCCTTATTGATGGGGGAAAAGGGCAATTATCATCCGCGGTAAAGAGCCTGAAATTACTAGGTCTTTATGGGAAAATTACGATCGTAGGAATCGCCAAAAGACTTGAAGAGATCTTCTTCCCTGAGGATCCAATTCCTTTGTATCTGGATAAGAAATCCGAAACATTAAAGATCTTACAAAGGGTACGTGATGAAGCTCACCGGTTTGGGGTAAAACATCACAGAACCAGAAGGAAGAATTCTACTATAAAATCGGAATTGGAAGAAATTCCAGGAGTGGGTGAAAAAACCATTGAATTACTGCTTTCCAGACTAAAATCCGTTAAACGAATCAAGGAATCCAATCTGGAAACCCTGGAGGAGATTTTAGGCAAAAGCAAAGCAAAAGTGATTTGGGAATTTTTCAATACCAATGGATAAATCCTCTTAACTTTTCATCAATAAAATAACGCTTTTCCGGCATTTCAAATTGGGTATTTATTTCATAAGAAAGAGATAAAAAGGTAAAAACACATTCAATATAATAACAAATTGTATTTTTTTATAAATATTTTACTGTATAATACTATTATTTGTATTTTTTTCGTAAATTAGTGTTATTAACTAAAAGCAATAATACCATGAAAAATATTTCTATTCTGCAAGCTCTGGCATACCTTTATTTACCATAATAGATGATTTACATTATTTTTAATGGCTTTTCAAAAGCGGAAGAATAGTTGAATTTCAAAGGTTAGTTGTTGTTAATTAATAGTTTCTTACCCATAGAAACTTGAAAAAACACATCAGCATATATGACGTAAAAGGCTCTTTTTAAGGGCCTTTTATATGTACACTATTTTATATAAAAAATCCTTAACTCAGATAGGGATATGAATTAAGGATAATATATTCTTCTGTTATATTCAGAAACTTATTTCCCTTTAAAAATTTCCTTGGAATATCTTCCGTCTGCCTGCGGCATATCGATCACAATATTTCCATTTTCGAAATATCCAATAGTTGTATTTCCATCAGCAAGCTTTACGATGAAAACCTCTTTTTTTGATGTTGTTTTAAAGACTGCAAAGGGAACAGAACTTCCGGATTTGGCTAAAATAAACTGACCGGCATCAACCTGTATTTTCTGAAGATCTGATTTGCCATTGGAATAAATATTGGCTGTGGGAGTAACGGAAGAAGTTACCGGCTCAGAAACGGTATTCTGAACGGTTTGAACAGCATCTGATGTTTGAGCCGGAAGCATGTCAACAGGATTTGAGAATGCTACCTGTGTCAGAGCCTGTTTCAAAGCATCGGGAAATCCTTCTTCAAATTCTTTAATATCTGAACGTCCTTTGGATTCTAGAATAACCTTTTTGTTGCAATCCTTGAACTGCAAGATCACTTTATTGGTAAATAAGCTTTTATCATTCAGAACCTCTGCATTAATAACATTGCAGGAATTATTTCTCGCCTCAGAGGGCCATTTGTCTATGGACTCCGGTAAAACTTCATATTTCTTACCCTGTAAAGCTTTTGCCAGATAAGCCTCCAATCCAAAGCTGCTGTTTTTAAAGGTCTGAAACTTTTCAGGAATCATCACATATTTATAATCTGAAACTTTTTGCGCAAAAACTGCTGTTGAGCAAATTGCCAACACAAACATTGAAATCTTTTTCATTTTGTCCGATTTAATCATTTCTGAATGCTCCCATATCCAGCTTAAGTGAGAAGAAGTTAGAATAGAAATTAGATCCGCCTATTCCTGAATTTGTAATCGCATAATCCAGTGTAAGCCCTCTATATCTTATCCCAATCCCTGCACTAGGCTGGAAAGAAACTTTCCTTTTAAGGTCTTCTATATCTGTAATCGATTGAAATCTGTTGATCCCCAATCTCACAAAAATCATTTTCTGGTAGCCTAATTCAGCACCAGCGTAAGGACTGATACTTGCAAAGTCTGTTGAAATCAAAGAGGCTGTTTTCGCAAAATCAACATTTAATCCGGCCTCCGGTAATACATATACGCTGCTATTGATCTCGAATACCTTACTTGCTCCTACATTCAGCTTTGGCATCGTAAGCTCCATCTTATCTTTAGGCGCCGGGTTGAATTCTTCACCATTGACAACAGCTGATAATTCCTTTTGATTCACACTCCAAAAGTTGACCGTCGTTGTGATATCACGAACCATTCCCCCGAATTTCCATCCGTTATCTGCTTTATAGATAGCTCCGACATCAAAACCGAAACCAAAGCCGTTGGCGAACTTACCTACATTTCTATAGACAATTTTCGCATTCACCCCTACATCCAGGTTTGGGTTCCCCCCTGGTCTGAACGCATAAGAGAGGATAGCCGCATAATCAGACTGTGAGAACTTCGTAATTTTATCGTAATCAATATTCCCTTCAGAATCAATCATCTGGGTTGTATTCAAAATATTATCTACCCCAAGTCTCACCACAGAAACTCCGAAAACACCTTCTTCCAATACTTTGGCATATGCTAAATAATCATATTTTGCAATCGACTCAAAGTATTCAGCATGCATCGCAGCTCCCTGCCAATCTCTTTCAATGGCCATCAAGCCCGCCGGGTTCCACATAGGAGCATAAACATCATCCTGATTGGAGATCACAGCTCCTCCCATTGCCAGTCCTCTTGCCCCAGCTCCGATATTTAAAAATTCATTGGAATATTTCCTGATAATCTGAGATTGAGACCACCCAAACAGCAGTGAAAATGCAAGTAAAAGATATTTTTTCATCATATAAATTTGATGCTTAGTTAAAGTTCTTAGTTTTTCTGGCTTTAATTAATCCATTTGCAATGATTGCCAGTATCATAACAGCTGAAGCAATATAAAATACAGGGCTCATATGTTCTGATTCCCCAAAGATAAAAAAAGCTAGTATAATTCCGTAGACAGGTTCCAAATTAACTGTTAAAATTAAAGTAAAAGGTGAAATATACTTCATTAATTTCACCGATTCCAACATCGGAAAAGCGGTAAAAACACTGGCTAACAAGCATATTAACGCCAGATCCCTGTAGTTTATTTCATTCATCTGAAAAATTTGCCCTGAAAGCAGATAAAATATCATTAAAACAAACCAACCACAGAAAATTTCATAAAATATAATGTTCCCGGAACTTGTCTTACCAAACATTTTACCGTTAAATACCGAAAAAATAGTCCCGAAAACAGCACACAATATTCCATAGATAATTCCTTCTTTAAAATGGAATTCCGTTTTAAAGATCAATAAAATACAGGCTACAATGACCGCTCCCATCACCACCTCGGAAACATCAATCTTTCTTTTAAAAATAACAGGTTCCAGAATCGAAGCAAAAAGCGTAGATAATGAAAGACAGCTCAGAGCTATTGAAACATTCGAAACTTTAATGGAATAAAAAAAACAATACCAGTGAAGTGCCATTGCAACACCTATTCCTGCCAGCTGGAAAAATATTTTTTTCGAGACCTTTATGCTTTCTTTTTTAAATACTCTAATAAATACAAAAAGAAAAACAGCAGCAAACAGCATCCTGTAGAATACCAGGATCTGAGCATTCGCATGAATCAGCTTTCCCAGGATAGCCGTAAATCCCCATAAAAATACAATCAGATGCAGCCTGAAAAGCGCCAATTTTTGCATAACCTACCTTCTTCAATTTTTTTTAACGTGCAAATTTACAAATAGGCTTTTACAAATCTTATAAAAAATCTAAATTTACTTTAATAAAAAAATTTACAAATAAGGTTTTTACGGATTTTTCTTTAGTTAATACATGGTTTACGTTATCATGTTTTGAGAATTGGGTTTTACTCCTTTTAAAAGATATCGGAAGAACAAAAATTCAACCACTGACCTTAATATAGTAGAGTACAGAAAATATTACTCATGATTCTAAGTGGGCATATTCCCTATAAAAAAACCCTGAAAATTTGTTAAACTTTCAGGGCCTTCAAATAATAAACTATTAAAAAAATAAACTAGGAACTTAGAGTATTTAGCAGAGAATATCACCTCTGTTACTCTGATGTAAAGTTAGAAAAAATATAAATTATTTAAAAATATTTTTTTGTTAAAAATTTCACAATTTCCTAAAAACCAAACTATTAAACACTTGTTTTACATCTAATCCATATTCCTCATAAAAATAGTATCTTTAAGCGTAAAAAATTGAAATTTTATGGACATCGAATTCAACAAACGAGAAGATCAGAACAGATTAAAATTATCAGCGATAAATCGCCTGCTCGCAGAAATTAAGAAAGGAGGTGGTGAGAAGAGACTTCAGAAGCTTCGTGAAGAGGGAAAAATGACGGCAAGGGAAAGAATAGATTACCTTCTCGATAAAAATTCAGATTCCATAGAAGTAGGTGCATTCGCGGGTTATGAAATGTATGCGGAACATGGTGGATGTCCTAGCGGAGGTGTAGTTGTTGTGATCGGTTATGTTTCCGGAAGACAATGTATCGTTGTAGCCAATGATGCCTCCGTAAAAGCTGGTGCCTGGTTTCCGATCACCGGAAAGAAAAACCTGAGAGCACAGGAAATCGCCATGGAGAATAAGCTTCCGATCATCTATCTTGTAGACTCTGCCGGTGTTTACCTTCCTATGCAGGATGAGATATTTCCTGACAAAGAACATTTCGGACGTATATTCAGAAATAATGCAAAGATGAGCTCAATGGGAATCATCCAGATTTCCGCTGTTATGGGCAGCTGTGTAGCCGGAGGAGCTTATCTGCCTATCATGAGTGATGAAGCGATGATCGTGGACAAAACAGGCTCTATTTTCCTCGCAGGAAGCTATCTTGTGAAAGCTGCTATCGGAGAAAGTATTGATAACGAAACCCTGGGAGGTGCTACCACACACTGTTCCATTTCTGGCGTTACAGATTATAAGGCTAAAAACGATAAAGATGCTTTAGACAGGATAAAGAATATCATGAAATCTATCGGAAGTACGGAAAAAGCAGGCTTTGACAGAATAGAAAGTTTCCCGCCAAAAGAAAATCCTGACCACATTTTTGGAATTATGCCGGTTTCCAGAGCTGAGCAATACGATACGTATGACATTATTAAATGTATTGTGGATAACTCTGAATATGATGAATATAAACCGGACTATGGCAAAAGTATTATTTGCGCAACAGCAAGAGTTGATGGCTGGTCTGTAGGAATAGTGGCCAATCAGAGAAAACTGGTAAAGAGCGGTAAAGGAGAAATGCAGTTCGGAGGGGTAATCTATTCCGATTCTGCAGATAAAGCAACCCGATTCATCGCCAACTGTAACCAAAGAAAGATTCCTTTGGTTTTCTTGCAGGATGTTACCGGATTCATGGTAGGTTCAAAATCAGAACATGGCGGAATCATTAAAGATGGTGCAAAGATGGTCAATGCTGTTTCTAATTCTGTAGTTCCTAAATTCACGATCATTACAGGAAATTCTTATGGAGCGGGAAATTACGCCATGTGTGGAAAAGCTTATGATCCAAGACTTATTGTTGCATGGCCGTGGGCCGATCTGGCAGTGATGGGAGGAGCACAAGCTGCAAAGGTATTAGCCCAGATTCAGGAATCTACTTTAAAGAAACAAGGTAAAGAAATTTCTGAGGAAGAACACAATGAAATTCTGGATACCATTTCCAAAAGATATCAGAAACAAACTGAGGCAACCTATGCTGCCGCAAGATTATGGACAGATGCTATCATCAATCCTGCTGATACCAGAAAATGGATTTCTATGGGAATTGAAGCTGCCAATCACGCCCCTATTACAGAGAAATTTAACTTAGGAGTAATACAGGTATAAGTAATCATACAAACGATATTAAAAAGCGTCTCAATAGGTAATTGAGGCGTTTTTTTTATTATCAATGGTCATTGATGAATTCAGCTGATAGTTGTATAGTATAAAAGAATTTGTAGTTTGTGGTTTGGGTATCCAGCAAAAAAAAGTCTCATGTATTTGTTATACATGAGACTTTTAAAAATAAAATAAAAACTGGCGGCGGCCTA
>NZ_JBSICB010000028.1:0-11251 GCF_058245615.1 Chryseobacterium sp. UF-290
TTTAACTTTTCCAGTGTACTTTCCTGACCAAGAATCAGGCGTGCTCCGGTATCACGAAGGATGTGCTCTATCCTTTCGGCAGGATAGGATGGATCCATGGGAACATATGCTGCGCCGGATTTTAACACAGCAAGCATCGCTACCAGCATATTTTCCGAACGATCCAGACACAAAGGAACCAAATCATCAGCCCTAAGATCATAGGTCTGAAGAAGATAATTCGCCAAACGGTTGGATCTTGCATTTAACTCACTATATGAAAGCTTAATGTCCTGATACACTAATGCGATAGCATCCGGTGTTCTTTCAACCTGATCTTCAAATAGCTGATGAATCGTTTTATCTGATGGATATGCTGTGTCTGTTGTGTTCCAGCTGTCTATTAATTCAAGCTGTGTCCCGGAAATATGCGAAAGTTGATCTGAGGTCATCTCCCAGTCTGCCAACACCTGTTGTAAAACCGTTCTCATTCCATCTATCAGCTGTTTCATCATGGACTCTTCAAAGAGAGCTCCTTCGTAGTTGATCTTCATCGTTACGCTGTCTCCTTGCTCAAACGCCATCACTCCCAAAGGATAGTCCAGTTTTTCGACAGAGTCTCTGAAGACAAATCCCAGTTCATTGCTTTCGTCCCCTGCTTCCGGTACCGGATAGTTTTCATACACAAATAAACTGCTGAACATTCTGCGTCCGTCATGATGAAGCCCGGCAAGATTTACATCGCTATGGCTGTTCAAATCGCTGATCCTTTCCTGTATTGTTAAGATCTGATCCAGCACTCGTCCTTCCTGATGAGTCACAATCAATGGTAAGGTGTTGATATAAAGCCCGGCTGAAGATTCTATACCATCTACAGGTAAGCTTCTTCCGGATACGGTCGTTCCAACAACCGTGCTCATCACCCCACTATACAGCCTGAGCTGACTATGCCACAGATACTGAAGAACGGCATTGACCGTAAAGCCATTCGCTTTTGTAAAGTCTTTCAACTGCTGATACTGGTCACCGGTGATTAGCATCTCGGTCTTCTGATGGTCTTTTATATGTCGATAATTGCCTAAGTCTACCGCTCTCTTATCTTCTTTTAATAAACTGCTTAAATCTTCCTGATCTTCCAGCTCCGACATATATCCTTTCCAGAAATGACTGCTATTTTCTTT
Organism: Chryseobacterium sp. UF-290; assembly: GCF_058245615.1. Classification (NCBI taxonomy): domain Bacteria; kingdom Pseudomonadati; phylum Bacteroidota; class Flavobacteriia; order Flavobacteriales; family Weeksellaceae; genus Chryseobacterium; species Chryseobacterium sp. UF-290. The sequence continues at coordinate 1,161 of NZ_JBSICB010000028.1, forward strand.
ATGATCCTGCAAATATTTCTGAGTGGCAATATAGCCGGTATCTGTTACCAGGTTTACATCCTTGTTTTTAACAAGCTTCAGATAAGTATCATGAATGCTATTCAGTATAAGAGGCATACTCCAGCCATCCAATATAGCATGGTGATTACTGAACAGGCAACTGTACTGTCTTTCGTCCCGTTGGAACAAATAGATCCTGAACAGACTTCCTTTAGACAAATCATAGGATTCTAAACGGTCATTAGCTGTAATCTGCTGAATGAGCAACTCCTGAGCAGCGTCATCCAATGTACTGATGTCGTGATAACGCCAGTCTACTTTTCCTTTTTTATCAATCACCTGGACAATTTCTCCATTCCAGTCAAACCTTAGTCTGAGTGAAGGATATTGTTGCTGGGTAAGCCTCCACGATTCTCTCAGAATTTCGATATTGATAGGGCTATGATACTCCCACATCAATTGTACTCTGTAGGCATCATCAGTCTCTCCCTGGTTCAGGGCATGGTAAACAAAACCTTCCTGCAAGCTGTTAGCCAGATATACCCCTTCTATTTCTCCTGATTTCTGAATATCTGACAACTGATCCTGGCTTACGATATAACCTACATCAGAAGGTGTGAGATAACTTCCTGTTTCTTCGGAGAACTTGTCAGCGATGAATTCCAGATACTGCTTAAAGCGATCTGCCAAAAGAGTAATCTGATCTTCAGTCAAATGCCCGGACAATCCAAAGCGAAGCTGCCCGTCAACTACAGCTCCATTGACACTGATATAGTAGCTGTCCCTATTATTTGCTCCCATTCCTGAACCACTGTTTTCAGCTGCAATGAACCATGTTTTTGTTTCTGAACCTTCCTCTTCCTGATCCAGCTGCCCCAAATAATTGAAGCTGATCTTCGGAAGTTCTCTTTCAATATAACCCACCAGGCTGCCATAGCCGATACCGTTGTTCGGAATGCTTCGTATAGCTTCTTTTGTTAAAACTACGGTATCTTTCAGTTCTTTCCCTGTTTCCAGCAGTAATGGATACATGGTGGTAAACCATCCAACCGTCTCTGTAATATCCAGATTATCAAATATATCTTCACGCCCATGACTCTCCAGCAATACTGCATGGCGGGATTCTCCACTGAATGCCGTAAGTGTGGATGATAAAGCAGACAATAACAGATCGTTGATCTGAGTATGGTAGACGTGATGGGTCTTCCTGATCAGCTTTTCTGTACTGTTTTTATCTAATATCAACTGTCCATAATGGATCTCTTCAGAGATCAGATTTCTCAGTATTTTATTATTCTGCTCTACCGTATTTACTGTATTGTTCCAATATGAAAGCTCTTCTTCTCTGGAGTCCCGGTCTTCGGTTTTATAGCTTTTTATAGCTTCTACCCATTGACGGTAGCTGCTTCCCTTTATATAGGATGCTATACCGGATTCTTCTCCGTTCTCCATGGCATGGTAGATATTCTTCAGATCTTCCGTGATGATTCTCCAGCTTACGGAATCAATAATCAGGTGATGAAGTGCAAAGAAAATTCTTGCACTGCCATCTTTATAGCCGTCAATATAGCCGATCTGGTATAATGGTCCATTTTCTATATCAAAATGGGACTGCCAGTTTGTAAAAATTCCCGACAGCTCTTCTTCTTTTAATCCGGAAGCATCCAGATAACGGATTTCAACAGATGATAGATTGTCTCCATACTTTTGGGTATACATTCCGTTTTCTCTGCTGTACTGCAATCTAAAGGCATCATGTCTTTCAATCAGATGCTGTATGGATGTTTCTAAAAGCTTTTTATCCAATACCGGAACACTGATCAGAAATGCCTGGTTCCAGTGGTTAAAATCCTTCAGATAGCCCTCTTCTTTCTGGCTGAAGAACCAATCCTGAACCGGAAGCATTGATACTGCTCCTTTCAGGATTCCCTGTTCGGATATGATTCGGGTTTCTTCGCTCTGTTTTTTATCTTCTATGAGTAAGGACAACGATGCTGCTGTTCGGGAAGTAAAGACTTCTTTCACGCTTAACCTGATCTCTAACTGCTGTCTTATTCTGCCCACCAGCTGAATACTGATAATACTGTCTCCGCCCAATCTGAAGAAATCATCATGAATACTGATCTTTTCTGCATCGATTCCCAATACTTCACCATAGATCTGACAAACCTTTTTCTGAAGTTCATTCTCCGGGGCACTATAATCTTTACTGCCTGTAAACTCCGGTTCCGGTAAAGCTTTCCTATCCAGCTTTCCATTGACCGTTAATGGTAAAGTGGTTAAATGGACAAAAGCACCCGGTACCATATATTCCGGCAAACATCCCGAAAGATACTCGGAAAGTAAAGCTGGTTCAATAGCTGTATCAGAGACATAATAGGCTGCAAGATATTTTAAGCCGGCATTATTCTCTTTAGCCAACACTGCAACCTGGCGGATACCGGAATAATTCAGCAAGGTATTTTCTATCTCGCCCAATTCTATTCTGTGTCCTCTGATCTTAACCTGGAAGTCATTTCTTCCCATATATTCCAATTCGCCATTCGATAACCAACGGACTAAATCTCCTGTCTTATACAAACGTCCGTTTTCTCCTCTTTCTTGATCTTCTATGGTCTGAAAAGGATTGGCAATGAAGCGTTCTTCAGTCAGATCCGGTCTGTTCAGATATCCTCTGGCAATTCCCGCTCCGGCAATGTAAAGCTCACCTATTGCACCAACAGGAACAGGACGATGAAGAGCGTCAAGTACATATAAAGCTGTATTGGCTATAGGGCCACCAATGTTCAATGAATTATAATCTTTTTTGTATTCATGAAGGGTAACGCATACGGTTCCTTCAGTTGGTCCATATTCATTAATAAAAGTGATATCAGCTCCATTTTTATCCAGAGCCGGAAAACTTTCTCCACCTGCAAAAATCAGCTTCAGGCTGGTCCCCTGTTCTACAATTTCTCTTAATATGACAGGCGGAATGAAGGAAACTTCAATATTGTTTGCTTTAATATAGTCATTAAGCTCACTCACCGATGTTCTGAGATCGTTGCTGTACAGCCACAATGTGTTTCCGTTACATAATGCAGGAAAGGCTTCATATACGAAGGCATCGAATACATAATTTGAGTAGCAGCCCACTTCCTGATATTCTTCAAGTAAGTGTGCTTTAATCATTGATCTGATAAGGTTTATTACTCCACAGTGTTCAATCATTACTCCTTTTGGAAGGCCTGTGGTTCCACTGGTGTAGATCACATAAGCCAGATCAGAAGATTTTATACTGGTAACAGGATTATTAGCATCAGATGTTTCAAGCATTGCTTTAAAGCCAATATCATCTAAGACGATAGGATTTTCTTTGCCTAAGGCACTTATTTTTTCTGTAAGACTTTCTTGTGTAATTACTATTTTCGGTTTCGTGTCTTCTAAAATATGTTTGATCCTGTCTGCAGGATATGCCGGATCCATTGGAACATAAGCTGCTCCGGCTTTTAATATCCCCAATATTGCAATCAGCATATGCTCGGAACGCTCTAAACACAATGGGACTAAGTCATCCGGCTGGAGATGATGGTTTGTAATGAGATGGTTCGCCAGGCGATTTGCTCTTTCATTCAGTTCGGAGTAAGAAAGCTTTACATCCTGATATACTAATGCAGTATGATCCGGAGTTTTTTCAACCTGTTCTTCAAATAACTGATGAATGGTCTTATCGGATGGGTAATCTTCTCTGGTATTGTTCCAGTTCGTTATCGTTTGCTCAGTTTCCTGTTCTGAAATCAGAGCAAGGTTTCGGATCAGCATATGATCTGCTCCGGCCTGTGCCATCTGTTCTAAAAGGAACTGATAAGAAGCCGCCATACGGATGACAGTCTCTTTTCTAAACAAAGCTTTTGCATAGTTGAACATCATATGAATGTTGTTTCCATCGTCATCTATCATGGTTGTCAGGTCAAATTTCGCTGCCTGATAGTCTACTTCTCCATCGAAAGGATAAAACAATATTTCTTCCGCCTCAGGTATTTCGCCACCAACGTTCTGAAGACCAAACATGACCTGAAAAACCGGATGTCTTGAAGAATCCTGATCTATACCCAACTCATCCACCAGCTTCTCAAACGGAAGATCCTGATGAGACTGAGCTTCTGTCACGGATCCGGAAACCTGAAGGATGAAATCTGCAAGGCTTTGCTCTCCGTCAATCTTCTCTCTTAAAGCCAACGTATTGACAAAGAAGCCAATCATATTTTCAAGACCTGCATGATGACGGTTCGCAATCGGACTTCCCACCACAATATCGTCCTGACCGGAATAGGCTGAAAGCATCAGATAATAGCCACTCAACATGATCGTATACATGCTTACTCCAAGGTTTTTAGAAAGAATTCTGAGTTTATCTCCAAGCTCTATATTCACGTCAAAATACAGATTTTCTCCTTCATAAGAAACCTGGATTGGTCTGTGCTCATCTGTAGGCAAGTCAAGGCTTTGGAAATCACCAAGCTTGTTTTTCCAATAATCAATCTGTTTATTAAGCCTTTCACCCTCAAGATAATGACGCTGCCATAGTGCAAAGTCTTTGTACTGAACTCTTAATTCCGGCAGGTCCAATGTTTCTTTATTGATAAGCGCATGATAAATATCCGCCACTTCTTTCAGAAAAACATCTGTAGACCATCCGTCAAAGGCAATGTGATGAATCACAACGGACAAATAGTGACGGTTATTGAATGTAAATACAGTGATCTCTACAGGGAGTTCTTCATCAAGACGGAAGACGTTGTTTGCACTTCTGCTTATTGCTTTTTCCAGCTCTTCCTTGGTTTCAACTGCTACAATCTTAAATTCAGGAATAACATCCGTAATCACCTGGTACCCTTTTCCGTCCCTGGTCATTTTTATCATGGATCGGAGTATCTCATGGCGCATGATTACCATTTCCAGAGATTTCTGAAGAAGATCAAGCTGAATGTTTTCATCCAACATAGTGGTAATAGGAATATTATACGCACTGCTTCCTCCTTCATAAGACTCTATAAACCAAAGCCTTTCCTGTGCAAACGACAAACGCTGCTCTTCTGGAGAATCTACCTGAACAGGAATAATATTGATCTGCTCCTCTATATGCATTCCATCGCTCAGAATCGCTGCCAATGAGGCTATTGTTTTGTGGTTGAACACCATTGTCACATTCACCTGCATATTCAAAGCCTGTTTGATCTTACTGATCAGCCGGATCGCCATGATACTGTTTCCTCCCAATCTGAAGAAGTCATCATGAATACCTACATGCCCGGAATCAATCCCCAAAACTTCACCATAAATCTGACACAGCTGCTGCTGAAGCTCAGTTTCAGGAGCTGTATAATCCTTATTGCCCGTAAAGTCAGGCTCCGGTAATGCCCGTTTATCCAGCTTACCATTGATTGTCAGTGGTAAAACCGTCAGATGAACAAAAACACTCGGTATCATATACTCAGGCAAACATCCCGAAAGATACCCGGAAAGTAAAGCTGGTTCAATAGCCGTATCAGAGACATAATAACCTGCAAGGTATTTTAAGCCGGATTGGTTCTCTTTTGCCAAGACGGCTGCCCTCTGTATCGCAGGATATTCCAACATCCTGTTTTCGATCTCGCCAAGCTCAATTCTATATCCTCTGATCTTAACCTGGAAGTCATTTCTGCCAATATATTCCAATTCGCCATTCGATAACCAGCGTACTAAATCTCCAGTTTTGTACAAACTTCCGTTTTCTCCTCTTGCCTGCTGCTCGATGGTCTGGAATGGATTTGCCATAAAGCGCTCTTCCGTAAGCTCAGCTCTGTTCAGATAGCCTCTCGCTATTCCTGATCCTCCGATGTAAAGCTCACCTATGGCTCCAACAGGAACAGGACGGAAATGATTATCCAATACATAAACGGTCATATTTCCAATCGGGCCACCAATATTAACCGGGTTATGATCTTGATTATAATGGTGCAATGTTGCACATACCGTACTTTCTGTGGGACCATAAGCATTGATAATATCGACTCCGCTTTTTTCATATAAAGCCATCACCTGAGGATTGGTAACATCTCCTGCTACTACCAGGATTTCTAAGGGTAGAATATGATCTTTGGTTAAAAGAACAGGAGGAATAGTCGCAAGGCTGATCCTCTTCTCTCCGATGTATTGCTGTAATGCGGACAGATCAGTCTGGGTTTCTTTATCCAACAAATAGATACTGTGACCGTGAGTGATCACAGGATACAATTCCCAGACATGCGCATCAAATACATAGTTTGCATACCATAAGCAGTTCTTATGAACTTCTCCGGTAAGACCAAATTCTTTTGCTTCCTGATGGATCAGATTCGAAACATTTTGATGCTCAATCATAACTCCTTTGGGAAGGCCTGTTGTTCCACTGGTGTAAATGACATAAGCAAGGTTATCAGGTCCTGCTTTGGTAACAGGATTATTAGCGTCAATGGTTTCAAGCATTGCTTGAAACGTAATTTCATCTAATGTGAGGGTTTCTACCTTAATTTCCTGTAGCTTATTTATCGTACTTTCCTGACACAGGATGAGTTTTGCTCCGGTATCACGAAGGATGTGCTCTATCCTTTCCAAAGGATAGGATGGATCCATAGGAACATACGCTGCGCCGGATTTTAACACAGCAAGCATCGCTACCAGCATATTTTCCGAACGATCCAGACACAAAGGAACCAAATCATCAGCCCTAAGATCATAGGTCTGAAGAAGATAATTCGCCAAACGGTTGGATCTTGCATTTAACTCACTATATGAAAGCTTAATGTCCTGATACACTAATGCGATAGCATCCGGTGTTCTTTCAACCTGATCTTCAAATAGCTGATGAATCGTTTTATCTGATGGATATGCTGTGTCTGTTGTGTTCCAGCTGTCTATTAATTCAAGCTGTGTCCCGGAAATATGCGAAAGTTGATCTGAGGTCATCTCCCAGTCTGCCAACACCTGATGTAAAACAGTTCTCATTCCATCTATCAGCTGTTTCATCATGGACTCTTCAAAGAGAGCTCCTTCGTAATTGATCTTCATCGTTACGCTGTCTCCTTGCTCAAATGCCATCACTCCCAAAGGATAATCCAGTTTTTCGACTCCTCCTTTAAAAATAAATCCTAATTCATTGCTATCGTCTCCCGCCTCCGGTACCGGATAGTTTTCATACACAAATATGCTGCTGAACATTCTGCGTCCATCATGATGAAGCTCAGCAAGGCTTATATCACTATGGGTATTCAGTTCGCTGATTTTTTGTTGAATATCTGAAATAATATCTATTATCCTCCCAGCGGTATGCTGTATGATCAACGGAAGGGTATTGATGAAAAGCCCAACCGAAGATTCTATACCATCTACAGGCAAGCTCCTTCCGGATACAGTCGTTCCAACAACCGTGCTCATCACCCCACTGTACAGCCTGAGCTGACTATGCCACAGATACTGAAGAACGGCATTGACCGTAAAGCCATTCGCTTTTGTAAAGTCTTTCAACTGCTGATACCGGTCACCGGTGATTAACATCTCAGTCTTCTGATGGTCTTTTATATGTCGATAATTGCCTAAATCTACCGCTCTCTTATCTTCTTTTAATAAACTGCTTAAATCTTCCTGATCTTCCAGCTCAGACATATATTCTTTCCAGAAATAACGGCTATTATCCTTATGCTGCTGGAGGTATTTCTGGGTATTAATATAAGCCTGGTCTGTTACATTATCCGGGGCCTGTTTTCTAATAAGATTCAGGTAAATTTCATGAATGCTTTTGAGTATAACAGGCATACTCCAACCGTCTAACACAGCATGATGGTTACTGAAGAGACAGGTATAATGATTTTCTGAACGTTGAAACAAATAGATCCTGAATAATCCTCCTTTTGATAAATCATAGACTTCAAAACGGTCTTTTTCAGTGATTTCACGGATTAATTCGTCCTGTTCTTCCGTCTGCATTCCGTCAATATTCTGATAACGCCAATCCAGCATATTTTCTTTGTCAATGATCTGTACAATCTCCCCATTCCAGTCAAATCTAAGGCGCAATGCAGGAAACTGGCGTTGGGTATATGACCAGGCATCTTTAAGGATATCAACATTCATTTCAGAAAGATATTCCCACATCAATTGCACACGGTATGCATCATCTTTATCTCCCTGGTTCAGGGCATGGTAAACAAAACCTTCCTGAAGACTATTGGCAAGATACACCCCTTCTATTTCTCCTTTTTCCTGAATGTCTGACAACTGGTCCTGCCCTATTATATAATCTACATCGGAAGGGGTAAGGAAGCTGCGATTTTTTCCGGAGAGCTCTTCGATAATCTCAATAATATGATCTTTAAATTTCCGGGTTATCTTTTCCACATGGTTCTGAGACAGATGTGCAGATATATTAAAGCGAAGCTGCCCATCTATAACGGCACCATTCACACTGATGATATGGCTGTCTCTGTTTGATTTTCCAATGGAAAGGCCGCTATCTTCAGCTGCAATAAACCATGTTTTTGTTTCTGAACCTTCCTCTTCCTGATCCAGCTGTCCCAAATAATTGAAACTTATTTTAGGAAGTTCATGATCTGTATATCCGATAAGACTGCCATAGCCGATACCATTGTCCGGGATTGCTCTTAAGGCTTCCTTAGTCAATACTACAGTCTCATTATGATTTTCTCCTGTTTCCAGCAGTAATGGATACATGGTGGTAAACCAACCTACCGTTTGGGTAATATCCAGATTACTAAATACATCTTCCCGCCCATGTCCTTCAAGAATAACGGTATGGCGCCTTTCTCCGGTAAGTTCTGTAAGCGCAGAAGCCAATGCAGACAGCAGCAGATCATTGATCCGGGTCTGATATACATGATGGCTACCCCGAATCAGTTTTTCCGTCTCCTCTTTATTCAGAAGAAGATAATCATGATTGTATTCAGGGACAGAAATAACTTCCAGCCTGCTGTTGTTTTTATGTATAGCTTCAATGGTCGTATTCCAGTATGTACGTTCTGCTTCTCCGGATTCAGGGTTCTCCTTTTTATAATTTTTTATGGCTTCTACCCACTGACGGTAGCTGCTTCCTTTTATCTGGGATGTTATACCGGATTCTCTTCCGTTTTCAAGAGCCTGATATATATTCTTCAGGTCTTCTGTGATAATTCTCCAGCTCACGGTATCAATGATCAGGTGATGAAAAGCCATGAAAATTCTGGCTGTCTTATCCTTATTTCCTTTAATATAGCCGATGCGGTACAGTGGTCCTTTTTCTATATCAAATTGTTCCTGCCATTGGGTGAATATTTTTAAGAGGTCTTCCGGCATCAGGTCTGAAACATCTAATTCAGTGATCTCCGGCTCGATTTCCCCACCTTGGTATTGCTGGCTGTAAGCTCCTTTTTCTACAGGATAATACATTCTGAGTGCATCATGTTTTTCAATGAGCAGTTGTATACTTTTCTTCAGAAGTTTCTCATCCAGTTCCGGAACATTGATCAAAAATGACTGATTCCAGTGGTTAAATTCCGGCAAATAGCCTTTTTCTTTCTGACTGAAGAACCAATCCTGGATAGGAAGAAGCGGAACTTCTCCTGTAAGCAGCCCCTGTTCTGCCAGGATCTCTACCTGAGTAGCCGAATTTTTATCTTCAATGAGTCCTGCCAACGCAGCCGTAGTTCTCGCTAAGAAGATTTCTTTTACATTTACCCGCACATCCAGTTGTTGTTTTATTCTGCTCACCAACTGGATGCTGATGATACTGTCTCCGCCCAATCTGAAGAAGTCATCATGAATACCTACATACCCGGAATCAATCCCCAAAACTTCACCATAGATCTGACATAACTTCTCCTGAAGCTCATTCTCCGGTCCAACATAATCCTTATTGCCCGTAAAGTCAGGCTCTGGTAATGCTCGTTTATCCAGCTTGCCATTGATCGTCAGTGGTAAAACCGCCAGATGAACAAAAACACTCGGTACCATATACTCAGGCAAACATCCCGAAAGATATTCTGATAATTGGCTGGAATCAATTTCAGTTTCTGATACATAATAGCCTGCAAGGTATTTTA
>NZ_JBSICB010000029.1:0-9569 GCF_058245615.1 Chryseobacterium sp. UF-290
TCCGCCTGCAAGATAATACGAAGCGGCTCCGCCAGAACTTATATTCCAGCTCCACGTATCAGGAGCATAAGCTTTTCTCCCATCCGGGTCGATAAAGCTTACAGGATTATTTAACGCATAATTGTAAGGCGAAAACCTTCTTGTGGTCTCTGCTAATGGATCCACAACGCCCCATCTTCCAATGTCACTCATATACATCCTTGCACCATAGTCATACATTCCGGTTTCCGTCTGTAATTCTTTTCCGTTATAGCCATAGTTATAGGAAGGGTTACCAGATAATGTATTATAGCCTTCATGCTTCAGCCCAAAAGGATAGTAGTTGTTTTCTTCAATGATCTCTATTGCTGTTTCTAGTGAAACTTATTTTATAAAATTAGAGTATTGAAAGTTCAATATGACCTAATTATTTTCAAGATTATCCAAAATAGGAGTATAAAAAAGTATAAACTTTTTGTCTCAAAAAAGGTAGCAACTCCATATTAATCTGTTATGCTTATTTAGGACTAGTCAAAGATTTAATGAAAACCTTTTTTTATTGCCCATTCTTGATAATAAGCAGTATTAAGACTATCAAATTTATATGTTATCTTATTGGGTGGATTTAAACCTGAAATTCTTCTTAAAGCTTTCATTCTAGCTTCGTAGACACTAATTCCATAAAATTTAGCATTATGGGAAATTCTACCATCCTCAATATTCTTAAATAAATACTTTACAAATATTGTATCTTTTTCATTTTTCAGTAAAGAACATCCTTTCATTATTTCTGTTTTATCATCACTATTAAGGAGTTTTCCAATTTCTTCCTTATCATAGTTTTTTTCGCAAGAAAACAGCATTAATATAACTCCAAAAAACATCCAGGTTTTAAAATATATTTTCATTATTTAATCGTGTATTTAGTTCTATTATAAAAAGAGTAATTATTGAGACCGTTATTTAAATAATTTAGTAATCGGTCAGGAGAGACATAATAGCCTGTTTTTAATTTATAAACTGTCGAATCTCCGTCAAATCTGCTATAAGTTGTTGGAGATGTATATATATTGATCCCGTTTTTATTTAATGCCTGAATAGCTACAGATGTACAGTTTAATCCGGTTAGCTCATACATTCCAGGATTTTTAGCAACACCTAAAAGTGTTTTTTCTAAACTTTTTATTTGGGAATCTGACATTTTAATATCGTATGAAACAATAGTGTTACCATTATATTTATAATAAAATTCATTCTCACTATCAATATGCATTTCACCAGGACTATTTTTTAAATCCACTTTAGTGTATTGCCCATCACCATCTATATCTGTTGGATAGTATCCATACACTGTTCCGTTAATCCTAATTGCTGTATGCCCAACATCTCCGTTACCTGGCCAAATAAGAAGTTGAACAATAGGATCATTTAACCCAGCCTTCTCTAATTGCCCAATCATAGAGAATAAACCATTAATAAAGCCAGGTTGTGAAGCTCCTTGTTGTATAAACGCAATCATGGAAGGGTCTGTGAATGTCATTCCACCACTAATGCCACTTCCCCCTCCACCTTCATTAGGACGGGAAAATATCGTCGGAACATTACCTGACCATTCATCCATAGACATTCCCGTTGCACCTTTTCCGCCTGCAAGATAATACGAGGCGGCTCCGCCAGAACTTATATTCCAGCTCCACGTATCAGGAGCATAAGCTTTTCTCCCATCCGGGTCGATAAAGCTTACCGGGTTATTTAACGCATAATTGTAAGGCGAAAACCTTCTTGTGATCTCTTCTAATGGGTCTGTATCATACCCATCTTCCAAGATCAAGCATATGGAACATCTTTGCTGTTTCTAGCAAAACTTATTCAAAATTAGGGTATTGAAATCAATACCCTAATTATTTATAAAACTCTCTAATTTAAAACATATAAGAAGGATAAACCTTTCATCCTAAAAAGTATCAACGTCAAAATATTGCTACACAATTGCGGTGGATTTATTTTTTATCTGCTCAAAGTCGAGAGACTTTTAAGAAGGTCAGTCTTTTTTGAACTTCGCAATACATTGCTCAATAAATTGTGTTGATGTGAAGATTACTTTTTTTTCATTTGTAAACATAAATAACGAATCGTTTTTAACTGTATTAGATTTTTTATCATTAACCTTTAAAATAAAAATTGCCAGATAATTGCCAGTTTTAACCTTTCGGGGATTTAAGCTTTCTACAATTTCTATAATTTTTATTTCGTGTTTTATACTGTCCTTTACTTTTACATATCTTGATTCGTTACGCTTAAAATCATCTTTATTTTTAACTCTAGCAAGCTCATTTGTCAGCTGTTGCTGTTGTTCATTTAATATCCTCAATCTCTGATAAGAATAATTTATTAAATACTGGGCTTCTTGCTGTTCAGTTAAGGTATCAAATTTTACAAGTTTAATGGACTCTAAAGTAGAACCATCTTGTTTAAGCTCTTGTGTAATTTTTTTTTGGATAGATTGGGTTAATTCTTCTTTATAACTCTTAGTTTCATCTTTTTTACAAGAAAAAATAATGAATAAAATTAGTGTGCAAATTATTTTAGTCTTCATATTATCATCTTATTATTTTTCTTAATATCGAATCTCTTTGATTATTACGTTTAATTTCATCAGCGTTAATTCGATTGTGCATTGAATCAAGTTGTGCCTTTGTCATATTATATTTATAAACGTCTTGAGCTTTAACTCCAACACCAGTTATTATACCTTCATTGTTTCTATAAATATTAAGACCAACTGCTTGGGGACCATAATGGCTAAATGTATCCAATTTTGAAGGACTTGAAACTGATGACCTTCCAAATGGATTTCCAATACCTTCTACATCAAGACCAAATTGAATAAAAGCATCTCCAAAAAATTTTTACGATCAAGTCTTGTATTTCTACCATATCCACCAAAAATATACTCAAACATATCGTTAGTTTCAATACTATCTCCTGGTCTAAGCTTATTAAGCGTTTCCTTGTCAGGATCTATCATTCTTTCAACAAAAAAACTGAGAAGGAATGTTATATTATTTTAGATAATAATATACTAGTTAATACCAATTAATTAAACAACATTTCAAAACCTAAACTGCATCAATCTTTTGATGCAGTTTTTTATTCCTGTAAATGTCAAATAATAAGCTACAACCAACTGAAAATCAAATATAAAACAAGATAAAAATCATAAAAATTTGTTCCTCTGAATTGTTCTGCCTCGATCTTTTTTATTAAATTTATATATACTAATAAAATATGATAATTCACAGAGTAACAAAGCTTTTCAATCTTGGATTTAATGACCCTACAGATTCTATAATGAATATGATGGAAGCATTTAATACAGAACAGAAATGTAGAGAATATCTTGAAGACTTAATTTGGACACACGATCCGATATGTACCAATTGTTTAAGTGAACGACCTGACCATTACAAATTAAAAAAGAATGGTGAATTCAATGGTATCTATAAATGTAAGGATTGTAGAATAAATTTTAATGTAAAAATTGGAACGATGTTCGAAAATTCAGCTATTCCACTTAGAAAATGGTTCTATGCAATCTATATTTTCACATCACATAAAAAAGGTATTAGTAGCCATCAACTTGCAAAAGATATTGGTGTAACGCAGAAAACTGCATGGTTCATGCTTTCAAGAATCAGACATTCATTACGTTCTGAAAAAGTTAAAAGTTTTGATGGTGACACTCAAGTGGATGAGACTTATATAGGTGGTAAAAATCATAAAAAATCATGGCAAAAAAGAGTAGAAAATACCCAGGGTCGAAGTACTAAAACAAAAGCTGTTGTATTTGGCTTACTTAGTAATGGAAAAGTATCTACAGAAATCGTTCCTAACACAAAAGGTAAAACTCTTACAACGATTATTAAAAACATGGTCAAAAGAGGCTCTATTGTTGTTAGTGATGGTTGGAAAGGTTATTCTCAAGTACACAAACATTACGAACATAAAAGTATACCTCATACTAGAGGTCAATATGTGAAAGATTCCTATCATACCAATAGTATTGAAGGATTTTGGAGTTTACTAAAACGCGGAATTCTTGGCATTTATCATTCAGTTAGCCCAAAACATTTGCAACTTTACTGTGATGAATTTTCCTTTAGATATAATACTAAAGATTTTGATGAAGGTAATCGATTTAATTTTGCTTTATATTGTGCATTTGAAGAACGACTTACCTATAAACGACTTATCGACTGATATAGTTGTTTAACTTTTGATTTACAACATTAAAAGATCATCTTGATTATTTAATTAAACAATTTTAAATTTATGATCAATGTCTAAATTTTTATTGTTTTGTAAACGAACAAGAGTAATCTTAAAATATAAATGTTTTAAATATAAATTTCGTTCTTTAAAATTTTTGGGTAAATTTATTCCATATTTTAAACCAATGACTTACACGGAAGACGAAGCACTTAAAAAAATAAGTGAATGCATTAAAACATGGATTGAAAGTTTCGAAGAAAAAAAAGTTGAATTCGAATTTAAAAATGATATCGAAAATACTTTAAATAATTTATTTCAAAATAGTACGATTACATTAAAGTATTATATAAAATATCCTTTACCATTTTTACCACACTTGGAATTTTTATTATGCCTTGAAGGTGATAAATATAACATTGTGTCAAAACATCAAATTTTGATAACAACAAATACAGCAACTCGTAAAAGTACAGACAATTTTTTTGAATTTATTGATTTAATTGATACAAGTCCAATTCTAACTATCTTAAAAAATGTTGAAATTAGACATGGGTCAATTCAAATAAATAAATAAATAAATAAATAAAAAATAAGAAAATCCGGCAATGCCGGATTTAATCTACAATCCTAAAACTCCTGTAGAAGCACTTAAATAGTTGAGAAACTCGTCTGAATATTTATAGTATTTTTTATCTGAATCATTACGATCAGACCAACCAAATAATTTGTCATTTAAATCAACTTGTTTTTTATTCAAAAGATTAGCAGATTTTGTTAGGATTGTCCATGATGAAATATCAGCTTTAGACATTCTATTTCTTTGCATTCTATATAATCTTACATAATGATCTAATTTGGGAATCATAGCTATGGTTTGCTTTCTAATAGCTTCTCTTTGCTCAAACCAAATATCAAGTTTTTTAAGATAATCTTGATCCTTTTGCAAAATCCTACTTAATGATCCATTACAAGAGATGTCATAATATTTGGTTTTAATGTATTTATAAGCTTTATCATCATATATTGTATATCCAAATTTTTTAGCAATTGCTATTCCTTCATTTGCAAAATTGCTTGTTCTTATCCTGTCATATATTTCATGAGAAAGTAAATAGTAAGAATTATTTTCTGGGTTTTTAATTAAAATCGAGCCTTCTCCATCTTGACCATATTCTTCAAAAATTTTATCAGAAACTTCATTCTCTAAAAACTTACCCTCAATGGTTTCCCTTGCTATTGTCATGTATTTTGAAATTACATCATAAGTACCTTTTATTGTTGAAAAATTTGAAATTGTTTTTTCAACATCTTGAAAATAGGCCATTCTTTTTGATTTATTTGCTGATTTAACAAATCCATCTTTGTATTTATATTCTTCCGAAAATGTTTTTTCTTTTTCCAGCATTTCAGGATATTCTTTTACAACAGGCGGAATATATGAAGATGATTTATTAGGATTATTCATGTACTCGTCATAAGATTCTTTTGCTGCTTTTTTGGAATCAAGAAATAAATCATAATAGTAGGTTGGTACTTTTCCTTTGACATAACTATAGTCCTCAATTTCTTTAGTTATAATAGCCCTAATTTCATCATCCTTAATTTTTACTTTACTGACGACATCATCATCGATAATAAGTTTTTCTTGTCCTGATAAAGAGAGATTTGTTAGCATCAAAATAGAACATGATGCTATTGTTTTGAATGTAGAGAATTCAAATTTCATTGTGTGGTAATTTAAGGTTTAACATAAAAAATAAAGCGTGGACATTGTATCATGTCAACCTTAGGATTACCACACCCCAAAAAAACAATGATACAAGCCACGCCAAAACAGGCGTACCTCATATACATTATTTGTCTTTTAAAGATGAAGTCCGAAAACTTCATTGTGGTAATTTAAGGTTGACAATAATGCAAAAAGCACGATTTATTTTACATTCCTTACTGGAATGATTTTATTTTTAATAATACAAATATAATAAAATTTATCTAGGCTTAAAAACGTAAAACCCTCTAAAATAGAGGGTTTTTGATGTTATTTTTAATTTAATAATTATTTATTGTTCGAAGTAATCACCTTCTTTCCATCCTTTTTCTTTTTCGTACCAATTCATTAAAGCAGTAATAAATGAGAAATTTATAGCTAATCCTGTAGCTTGAATAAAATTTATTTCATTATTCTCATCCACATTAATAACATGAAGTCTTTTACTTATTGGCTTTCTTCCACTAACAACAAAATAATGCGTTGTATTACCAATTTTACCAAAGCTACCTTCAATTATTTTGGGGCTTTTTTTAAGTTGTTCTAATACGAAATCAATACTAACAGATGGATGATATTCCTTATTCATAAAAATTAAGCTAATTCTAAAATCATTGATTGAGTTTCACCTGTGCTCATAATTTGCTCTATAACTGTATCTTTACTTGTAATTACGTAAGACATAGAAATAGTATTTTCAGATGATTCATCACCAAATTCCCAACCTAATAAGCTTAATTCTGATTCTAATCCACTTCCATGCTTTTCAGCACAAACACAAAAAGCTTTAATTGTATCATGAACTACTTCTTCTTGATTCATTTTATTAAATACAAAAGCTTTTAACCCAAATAAGGGAATATTTACGGAAGTTGAACCATCCATTTCAGTTCTATCCCATGTTGGCATTAAAACAGAAACAGACCTTAATCCGCCTTCATGACGACTAATTTCTACTGTAGCTTCTTTAATTTCCATTTTAGTACGTTTTATGTTAAATAAGTTTTTCCAGTGATTGATATTTATTTTAAATTCAATATCAATCACTTAATAATAATATACAAATATATATTATTGTAACGACAAAACAAGTCGTGTTAAAAATAATTTGATTTATTATTCCAAATAATATTATACAAATATACAACCAAAGTATTAATAAAGCAAACTATTTGTAAATTAACACGTTATGAATATTAATTGTATTTCTTATCTCAACTTACTTGATTTATTAATATAACTTGTTTTCTTAGGCAAAAATATTGTAAAAAACTTAAACATTATTATTTTTAGTCTTTCCTAATCTTTCTTTGCAGTATCTGTTTGACCTTGCAGAATATTTTCATTATTCTCATTAGTCTTTATATCATCAACTTGTTTTTCGTCAATTTGTTTTTCTGTATTTTCTTGAACAGTTGTAATAGCTGGATTTTCTAAATTTTCTGCGATAAATTCTTTTAATGATTTCATAATAAATTGAATTTAGAATATGTATGCTACTAACTGAATGGTAAGCTTCCAATAAACTACTAATCCTTTTTAATTATAAGATTTTCTGTCATATTACTATATGGAAAAATTTCGGGCATTAAACTAATAATATCTTTATTATCAAAATCAAAGAAACTATGTGCTATTTTTTCATCAAACATTTCTCGATTGATACGATTGATAGCATTTGGATTATGATATAATGTCATACCTTCAGACCAAGTTTCATCACAATTTTCATCAACAATATATCTTTTAGCAATAGGTTTATCTGCGTTTTTATCGTGATTAAAAAGAATAACATTTCTGATTAATATATTATTTCGACTACCTAAACCTGCTTGTTTTCCTAGTCTATTGAATTTTGATAAAGTAGCTACTGAAGAAAATAGAATGCCACTTATATAGTTATTATTAGGATCATCAAAGAAGCCAGCAGGTATTTTAGTTCCATTAGCCTTTTCGTAGTTTTCAATTTTAATAGGGTCTATTATTAATTCTCCAGATTCTGAAAATGAATAATTATAAGTATATCCATATAAATATTGAAGTAAAGAATTATATGACCAAGTCATGGACATTGTATCATGAAAATCTGCTATTGCAATAATAAAGGGTATTCCTTGAACATGAGGTTTTTCCCAATATTTTTTCTTTACCTTATCGAATAAGGCACTACTAAACATCAAAGGAACATCATTTTCAAGTTTTACATCAATCTCATCTTTGTTTTTAGGCTTAAAATCTAAAATATTTGAAAAATTTTCCTTCTTCCTGCTAATTGTAACGGCTTCAACAGCAATAGTTTGACCATATTTTTCTATTATAAAATCAGGTGCTTCATAATCTCTCTTAAATGAGAAAAGTTGTTCTCTAAAAAAGCAAAACAAATAAAGTTCAAATATTCTAGAATCAAATCCATTTAGAGATTGAAACTGATCTATAAAATTACCATCAATATCTTTATAGTGATATGAAATTTCTTTTATAACTTCTTTCGCACTTGAAAATTCAGATCTGTCTCTTAAAAATGTAAAATGTGGATGAATTTTATCTGAATTATTTAGTTGTTTAAAAATGTCAAAATATTCATTTTTATTATCATGCTTTGTTATACTATCATCGTTGAATGATTTTTTTAACCATTGTCTTGCTTCTTCGATTGTCTCAATATTTCCTGTGATTTTTTCAGCACGGAACTGCATTGATTTATCTCTTGAAAGAATACATGCATAATAATCTTCATCTTTTATATCTATGCTAATAAACCCTATTAAACTATTATTTCCATTGGTGTAATATTCTAATTCTTTTGCTAAATATTGCACATAAGGTTGTCTTGTAAATAATGCATAAATGTCAAATAACTTTTTAGAAAGTCTTTGCATATTACTAATAATATGTTAATTAAAAAATAGAGGTTCAGATGCAATTAAATTATCTTGACATTCGTCAATTTTTTCCTCAACAAATCTATTAAATTCCTCATCGAAATCAACTAAAAACTGATTAAGACGTATTTTATCTGCATTCTCGTTGTCAGAAATAGGGTTTTCACTAATAGTTGTTGTCAGAAATATAGTAGATGTTTTATTAATATCCATTGGCTCATTACTACATTTAAAATTTTTTATAGATGTCGTAAATTTTAAGATATATTCTCCATCACTTACAGGACTATTATATGAATGAAAGTTTTTGGTTTGGTAAGTGTAGAATTTTCTATTTTTCCATTTAATAATTTCTTCTTTAATTTTTTCTAATGCTTCTAAGTTCATGATTTTAGTTTTAAAAATTGTTTACCGAAATATATATCATTTAAATTAATCATCAAAAATATTTCATTATTTTTCTAGTTTTTTACGGATATCCATAATTCGATATTGAAATGTTGTCATTAAAAATAAAAACAGCATCAGATTGCTGTTTTAAGTTTGGTATTGTTGTTTAATTAATTTGGTATTAACTAGTATATTATTATCTTATTTTATTAAAAAACTATAGCGTCGGTTTTCAACGCTATAGTTTTTCACCAACACCAACACGTTTGGAACATTAC
>NZ_JBSICB010000002.1:0-381870 GCF_058245615.1 Chryseobacterium sp. UF-290
TCTTTTAATCTTTTAATCTTTTAATCTTTTAATCTTTTAATCTTTTAATCTTTTAATCTTTTAATCTTTTAATCTTTATAGTTATAAAATTCGTTAAGATTCCTAAAAACTATTACTTCATATCATTTAATTTCGTAATTTTAAAAAGGAGAACGTATTCGGGAAATTCTCTATTTTATTTTTTAATCAACCAAATCTCAGTAATTATGGAAAATATAAAGTTTAAAGTATCTCCATATCAGGATGAATTGCAGCTACTTATTGACGGGAAAAAGGCAGGCTATATGTCCATAGAGGTTGACGGAAGACTGCTGATCGTATATTACACCAAACTTGATGAGGAACGTGAGGGAAAAGGATATGCCAAGCTATTACTGGACGAGCTGGTACGCTACGCAGAAGAAAAAGATTTGCTTGTAGACCCGGAATGTGATTTTGTCAGACAACAGTTTGAAAATCATCCCAGAAGATATAAAGATATCTGGCACGCCTGATCAATCCTCCCACCAGACAGTAAACTGCCGGTCCGGCTGATTCAGATCCACAACTTCTCCGATCATCGGAGTAAGGATATCCAGTCCTTTTTCTTTTCCAAAAGCCGTTATCTTCTGTAATGGCTCATTCCAGGGGTGAAGAGCCAGCGCAAATTTAGCCGCATGAACCGGAATAATGTACCTTGCACGAATATCTAAAGCTGCCTGAATGACGTCTTCAGGCAGCGTATGAATATATCTCCATGCTTCTCCGTACTGCCCGTTTTCAAGAATGGCATAATCAAAAGGACCATATTTTTCACCGATCATCTTAAAGTGGGAATCATAACCGCTGTCTCCCCCTAAAAAGATCTTTTTTGTAGGTGTTACCAAAACATAAGAAGCCCAAAGGGTATCGTTCTGTTTTATCCTTCTTCCTGAAAAATGTCTGGCAGGAGTAAAAGCTAATTTTATATTATTCTTTAATTCCACTTCTGCACCCCATTCTTCCTCAATAAGCTTGGTTTCAGCATATCCCCATCTTTCCAGATGCGCCCCTACTCCCAATGGTAAGATCACTTTATCTGTCCGCTCACGGATCGATTTTACTGTCGGATAATCCAGATGATCAAAATGATCGTGGGTAATCACCAGATAATCCAGATCAGGAATATCTTCAGGCTTAAAAATATCCGAACCTTTAAATGCTTTATTGAAATATTTAAAGGGAGAACCATATACACTCAGTACCGGATCGATCAGAAATGAAACGCCATCGGTCTGGATGTAATAAGAAGAATGTCCCAGCCAAATAAATACATCTGTATCCTTAGCAATACTTTTCAGGTCTGTATGTATGGAAGGAATTTCTTTCAAAGGCTTCAGCAACGGGTCTTTTTTACCTAAAAAGAAATCATAGGTAACTTTTGACATTTTGTAACCTTCAGCAATGGAAGGTGTATGGCTGATATTCTGAAACTGTCTTTTTTTATAGAGCTTCGACTGTCTGATACGCTTCAGCCGTTTGCCTTTCGGTACCGCACCAAATGCTTTCATATTGATCACAATAAAAAAGGTAATGGTCAGCACAACCATACTCGTAAGAATCCAGTAAATCATTTGCAGAAAAATAAACATCAAATGTATCGACTTTTGTTTTTAAATGAAAATATGAAGTGTCTGGGCACTTTCTTTTAACTAAATTTATCATGTCTTACGGAAAATTTAGCATTCATTTAAGTGATGATTCATTGAAAACTTTCTATTTTAGCAGCTTAAAAACTCAAAGTACATTGAAAAATTATTCGGCAATATTTCTTCTGTCTGTGCTTTCGTCATGCGCATCTATAAAAAAACATAACGAACAGCGGGCTTCATGTATTTCCCCGGAACAGCTTAAAGAGGATGTCGATTATGCTTATTCCAAGCTAAAGCAAATGCACCCTCAGCTTTACTGGTATATTCCCAGGCAGGAATTGGAACATAAGTTAGACAGTCTTAAGCAGACTCTCAATGAACCGCTTACTCCTCTTCAGTTTTACTTCAAGCTACAGCCCGTAATTGCAGGAATCCGTGAAGGGCATCTTTCGTTAAAAATTCCCAGAAAGAAATTCACCAAAAAGGAAATTAAAAAATTAGAAAACGAGAAGGGAATGTTCAGCCGTTTCGAATATTATGTTTCCGGTGACCAGATGTATATTGTTCAAAACCCTGATTCTATTGAAAATATCAAACCCGGTACTGAAATTTTATCCATCAATAATGTTCCGGTTTCAGGTTATATCAAAAAATACCGCAACCTGATCAGCAGTGACGGATATAATACGACCTTCCAGCCCTATTTTTTAAAGGATCTTTTCTTTAATTTCTATATTGCAGAAAACGGAATCTCCAGTAAAGCGACCATTGAAACACTTTATAATGGGAAAAAGCATACCTACACTTTAAGCAGAGAATCCAAATCAGTTACTGATCTTGAAAAGGATAAGGAACTGAAAAAAAGAACACCGGAGAAAAAGCTGAATGGATATGTCGCTTCGAGCAATTCTTATAACCGGAGCTTTCAATTTCTGGATAAGGACAGCACGATAGCTTATATAAAAGTAAAAAGCTTCTCCAGAGAATATTCCGAAGAATTCTATAAAAAAACGTTTTCAAAAATTAAAAATGCCAGGTCATCCTATCTCATTATAGATATCCGAAATAATTACGGAGGTTCGCTTTATGAGATCAACAACCTGTATTCCTACCTTACCGACAAGCCTTTTACACTGATAAAGCCATCTCAGGTCAACTCCAGAGATATTCCACTGAGAACCAATTATTTCAGAAAAAGCTCTGCTTTGGAATATGCTTTTAAAAGTATTGCCTATCCAAGTTATTTTTTGGCTCAGGCTTTCAGCACTTATAAAAAAGACGGCAAGGTATTCTATAAAATGAAAGCTGATAAGCCCACCAAGCCTAATAAACAAGCTTTTCACGGAAAAGTCTTTGTACTGATCAACGGCGGAAGCTTTTCTGCATCTTCTATCATTACAGCAAAGCTTAAAAATGATAAAAGGGCAATTCTTGTGGGAGAAGAAACCGGAGGAGCCAATGACGGAACAGTAGCCGGCTTTTATTCTTATCAGAAGCTTCCCAACTCTAAAATCAGATTTCCTATCGGATTGCTTCTCGTACAGCCGAATATCAATTTTTCCGCTTCAAAAAGAGGAGTGCTCCCGGATGTAGTGGTGAGTGAAAGCCTGCAGGATATCATCGATAAAAAAGATCCGCAGCTGGACTGGATAAAAAATGAGATTGTCAAAGAGCAAAATAAATAATATAGGTTTCCCGGTACATGTACCGGGATTCATTAAAACGGGTAGGGGGGGGATTTCAGCCCGCCGATACCCGTTTTATCTTTTCAGCTCATCGAAAAGACCTTCAATATATTTGATATGCCTGCCGTAGAAATGATAAAACCAGAATTTACCGGATAGAAAGAGTAAGAACAAGCCTCCGATTACAGAAACTATCAGTATGAGGATAAGCTTTGTTTCACTCAAAGGTTTCGGCCAAGGTATAAATTCCATTACAATGATCACCTCAGATACCACAAAAGGGGCAAAACTGATATAGTAGGACAGGTAATACTGTTTGTTCAGATCAAACTGTACGATCAGGTCTTTCAGGGAATCATAGGTCTGAAGTACAGGGTTACTGATATCATTATAGAGTTTAAAGAACTTAAGAAAAAAGAAGGCGGTGACAATAAGCATTGAAGCGATCAAAACTGTAATGTACAGTTGGAATTTAAAGGGCCTGCATACAGCGCACACCATAAATGCAAAGATGAAGATTCCTATGATCCACCAGAATTCCCGGCGCATGTTCTTACGCATTTTTTCAAGAGGAAGATTGATCTTATTTCTTTGCTCTATACTTATTTCCGGAGTTTCTTCCGTAATATCTTCGTTCCAGGTATTTTTAAATTCATCGATATTCATTGGATTGCTGATTTAATGGTTGTTTACGTTATTTTGGCTTAAGATATCTTTCAGTTTATTTTTTGCCCGGTTCATTTTTACTCTTGCATTGCCTTCTGAAATTCCCATTTCATCTGCGATCTGCTTTCCTGAAAAATCTTCCAGATAGTAGAATATAAAGGCCTTATCAATGGGGTTAAGCTGATGGATCGCCTTATACATCAAGTTTAATCGTTCTTCTTTTTCATGATCATAGTCCTCCTGAATGGCTATATGATTGGAAAAATCTTCATTGGTAATAAAGCTTCTCCTTTTATCGGATTTAAGGAAAATAATCGCTGTATTTAAAGCAATTCTGTACAACCATGTTGAAAATTCACTTTGCCCTCTGAAGCTGGAATATGCTTTCCAGAGCTGATAGGTAATTTCCTGAAAAAGATCATTACGGTCATCTTTTTCAGTCATATACATTTTGGAAATCTTAAAAATGATCCCTTTATGCTTTTCGATCTTACTTATAAACTCTTGTTCTAATGAGGTCATAGTTTGTTACTCTACAGAGTTAGTTTACATTCAGAAAAAATGTTACAGGTATTTGAAAAAAAATAAAAAAACCTGGCAGAAAATACTGTCAGGCTCTCATCATGTGTTTTTAACTTCTACTATTTTTTAGGATAGCATTTGTACGAAATAATTTTGTGGGATTTTATCTTAACAGTCAATTCTAGTATTTCAATCCTACAATCTGACTTATATTTTTCTATTATACTATATTTTCACAGTTAGTAGAAAAAAAGTAAAAATGTTACATTTTTTTACAAAAAAACCAGCAGTAAAATTTCTGCCGGTCTTTCTTTATGTTTTTAAAGCTGTCAATTTATTCAACAATTATTTTTTTAGCGGACATCACGATCACCTATTCAGACAGCAATATTGAAAAAAGCCGATATAAAGAAACTAATTGAGCCTGTTTAAAGCTTTCTGTAAAGCTCTTATATCAATAAAATCCAATTTCGCGCCTATAATGATGAAGATCAAAAGAACCAGCGTCAGGAATAAAATGATAAAAATATAAACAGATACGAACCATATAACGGTATTCAGAATATTCCCTTTAATTCCTAATTTATTCATGAAAAACTTCTGCGACCGCTCAAACCATGTTCTTTTTCGTCCTTCTTTGGAAACCGGTACTTCAATACCGTTCAGTTCATCCACCAGGTGTACCACATCATCAATATACCTTCCGTACATATAGTAAATCCAATACTTTATAATAAAGGCAACCAGCAAGAGCGTTATCAAAAGACTGATCCCGAAAATAGCAAGGTTATACTCCATATCAAAATGGAAGCTGATCTTGATCAGAGATAAAAGGAAGCCGAGCGGGATATATGAAATATAATATGAGATGTAGATTTCTTTCGATATAAGAAGTTGGGTTTTAAGATTAAACAGATCATAGTTGGTATTAATGCTGGTCTTCCTCAGCATCTTATAAAGCTTAAGGAATCTGGAATAGAAATAAATTATGAAAGCAATTGTCAGAATGGTGACAAATGTAGATATCGTCCTGATATTAGAGTCTGTGGAAGCAAATGGAAAACCGGTCAAAAGCAATGGTAATGTGATGACCATCAGCCAAAACTCAGTTTTCATATTGATCTTCAGCATCTGCAACGGAGAATGTATTTCCCGCTGTTTTTCCAGAGAGATTTCAGGGGATTCCTGTCCTATATCTTTATTCCAAAGTTCTTTAAAGTTGTCTAACTCCATTCTCTTATCTTTTAATTTGAATCTGTTTTTTGCTGTCTCGCAATGATCTCCTTCAGCTTTTCTTTTGCTCTTTTAAGTTTTACCCGTGCATTCACTTCGGTAATTCCCAGCTGAAAAGCAATTTCTTTTCCCGGAAAGTCTTCCAGAAAGAAAAAGATGAGGGCTTTATCGATTGGGCTCAACTGGTGGATTGCCTCATACATCAGTTTCATGTTTCTATCATCCGTATCATTATAAGGCTCCTGCTGGGCGCTCAATCCCTCGATATTCTGATTCCGGATAAAACTACGCTTTTTTTCACTTCGCAGAAAAACAATTGCTGTGTTAAGCGCAGTTCTGTACAACCATGTAGAGAAATCACTTCTCTTTTGAAAATCACCATATGATTTCCAGGCCTGGTAAATGATCTCCTGATAGAGGTCATTCTGATCATCTTTATTATCCATATACATTTTAGAGATCTTGAAAATAACACCTTTGTGCTTTTCAATTTTCTCTAAAAACTCTTTTTCCAGTGAAAACATGGGGTATGTACTAATCCTTGGGTAATATTTATAAAAACACTACTGTATTATAACACAAAAAAATCAATTCAATGTGTCAATTTAACAAATCCTTAAAAAACAAAGAAGTTTATTAAGGATTTTTATTTTATGTTAAATACAATCAGGGATCAAAACTAAAAAATATAATCTGTACTTAAGAAGTTGGAATCATGATCTCTGACGATGGTATTCAGTAATGTTTTATTCGATTCCGTCAGCTTTGCTGCCACCAGAGATCTGATGGAAAATGAACGGAGCGCATCAAAAACCGAAAGCGTTCCTTCCGCACTGTCTTTTCGTCCGGTAAATGGAAATACGTCCGGGCCACGCTGAGCCTGACAGTTGATATTGACACGGCTTACAAGATTCACAAACGGATCGATCAGGCTGGCTACTTCCTCAGGGTCTTCACTGAAAATACTCACCTGCATTCCATGTGACGCATTGACCTGGTAGTCTATCGGCTCTTCGATATCTTCAAACGGAACAACAGGAATTACCGGCCCGAACTGTTCTTCATGATACAGCTTCATATCACTGTTTACAGGATAAACAACAGCCGGGAACACAAAAGATTCCTGAGTATACCCTCCGTCTTTATTTAAGACTTCAGCCCCTTTCAATAATGCATCATCAATACATTCTTTCAGATAAGAAGGTTTGTTCGCTTCAGGAAGCGGCGTTACCTTTACCTCTTTTTCCCATGGCAGCCCGGGTTTCAGGGCAGAAACGGCTTCACTTAATTTCGTTGTAAATTCTGCTGCAATCTCTTTCTGAACAAATATCAGTTTCAATGCTGTACAACGTTGCCCGTTAAAAGACAGCGCTCCCAGAATACACTCGCTCACCGCCACATCAAGATTAGCATGCTTCGTTACAATCGCAGCATTTTTAGCATCAAGGCTCAGGATCGCTCTAAGACGATTCACTTTCGGATGAAGTTTTTTCAGTCCATTGGCTACTTTGCTTGAGCCGATAAAAGCCAGCACATTCACTTTTCCGCTTTCCATAATGGGGGTGATAATTTCAGAACCTTTTCCGTACAGCGTATTCACGGTACCCTTCGGGAAAGCTTCCTTAAAAGCATTTAATAAAGGATAGTGAGCCAGCACACCATGTTTCGGAAGTTTAAATAAAATAGTGTTTCCCATGATCAATGCCGGAATCAGTGTGGTAAAAATTTCATTCAGAGGATAGTTGAATGGTCCCATACTCAGAACGACTCCAAGCGGTGCTCTTCTGATCTGTGCAATGGTACCTTCAGCCTGCTGAAAGCGGGAAGATTCCCTGTCCAGATCTTTCAGGGCATCAATGGTCTGATTGATATAGTCTACGGTACGGTCAAATTCCTTGGTAGAATCCGCCAATGTCTTACCGATCTCCCACATCAGCAGTTTAATAATCAGATCACGCTGCTGAATCATCAGGTAAACGAACTTCTGCATACATTTGATCCGCCCTTCCACAGACATTGTCGGCCATTCGCCAAGGCCATTATCATAGGCTTTCACACAGGCTTCAAGAACTTCCATCGCTTCCTTCGGACCTATATTCGGAATGCTTCCCAGCAATTTCCTTTCCAATCCGTTTTCTGTAGGGATGCACACCGGGGAATAAATATTCGTGACATCACCACTCCATTCTACCAGCTCGCCATTCAAAAGATAAGTTCTCTGATGGATGACCGGAACTTTATATTCTTCCGGGATTTCATTTTCACCTTTAAAAATTTCATGGAATGATGCTCTATTTTCTAAACTCATACGTATTTCTGTTTTTTATGTAATATGATCATTTAATAACATAAAGTTAGAGGTAAAACAGATTGAAAAAACAGCCGGTTAATAGATTTATTCTATTTAGATTAAAATTAACACAGGCTCCTGAAAAAAAGAATAATTTTGTTAAAAATAGAATTCATGTTGTCAAAATTAGTTTTCAGTACATTATTTTTCTTTTCAGCATTTGTTTTTGCCCAGAATAAAACGGCAAATACCATTTTAATGAGAGGAAAAGAAGTTCATACCTATTCCAAATTGCCGGCGGTCAATAAAGCGGCACCAAAATTTACGCTTACGGATGTTGACATGAAAGATCAGACCTTAGATTCCTACAAAGGGAAATATGTGATCCTTAATATCTTCCCAAGCGTGGATACAGGCGTTTGCTCAGCGTCCGTTCATCATTTTAATGAAGATGCCGCCAATATTCCGAATACGGTAGTACTTTGTATCTCTAAAGATCTGCCTTTTGCCCAGAAAAGATTTTGTGGCGCGGAAGGAATCAAAAACGTAGTGATGCTTTCAGATTTCCGTTCAGATTTTGGGAAAACGTATGGAGTTGAAATCACAGATTCACCAATGAAAGGATTGTTGAGCAGAGCTGTCGTAGTCATTGATCCTTCAGGAAAAATCATTTATGAAGAGCAGGTTGCCGATATTTCACAGGAACCGAATTATGAGGCGGCTATTCAAGTGGTAAAAAAATAAGTTTTTGCTTTTTAATATTTAAAATCTCCGGCGATCAAAGATCGCCGGAGATTTTTATTCAGAAACATTCATAAGATGAAAATACCGTGGATCCGGATATTGAAATTCAAAGTTCAAATCTGAAATTAATTTTGAGGGAGATATTGTTCTGCCCTGGTTGGTACGCTCCCCTGAATAGGGAAGATCTTTCTGAGCGTGGATGATCTCTTCTTTATTAGGGTGAACGGGCGCCACCACATTATATACTTTGGATTGAGATTGATTGTTCAGCATTATTTCAACAACGGAGCAAATATCCGCATAATGAATATGGTTGACCAACAGATCCAGATTTGAAATATTATAATTTTTTAAAAGCCGATGATCTCCCATTAATCCTGCCAATCTCAAAATATTGACTTCAGGAAACCTGCTTTTTATAATATTCTCGCTTGGAACATCCTCCGGAGACCGGTCCTCTTCTTTAAATTCTTTTTCAATATCAGGATATACTCCTGTAGAACTCATCATAAATATCTGACCATGGTAATCTCCCAGAAATGTCAATAGATTTTGGGCTCTCTCATGCAACGGAATTTCAGTTCCCCTTATTCCTGAAAACGGAACCGTGATAATTACCGCATCCAATTGTGGTACAACTTTCCATTCCGTCATTGTTTCGGATATATCTTCATCCGGAAAGCTTACCAATGTCGTATGATATCCTTTATCAGATAAATCTTTTATTTTAGATTCGGACGTGGTAGTAGCGAAAATCTCATACCGCCCGGATAATTTATCAGCAATATGGCTCCCCAGCCAGCCACAACCTATAATTCCAATTTTTTTCATTGTTTAATTTATGAATTTATTCTCTATAATAAACTTTAATCTAAGAATCTATCAGAGTCTCCCCATCCTTCAGAATAAGGTATCCCTGCCCTGTTTCTTCTGAAGTCTTCTTTAAATCACCTTCATCAAATACCTGAGGAATATAAAATTTCTCATGGGCAAACAATCCGTAATGCATTGGCACCAGCTTTCCGGCGTGTAAAAGATGTGCTGCGGAAAAGGCTTCTTTCAGATTGAGGGAAGCGGGAACAGGGCTATATTCCAGTCCGATGATTTCAAAATTGACCACAACTCCGTTCACGGGCAGAAAGGCGTAATCGATATTTTCATTCTCTTTGCCAAGCTTCCAGAATTGGTTATGCCAGATGGTATCTCCACCATGAAAGATTTTTGTAGTTCCGTCATCGACAATCCAGGAGGACTGAATTTCCCCTACTCCATCCATTGCAAATACGGGCTTAAAGGTAATATTATTTTCTGTAAACATTTCATCCAGATTCAATACAACCGTATCAACATCATCCATAATTTTTCTTACAAAAGGCTCCAGTCCTGAGTATACAATAAGTTTACCGTCTTTTTTCAGGCATTTTCTGATCACCCCTTTATCAAAATGATCTAAATGTAAATGGGTAAATACAATGTAATCGGCCTGTATAGAGTCTGAGAATTCTATGACTTTCTCTACGGCATCTCCTAAAACAGGTTTATAATAAGAAAAATCTTCTACGGCATCTATTAAAACGGTTTTGTTTTGAGAAATGAGTTTGATGCCTGCCCAGTTTAATTTTTGTATTTCCATATTTCCTTTTTTTAACAAAGGAAGAGACTTATGGAAAGTCAAGCAATAAACAAAAGTTAATTAATTTCTGTGTGAGAAGGATAACATCGCAAGGAACGCAAAGATAAACTTATGCTGACTAGTATTTTTACGTTCGCAATGGCATTTCATATAGCTGAGTATTTATTAATCTTTGCTAAGCACCTGAGGCTTTACGATCTCAAAAGCATAATGAGCAGTGAAGTTCTCTGTGATCGTTTACGTTAAAAAATTAGGGCTAATTAATACGTTTCCTGATCCTGCTTAAAGAGATAGGAGTAATCCCTATGTAAGAGGCCAGATACTTTAAAGGAATATTCTGAATGTAATGAGGTTTGTTCTTCAACAAGTATTCATAAAGGTCCTGCGGGGTATTTTTCAGCAGCAACATTTCTCTTTTCATCGCCGCATTAAGTTTTCTGCTCAGATAGTAGTTCTGAACAAACCGGCATTGCGGATTTACAGCAAACATTTCGTTGACCTCATCCAGGGTAATTTCCCACGCCAAACCATTGCTTATCGACTCATAAATTCCCTCGGAACCTTTCTCTCCAACGGTAAAAATATCTCCGGGAAAGTAAAAATCAGCACAGATTTCGGTGTCCAGGTCTGAGGTATTATGAAGGTAATATTTACGGACAAGCCCATCTTCAACAAGATAGGCTTTATGATCCGGAAATATGTTTTTCTTTGAAAATTCAACTCTGGCAAATTTTTTCCAAACGGGATCACCATCCTCTACATTGAGGTGGGAAAACAGTTTTTTATTGATACCTGCCAACACTGAACATTATATTTTACAGTAAATTTTCATCTACAAGGTTAGGAAGGGTCACTTTCAGATTGGGTTCCGCTTCCATCGCTCTTTTAATGGCGAAAATAGCGCCTTCATTTCTTGCCCAGCTTCTTCTTGAAATTCCGTTGTTGACATCCCAGAAAAGCATAGATTTCAGTCTTCTGTCGGCATCATCGCTTCCATCCAGCAGCATTCCGAAACCTCCGTTGATCACTTCTCCCCAGCCTACTCCTCCACCGTTGTGAATGGAAACCCAGGTTGCCCCACGGAAACTGTCACCGATCACATTGTGAATGGCCATATCCGCTGTAAATCTCGATCCGTCATAGATATTGGACGTCTCCCTGTAAGGGGAATCTGTTCCTGAAACATCATGATGGTCTCTACCTAATACCACGGGTCCGATCTCTCCGTTCTTAATCGCTTTGTTAAATGCTTCTGCAATCTTCATCCTTCCTTCCGCATCGGCATACAAAATTCTCGCCTGTGAACCTACCACAAGCTTATTTTCCTGTGCTCCTTTGATCCACTGAATATTGTCCTTCATCTGCTGCTGGATCTCTTCGGGAGCATTTTTGATCATTTCCTCCAATACGGCACATGCTATATTATCCGTTTTCTGCAGATCATCAGGATTCCCGCTGGTACATACCCAACGGAACGGGCCAAACCCATAATCAAAGCACATAGGTCCCATAATATCCTGAACATAACTTGGATATCTGAACTCTCTTCCCAATGTAGGGTTTTCTGCCATTACATCAGCTCCGGCTCTGGAAGCTTCCAATAAAAAGGCATTTCCGTAATCGAAGAAATAGGTTCCTTTTTCTGTATGCTTATTGATCGCCGCGGCATGTCTTCTTAAAGTTTCCTGAACTTTTTCTTTGAATAATTCAGGATCTTCAGCCATCATTCTGTTAGACTCTTCAAAGCTTTGTCCTACAGGATAATAGCCACCTGCCCAAGGGTTATGAAGTGAGGTCTGGTCTGAACCGATATCAATTCTCAAATCTTCCTGATCGAACTTTTCCCAAACTTCAACAATATTTCCAAGATACGCCAGAGAAACCGTTTCTTTGTTTTCCTGAGCTTCTTTTACTCTTTTTACCAATGCATCAAGATCTTCATGGATCTCATTTACCCATTTCTGATCGTGGCGGATCCTGGTGATCTTTGGATTCACTTCTGCACATACGGTAACGCAGCCGGCAATATTTCCTGCTTTTGGCTGGGCACCACTCATCCCTCCCAATCCTGAGGTTACGAATAATCCTCCTTTCGGTTCTTTCTTGATTTTTCTGAAAGCATTCAGAACAGTAATCGTAGTTCCGTGAACGATGCCCTGAGGACCGATATACATATAGCTTCCCGCTGTCATTTGTCCATATTGGGTAACCCCCAATGCATTGAACTTCTCCCAATCATCCGGTTTTGAATAGTTCGGGATCATCATACCGTTCGTTACCACTACTCTCGGAGCATCTTTATGAGACGGAAAAAGTCCCATGGGATGTCCTGAATACATTACCAATGTCTGTTCATTGGTCATTTCAGACAGATATTTCATGGTCAGCAGATACTGTGCCCAGTTTGAGAACACCGCACCGTTTCCACCATAGGTAATCAATTCGTGAGGGTGTTGTGCTACCGCATAGTCCAGGTTATTCTGAATCATCAGCATGATTGCCTTTGCCTGCTCGGATTTTCCCGGATACTCGGTGATCGGCCTTGCCTTCATTTCATAGTGCGGACGGAAACGATACATATAAATCCTGCCATAATCCTCTAATTCCTGCTTAAATTCAGGAATCAGCTCTGCATGAAACTGAGGTTCAAAATAACGCAAAGCATTCTTTAATGCCAGCTTTTTTTCTTCTTCTCCTAAGATCTCTTTACGTTTCGGAGCGTGGTTGATATTCGTTTCATAGGGTTTTGGCTGTGGCAGCTGATCAGGTATTCCCTGCTGAATTTGTTCTTGAAATGTCATATTGCTATTTAAAGTTCTATGTTTACAATGTTTGAAGTTTTAAAGATATTCAAATTGGGAAATATAGGCAAGTAAAAGGCTGAAAGGTTAAAAGGCGAAAAGGTAAAATTGCTTATTGCTTATTGCTTATTGCTTATTGCTTATTGCTTATTGCTTATTGCTTATTGCTTATTGCTTATTGCTTATTGCAAAAAAACAAAAACCTCACTGAAATTCAGCAAGGCTAATCTGTTTATCATCAAAGTCTAAGTTAAAACATCGTCGTTTTCTTCTTCGTGGTCGTCTTCATTATCACTGAGGCTCCAGTAATTGTTCTCTTCATCTTCAGATCCTATTTCTTCCATTTCGTCATCATCTTCAATTCCGGGGATATCCAGTCCTTTATCTATTTTATCCTCATCTATATCTTCATCTAAAATAGGATTTCCATCTCCGTCAAGCGAAATATGTTTTTCTTTTTTAAATATATCTTCACTGGAATCATAATCCATTTGTTCCAGTCTTCTGTTCTGTTCATTAATATTGTCTTCAGGTGCCATGATGTTTGGATTTTAAAGTTTAAATAATAAGAACAAAAATAATTCCAACTTAGGATAAGTGGTCTGAATAAACTTCAGGATTGACACAATTCGGCATTCTTTCCTCTTTTGAAAAAGCGATAATATTTTCTGCTGCAAGTTTTGCCATTCCGTTCCTTGCTTCCCTGGTAGCGGAACCTATATGTGGCAGAACACATACACTGGAAAGCTCTAATAGAGGATCATCAGCAGGCATAGGCTCCGGATTGGTAACATCAAGACCTGCTCCCCAGATTTTCCCATCCACCAGAGCATTATACAGATCTTTTTGATTGTGAAAACCTCCTCTTGCCGTATTGATGAAAATTGCATCCGGTTTCATTTTTTCAAATACCGAATCATTGAACAGACCTTCATGCTCAGGAGTAAAATTAGCATGAATACTTAGTACATCTGACCTTTCAATCAGTTCTTCAAAGGAAACATATTCTGCTCCCAACTCTTTTTCTGCCTCTTCATTATGATTGCGGTTATGATAAATGATATCCATATCAAAGGCTTTTTTTGATTTTTCAGCCATTTCAAAACCTATTCTCCCCAGTCCGAAAATTCCTAATGTTTTACCATAAAGCTCCTGTCCCAAAGCATGTAAAGGATCAAATGTATTCCAGTTTCCTTCTTTTACTTTCTGAAAATTGTAACTGGCCTTTCTTGACACTGACTGCATTAAAAGAAAAGCAATGTCTGAAGTGGCCCTGCTCAAAACATCAGGGGTATTGCCTACCGGAACATTCCTGGCATTAGCTTCTTTGATATCAACATGATCAAATCCTACGGAATACAGAGCAATAGCTTTAACATTCGGACAGGCATCGAAAAAGTCTTTATTGTATTTAAAATCACCGCCTATGCTTAAAATAGTGTCTGTTTTCTTACAGTAATTCAGCCATTCTTCATATGACAGATTCTCATTTTCGGGAAGTATTACTTCCAGACCAGCTTCTTTCAGCATATTCAATCCAATTTCAGGAATTCTTTTGTTTACAAAAACTTTCATTATTTTCTGTTTATCAGTTTAAATAAAAAAACCTCACTCGCAAAAAGTAAGGTTATTCAACTTTAATATTAAAAAATTATTTTTCATCTGATTGTTTCTTGTTTTTCTCCCAGGCTTCGGAAGCCAGTTCCTGAATCTCTTCCCAAACCTCTTTTGCCGATTTCTGGGCTTGTGTCATAAATCCCTGTTTGGTCGCCTCCTGATTCCTGCTTTTCATATCATTCATATAGTCCTTCACCTGTTGGGAATAGCTTTCTACACTATATCCCGGATTATTATGCAGGTTTTTCCGGACATTACTAAAATCATGCGACGCCTTGAATCTGTTCGTATCCATAATAATAAGATTTTAGTGATTAGGTTCTTAAGAAAGTTCAATTTTCATTCCGAAATGGATTAAAATATTTTAAATTTTAATTAAAAATTATACAATAATACCTAACATGCAGACAAACCCTGACAGAAACAGGAAAGTGTCAACATGTTAATGATTACTGTTGACGGAAAATTGGAAAGTGTGAGTAATTACAATTCTACTTGCTAACAATTACCTATTTATTTATGTTCCCGAAAATAGTGTAATTTTCATAAAAATCCTGTTGTTTGATACTACATTTTATAAATTACTGGAAATCAACTTTTAAATTCTTTTTAATTATTATATCAGCATTTTTAGGACATCATCTGTTTTTTTCTTTTACATATATTAAATTTGTCATACAAAACTTTAATCAGTTAGTTATGAGAGCCCTTTGTTTTATCATTATATTCTTTTTTATCCCGCCAAAAGTAAACGCACAAATTAATGAACACCCCACTTCCGACCCCAATAAAATAAAATTTGTTTTTGACGATATTAACAATTTTTATAATATGCTTACCGTCATTAATCAGGCAAAAAGCAGGTCTGACAGTTTGATTATTATTCATACAAATTTCATAGAAAGCGGAAGTGATGGAATGAAAGAATATTGGCAAATGGAAAAAGATAACGGCAGAAATATTGAAAAGGAATATTTGAAAATTATCAGGAAATATCCGAAATACTTTCAATCGCTCAAATCCTGCATAGAGGAATTACCCAATCAAATTATTCAGTATCGTAAGTATTTTGAGAAAATGAAAGAGCTATATCCGGAAGCTGTTTTTTTTAACAACTACTTTTCCATCGGATTTTTTAACACACAAGGTCAAATGCTAAAATCAGGCTCTGTTTTTGTTAGTACAGAAGCCACTTTGACAAGTAAAAATGTTGATTATAGTGAATTTTCAGATAGCTTTTCCTGGCTTCAAGAAGATGCCGTTGGATTTAAGGGATTAGGATATCTAATAGTTCACGAGAACTTACACTCACAACAAGAGAAATCAAACCATAAAAGGTCTTTTTTGCATACTGCTATTGTAGAAGGTGCTGCTGTTTTCTTAACTGAACTAATATGTGGAGAAGAAAGCCTTATCGGTCCAGCCGGGTTGAGTAAAGATATGTTTAAAAAAGCTAATGACAGTCCTGAATTATGGAAAGAATTTTTAAAAGATCTAAAAGATAATAATTATTCACAATGGTTTTTTAACGAAGGAGGAAAATATCCGTTTGCTATGGGATATTACATGGGATATATGATCTGCAAAGATTATTACGAACGGTCACAAAATAAAAAAGAAGCCATTCATAATCTGGTAAAAGTGCATGATGCAGAATTTATTTTCAAGAATAGTAGTTATTATAAATAGGCGTTTTTGAAATAAGATTTCTGTTTGTAGACGTTATCATAATCACAACCTCACCTTATGAATGGTTTATTTATTGGTACTTCCCAACATCGGAACAAATTTATAAGCCCCGAATTCTTCTTTTTCAAATTCTGTAGGACCTACTTTGGTAAATCTGTATAAAACCTGTTCATCTGTCGGACCCAATGGAATTACCATGCTCCCTCCCACTTTCAGCTGTTTTAATAATTCTGTAGGTAAAGTGGAGGCACCGCAGGTAACAATAATTTTATCAAAAGGGGCAAAAGTGGGAAGGCCTGCAAAACCATCTCCAAAACTCTGGAACTTTGGAGATAGATGAAGCTCCCTTAGCTTCTTTTTTGAGAAATCGAAGAGATCTTTCTGTCTTTCTACCGTATATACCAATGCTTTCATCGCCACCAGAACGGCGGTCTGATATCCACATCCCGTTCCGATCTCCAGCACTTTTTCACCAGCCTTTACCCTCAGCAGCTCAGACTGTTCCGCTACAGTGGACGGATGGGAAATGGTCTGGTGCGCCAGAATCGGGAAAGCCCGGTCTTCATAGGCAAAGTCTTCAAAAATACTTTCGATGAAAAGGTGTCTCGGAACTTCATTCATTGCCGAAAGTACATATTCATCCGAAATCCCGATCCTGTGTCGGAGATACTCAACTAAATTCTTTCTTTTTCCTTTATGTACAAACGAATCCTGCATAGGACAAAAATAAGAAATTAGATTTTAGATTTCAGGGATTCGGGAAAAGAATTATCCACAAAAACTGCTTCTACAATCTAACATCTTTCTTATCTTTACAAAAATTTAATACAGCTATGTTAAAAGCAGGTTTGGTAGGTGCCGGACACTTGGGAAAAATACATTTAAAACTTCTTAATCAATCAGATAGATATGAGTTCGTAGGTTTCCATGATAAGGATGTTGAAAACGGAAAGAAACTGGAAGCCGAATTCGGATACAAATATTTTGAAAATTTTGAGGAATTGCTGGAGCAGATCGATATGCTGGACATCGTCACCCCGACCGTCTATCATTATGATTATGCTTTAAAAGCTATTGAAAAAGGCCTTCATTTCTTTATTGAAAAACCGGTTACGCAAACCCTTGAGCAAGCAGAAGAAATCCTGCGTTTATGTCAGGAAAATGGGATTAAAGCACAGGTAGGACATGTTGAAAGATATAATCCTGCTTTTATTGCCACTAAGGAATACATCAACAATCCGATGTTCATTGAGATCCACAGGCTGGCTGAATTCAACCCGAGGGGAACAGATGTCTCCGTTGTCCTGGATCTTATGATCCATGATCTGGATATTTTATTAAGCATTGCCAGATCCAGGGTGAAGAACATCTATGCAAGCGGTGTCTGTGTGGTAAGCAAAACGCCTGATATTGCCAATGCCAGAATAGAATTTGAAAATGGATGCGTGGCCAACCTTACCACTTCAAGGATTTCTATGAAAGCCATGAGGAAGAGCAGATTCTTCCAGAAGGACGCTTATATCTCTGTTGACTTTTTAGAGAAAAAAGCTGAAGTTATCAGAATGAAAGATGCTCCGGAAAATCCTACTCCATTTGACATGATCATAGAAAATGCGGAAGGAGAAAAAAATCAGATCTTATTTGAATACCCGAATATTCAACCGAATAATGCCATTCTTGATGAGCTGAACTCTTTCGCTGATGCTATTACGGGTGATAAAAATGTAGAAGTTTCCCTTGAAGACGGAACTGAAGCACTGAAAGTGGCTTTGGAAATTATGAAACTTATCAGCTAAATAAAGTCTGTTCTGCGATCTTCAGCAGATGCTACAATACGATCTTGTCATCGCTACTTCTTAATGATGACAAGATCGTATTTTTATAAAATATTCTCATTTCCGACATCATTATATAATAAAGTTGTTTTTAAGTCACAAGCTTTCTGCACAATAAGTACACTTAAGCTTTATGAAAATCTTTGATTTTCTTCTTATGTGAACTTTTTGTACAGTATCATTTTAAACCAACTTAATTGCATTAAGGTATTTAGAATAAAGCTTCACACAAAAAGAAAGGCATTATACTGATATGGATAATATATCGGGAAGCTTTATATTTTCCAATTTAACATTCTCTTCTCTATTCATTATTAAAAAAGGGATAAATTGCTGATTTATCAATATAAATTCCATTTCAAAACAAAAAAAACAATATATTTGAAAAACAATTCAATAAACAATTGAGAAATTTTGTTTCACATATACAATGGATTCCGGGCAAAATAAATGGTCTGAGTATAGACTCTTATTATGATGCCATCATTCATTATAATTAAATTCCAGAATATTCCCTACTATTTAAAATCAAACAACTATGAAAAGAGCCATTCTATTATCCGCCTTATTATTGTCTCAATTTGGGACATCACAATTATTAAAGACCTCCGGGCAGAAAATCATCAATGATAAAGGTGAAAATATCCAGTTAAGAGGCCTTGGCTTAGGAGGCTGGATGCTACAGGAAGGATATATGCTGAAAACAGCAGATTTTGCCGGCCCTCAGTATAAAATCAAGGAAAAAATAGCCGGGCTGATTGGCGAAGATGGCATGCAGGAATTTTATAAGGCTTATTTAAAGAATGGAATCACAAAAAAAGACATTGATTTTTTGGCAAAAGCAGGATTCAACTCCATCAGGCTTCCTATGCATTATAATCTGTATACCCTTCCTATAGAAAAAGAGCCGGTAAAAGGTCAGGATACCTGGCTGGAAGAAGGCTTTACAATGACAGATGATCTGCTTCAATGGTGTAAAGACAATAAGATCTATCTGATCCTTGACCTTCATGCAGCTCCCGGTGGGCAGGGAAATGATGCGAATATCTCTGATAATGATACCTCCAAACCTTCTCTTTGGCAAAGTGAAGAAAACCAAAGAAAGACGGTTGCCCTTTGGAAGAAGCTAGCAGACCGTTATAAAAATGAGCCATGGATCGGCGGATACGATATCATCAATGAGCCTAACATCAATTTCACCGGAAAAAATCAAAATGGCACCGATGAAATGTCAAATGCGCCTCTCTGGAAATTACAGAAGGATATCACGGCCGCTATACGGGAGGTTGATCAGAAGCACATTATCTTTATTGAAGGAAACGGATGGGGTAACAATTACAACGGGTTAATACCGATCTGGGATAAGAATATGGCTTTCAGCTTTCATAAGTACTGGAATTATAATGATGACAAGACCATACAGTTCGCACTGGATCTGAGAGAAAGGCACAATATGCCGATATGGCTGGGAGAAACCGGCGAGAATTCTAATGTGTGGTTCACAGAACTGATTCAATTGCTGGATCACCACAACATCGGGTATGCTTTCTGGCCGATGAAAAAGATTGATAATATTGCAGGCATTACGAATGTAAAAACAACTCCTGAATATGAAAAGCTATTGAACTACTGGAAGAACGGAGGTGAAAAGCCATCAAGGGAATATGCAAGAAAGGCCTTGATGCAAATAGCGGACAACTATAAATTCAGCAATGTAGAGGTTAAAAATGATGTCATTGATGCGATGTTCAGACAAGTGACAGATGATTCTACAAAACCATTTAAGAACCATCAGGTTCCAGGCAGAATCTTTGCTTCCGACTATGATCTGGGAAGAATGGGCTCTGCTTATCTGGATAAAGATTTTATCAATCTCTGGGTAAGTGATCCGGCTAAAAGATCAGAGTGGAACTCCGGCCACCAAATGAGAAATGACGGTGTTGACATCTATTCCTGCAATGATAAGATAACCAATCAGTATTATGTAGGAAAAACGGAGGCAGGCGAATGGATGCAGTATACGATCAGTTCCAAGGCAGATAAAAATTACACATTTGAGATCAGATACTCGAGTGTAAACCCATCAAAAATACGGTTGGAAGACGCTTCTGGAAAACAATTAGCCAGCATTCCCTTACAAGCTACGGGCAAAAACGAAAACTGGAAAACCGCCATCGTTAAAAACATTCCTCTTCAGAAAGGCGAAAATAAGATCAGGGTATTTTTTGAAAATGATGGTGCCAACCTAAATTATTTTGAAGTAAAGTAACAATAATTATCTTAAATTGCAGATCCCTTTTAGCCGCTAAAAGGGATTTCTTTTTAACCTGTCACCATGAAAAAAATAACCCTTCTTTTTATTTTGGTTTCAACATTCGCCTTGTCGCAGAAATCAATGCTGGATCAAAAGATCAATACAATAATAAAAGATAAAAAAGCTACCGTAGGAATTTCCGTTCTCGGATTGGAGAATGGCTTCAAATACAGCAAAAATGGTGATAAAAAGCTTCCTATGATGAGTGTTTTTAAATTCCATATTGCCTGTGCTGCCTTAGAGCTTGCTGACAAAGGAAAGCTTTCACTGGATCAGAAAATTTTTATTAAAAAGTCAGATCTTCATGAAAAGACCTGGTCGCCTTTCAGGGATAAGTATCCTAATGGCAATATTGAAATCACTTTAAAAGAAATCATCGATTATACAGTAGCTTTAAGTGATAATAATCTTTGTGATGTTCTTTTAAAAGTGATCGGAGGTACAAGAACCGTTCAGCAGTTTATGAATTCCAAAGGGATAAAGGATTTTCAGATCAAATACAGTGAGCATGATATGGCGGTCAAAGGATGGGATGCTCTCTATGAAAATTATACCACTACCCATTCTGCCACAGATCTACTGAAAAAATTTTATGACAGGAAACTGCTTTCCGGAGAGTCTACTGATCTTTTAATGCAGATCATGCTGGGAACTCAGACAGGAGCCAATAAAATTATTGAACAGCTTCCCAAAGGGACTCCTGCAGCCCACAAAACCGGATCTTCCGGAAAGCGTGACAATCTTCTTACTATTGCAGAAAATGATATGGGAATCATTACCCTCCCGAACGGGAAGCATTACGCAATTGCCGTATTTGTAAGTAATTCCACAGAACCGGATGCCGTAAACTGCAAAATAATCTCTGATATTTCCAAGACAGTATGGGATAATTTTAATAAGTAAAATATTAAGCTTAATTTTAGCGCA
The DNA here is from genome assembly GCF_058245615.1 of Chryseobacterium sp. UF-290. NCBI lineage: Bacteria > Pseudomonadati > Bacteroidota > Flavobacteriia > Flavobacteriales > Weeksellaceae > Chryseobacterium > Chryseobacterium sp. UF-290. The sequence goes on from NZ_JBSICB010000002.1 coordinate 21,567, forward strand.
GAGAATTGAGTCCATCATTTATGAAAAAAGGAATAGCAGCAATTGCCGTATTTTGTTTTACATTTTTCTTCTCGCAGAAGAATCAAAACTATTTAGAAATCAGCTATGGAAGCATTTGCTGTGGTCCTCCGTCTGAAAAGCCTGTCATCAGCTACCTGAAAGAATTTAAGAAGAAAAACCAGATCAAAAGCCTGGAAGTCCTAATGCAAAGCGGCTTAGGCAGAGAGGGTGAATTTTCTTTATACGTGGGAACTGATTATCTTACTACGAACCAAAGAAGCCGCCTTATACGAGGGCTTATGGCAGCAGTTTCCAATCAGAATAACAAAAGAGAGCAGGACAACAAAGGAACGGTCAATTTTGATTCGGCTACGGTTGTACATCAATCGGATCTTATCAATGCAAAAAATTTAACTATCTATAAAAAATAAAAGAAAAAATGATCAAAAACATTGTAGTTATCGGAGCGGGAACCATGGGGAACGGTATTGCACATACTTTCGCACAAAGCGGTTTTAAAGTAAATCTTGTAGATGTATCTCAGGAAGCTTTAGACAGAGGCTTAAAAACCATCACTACCAATCTTGACAGAATAATTGCAAAGGGAAACCTTACTGAGGAGCAAAAGGCTGAGACATTAGGAAACATCACTACTTTTACTTCACTTAATGATGCTGTAGGAGCGGCTGACCTTATCGTAGAAGCGGCTACTGAAAACCTGGATCTTAAGTTAAAGATCTTCGGACAAATGGATGAGCTGGCACCTGCAGGCTGTATCCTCGCAACAAATACTTCTTCTATTTCTATCACGAAAATCGCTGCTGCTACAAAAAGAGCTGACAAAGTGATCGGAATGCACTTTATGAACCCGGTTCCTATCATGAAGCTGGTAGAGATCATCAAAGGGTATTCTACTTCTAAAGAAACTTTCGCTGCGATCTATGAGATGAGCAAGACATTAGGTAAAGTTCCGGTAGAGGTAAATGATTATCCCGGTTTCGTTGCCAACAGAATCTTAATGCCAATGATCAATGAGTCTATCGAAACGCTTTATAACGGAGTTGCCGGTGTAGAAGAGATCGATACGGTAATGAAATTGGGTATGGCGCATCCGATGGGTCCACTTCAGCTGGCAGATTTTATTGGTCTTGATGTATGTCTTGCTATCCTTAATGTAATGTATGACGGTTTCAAAAATCCTAAGTATGCCCCGAACCCATTGCTTGTAAACATGGTAACAGCCGGAAAACTGGGCGTAAAATCAGGTGAAGGCTTCTATGATTATTCTGAAAGTAAAAAAGCTGAAAAAGTTTCAAAAATGTTTTTGAACTCATTTTAAATCAATAATTTTATTTATCTTTGAGAAAGTTAAAACATTAAAAAAATGAAATTACCAAAGTTTTTATTAGCAGATAATTCGGAATTTCCAGAAGATCTATTTGTAGTTCATACAGAATATCCAAGATTTATCCTAAACGTTGAAGAAGAAGAAGTTGAGTGGTTAGATGATCTTGAAGGTGATGATGAAGAAACGATGGCAGACGAAGCTACGAAAGTGGTAGAAGCAGCATTCAAATGGTGCGATGAAGAGTTGGCTAAGTACGACGAAGAAGAGGAAGATTAATAACACTCTAAACATAAAAAAGGAACTCAGATGAGTTCCTTTTGTTTTTTATTTTATTCTGATTTATTGAATTTCAATAGCAAAAGATTGTCTTTATACAGTTCAAGTGTATTTCCGGTGATCACATATTTGTTGGCTTTCCCCATCATATCCATAAAGTTCTGCTCTACACCAATATTGTTACACATCATTTTCGTAGATCCCATCTGACCGGCAGAAAAAGCTCCTGTAGACGGATCTATCGTTGCTGTTCCGAAATAGTTATTGCACCCTGCATTGCCTGTGATCTTTTCTCCTTCAATATTTAAGGTTGGAATTTTCCCTTTTACATTGTCTGCCAACGTCCATTTTGTATTGGCAAGAGCCGGCTGAGCCTTTCCTACTTTAGAAGCAGACGGGCTGCTCATTGTTCCACACGAAGCCAATATTGCTGCTGTACATATACTTAAAAAAAGATTTTTCATTTTTTTCTTTTTGAATTAATTCAAATTTACGGAAATTATATTATTTAAACGGGCTGGGGTGAATTTTATTATTTCTTAACATTTTATTTATGGCGCATTTTTAAACACGAATACACAGGTATTTTTCACAAATGACACAATTTGTTGTTGCGGACAAAACGAGCTTGATAGGTATAGATATTAGATGTTAGATGTTAGAAGTTGGAAGTTGGAAAACGCAAAGGTGCAAAGTAATCTGACGGCTTAATGCTTTTAAGGCGCAAGGATTTTATCTCTGATACAATTTGTATCTCACGCTGATTTTGCAGATAACGCTGATTTTTAAACGCAAATCACACGAATGAATTCACAAATGACACAAATGTGTAAGTAAACGAATTCTTTCTACCATTAAGATTTTACGGAATGAGATGATCTTATTATCTTTTACAAAAAAACGGACTTGAAAAAGTCCGTTTCTGTTATCATTAAATATGTATTTCAAATATTAAGATCTCAGCTCAGCGTTGAATTCTTTCTGGAAAGATTTGATCAGAGAATCCATTACTTCAGTAATTTCCTTTTCTTCCAGTGTTTTTTCTTCGTTCAGCAACTCAAAGCTCATGGCGTAAGACTTCTTACCTTCAGGAAGATTTTTACCTTCATATACATCGAATAAATTAATATTCTTAATAAACGGAGATTTGTTCTTCCTTGCGGTCTGATATAAGTCCTGATAATTTACATTTTTATCGATCAATAAAGCCAGGTCTCTTCTGATCTTATTGAATTTCGGGATATCTTTGAATTTCAGCTCATTTTTAGAACGTAACTCCTGAGCATATTCCAGCTCAATTTCCGCATAGAAACAATCCTGATCGATATCAAATTCCTTCAGCAATTCAGGAGCCACTTTTCCGATTCTTGCCAAAGCTTTACCATCCGCTTCATACACTAAAGCATCAGAGAATCTTTCATCAGCCAAAGCTACTTCTTTATAGTCTACCGCAAGTCTTTCCAACAGAACCTTTACATAAGCTTTAAGGTTGTAGAAACTTACAGCAGATTTAGGCTGAAGCCAGTTTTCTGCAACATCTCTTCCTGAAACGATAACAGCAAGCTGCTTTCTTTCTTCATACTTCTCTTTTTTATGGTAGATCTTTCCGAATTCAAAGAATTTAATATCCTGATTTTTTCTGTTGATATTATAAACCGTATTCTGAAGAAGTCCTTCCAATAAAGACTTTCTCATGAATGCAAGATCACCGCTCAAAGGATTCAGTAATTTTACCGCATCGGTTTCATCTTTTACAGAAGTCAGTGAGTTGTTCATTACTTCATTGAAACCAAGGCTTTGTAAAGCTCTTGCCCAGCTGTTTTCCAGCTCATCCTGATCATTTGCACTCAGCTTAACCGGGGTAAATGAAATTTTCTGCGGAGCATCAATCTTATTGTATCCATAGATTCTTAAGATCTCTTCAATCACATCAATTTCTCTTGTTACATCTGCTCTGTAAGCAGGAACAGAGATCTCAAAACCGTTCGGAATTTCATTTAGAACCTGAATTTCCAGTGCTTTTAAAATTTCTTTTACTTTTTCTCTGTGAATTTTTGTTCCCAGGATCTGCTCAATCTTTGAGAATCTAATGATCACATAGTTATCTTCGATTTTCTTAGGGTATTCTTCCAGCAATTCTCCTACTAATTTCCCTTCAGCGATCTCCTGAATCATTTTGATAGCGTGGGTGATTGCGGTTCTTGTAAGATTCGGATCTACTCCTCTTTCGAATCTGAAAGAAGCATCAGTATTCAGACTGTGGAATTTTGCTCCTTTTCTTACCGCAACAGGATTAAAGTAAGCACTTTCAAGGAAAACAGTCTTTGTGGTTTCAGATACTCCAGAATTTTCTCCTCCGAAAACTCCGGCGATACACATTGGGGTGTCTTTACCATCTTTGATCATGATCTCAGTACCGTTCAGTGTTCTTTCCACACCATCCAGAGTAGTGAATTTTGTTCCCGGCTTTACCACGCCTACCTTTACTTTCTTGTCTGCAATTTTATCTGCATCAAACGCGTGAAGCGGCTGTCCGTAACCATGAAGAATGTAGTTTGTAATATCCACCACGTTATTGATCGGGCTTAATCCGATTGCTTTCAGCCTGTCTTTTAACCAGTCCGGAGATTCTGCAACCTTCACATCTTCAATGACGGCACCGATATATCTCGGACATAGTTCCGCGTCTTCAATTTCCAGTTTGAAATCGTGAGAGCCTTCGTTATTTAAAGCTACCGAGGCTACTTTATGAAACTGGGACTTCAACTGATTGGTAGAAAGATAAGCATGCAAATCTCTGGCAACACCATAGTGAGACATTGCATCAGTTCTGTTGGGAGTTAACCCAATTTCGAAGACCTCATCATTGGTTAGCTCAAAATAATCGGCAAAATTCTTTCCTACTTCATATTTGGTTTCGTCTAAAACCATAATTCCTCCATGATCTTCACTAAGACCAAGCTCGTCTTCCGCACAGATCATTCCCTGAGAAACCTCCCCTCTGATCTTTGCTTCTTTTATTTCAAAAAAGTTTCCGGTCTTGTCATAGATCTTTGTTCCGACAACTGCTACAGGAACTGTCTGTCCTGCATCCACGTTAGGAGCTCCGCAAACAATATTCAGCACTTTTCCGTTTCCTACGTCTACTGTTGTCTTCTTCAGCTTATCAGCATTAGGATGTTTTTCGCAGGTTAAAACCTTACCTACAACAATTCCTTCCAGACTGCCTCTTACACTTTCAAATTTATCTATCCCTTCAACCTCAAGACCTATATCTGTAAGGAACTCACCGATTCTTTCAGTTTTCAATTCCGTTTTTACAAAGTCTTTCAGCCAGTTGTTTGATATTTTCATTTGTTTATCTATCTACTTTTTTTAATTGGTCAGTGAAACCCAAGATCCCACCTGCTCCATTTTGAAACTTTTATTTGAATTTTCACCAAATTTTTTGGCAATTTTTCGAGGTACAAATGTCGTGTTTTTTTGAGAAATAGAGAAATTTCAAAACGATTTTAAGAGAATTAATTTTCATTCATTGACCTCCTATGGATTGCATAAATCAGCCTGATGCCTTTATCAACTTCACTTTAAAATAAAATTGAAGGATATTATGTTCACATTCGTTCCATTCGCCGTATGGTATGTCTTCTACACTTCTTTCAAACACAAATAGCTCAAATATCAATAACAGGTTGATATTAGTGAAAAAAGATAATGTAATCAGTGTTTTATTAAATAGAAATTTTTTATTGACCGGATACTTTATTTTGAATAAGCAAAGACAGAATCAATTTCATTATTTTTTGGATGTAAAAAATAAAAGCCGGAAAAAATCCGGCTTTTATTTATTTTTATTATGAATCTTACAATCCGATTACCGGCATAGATAACATTAAAATATTTTCGTTGTCTTCAAGACCGTCAAGAGGTTCGATAATCCCCGGTCTGTTGGGTTGAGACATTTTCATTGTAATATCGTCAGAACCTAAGATCGTCAGCATTTCCGTTAAGAATTTTGAGCTGAACCCGATATTGATATCTTCACCGTTGTAGTCACAAGGGATCTGCATGTCTGCTTTGTTTGCATATTCAGTATCTTCTGCATGAAGGTGAAGAATATTCCCTGAAAGCTTAAATCTTACCTGGTTCGTAGATTTATTAGACATGATAGATGCTCTTTTGATCGCTCCCAATAAAAGGTTTCTGTTGATCGTCAATACATTTGGATTTTCCTTAGGGATTACCGCTGTATAATTTGGATATTTTCCGTCGATCAGTCTACAGATCCAGATATGCTTGCCAAAAGTAAATTTAGCCATATTCTCATTGAAGTCGATGGTAACGTCTTCATTGGAGCTTGCCAGGATATTTTTGAAAATGTTCAAAGGTTTCTTAGGCATAATAAACTCCATCGGCTCAGCATTCATCAGGTCTGTTCTTTTATAGACCACCAATCTGTGAGAGTCTGTGGAAACGAAGTTCGTCTCATTCTCTCCAAACTGGAACAATACTCCTGTCATTACGGGGCGAAGAGAATCGTTGCTGGTTGCAAATAATGTATTGGTAAGCGCTTCAGACAAAACTCCAGCCGGCATTGTTACACTCTGAGAAGCATCGAATTCCGGCAACTCAGGGTAATCATCCGCATTGTCTAATGCTACTGCGAAATTATCTTTTTCATCTAAAATCTCAAGCTGGCTTCCAGTCCCTTCCGCATTGTCTTTTACAACAAATGTCAGAGGCTGTTCGCCATATGTCTTGATAAAATCCTGAAAAATTTTAGCAGGAACAGCAAATTTACCTGAATCATCAGACTTCACTTCCAGAGAAGTTACAAGAGTTGTCTCGCCGTCAGAGGCTGTAATGGTAACATTATTTCCGTCTAATTCAAAAAGATAGTTTTCTAAAATCGGTCTCGATTGAGAGCTTGATATTACGCCACTTACAGTTTGCAAAGCCTTCTGCAGTTCACCACTTGAAATAATAAATTTCATAGATTTATAAAATAAGTTTCTACAAATATAATAAATACATATAACAAAGAAAAAAATAATCCAGAGGAGTTTTTAACAAACATCATCAATCTGTTTTCAGACCGGATATTAATGTCCATATTTTTATAGTCTCTCATTTCTCCGTTTAGAAATATTGACTACAAATTATCCCTCCTTCTTTTTTAATCTTATATTCCAAATATAGCGGATAAAAAATTATAATCAAAATACAAAGCCTATCTTTGTTGTAAAAGTAAAAAATAATGCAAAAGCCTCCTATCCATAAAAGTTTTCTGAATGCTTTCCGGGGCGTCGCCGCAATGATAAAAACGGAAAGGAATTTCCAGATCGAGCTTCTGGCTTTTTTTGTCAATCTGTTCTTAATTTTTTATTTAAAGCTCAGCAGTGTTGATACAGCCCTTATCCTGTTGGTTTCATTTGCGGTGTTAAGTGCTGAAATTTTCAATACGGCTGTTGAAAAGCTCTGTGATATCGTTCAGCCTGATTTTGATCAAAGAATAGGCTTCATTAAAGATATTGCTGCCGGAGCTGTAGTCCTGATGGCAATCGCCTCAGTGATTGTTGGAATTATCATTTATCAGAAGTATATTTTCAGCTGATTATTACCACTATACGTAACATGACAACTGTTATTCATGACACCGTTCCGAATCACCATAAGAAAAAACGATATCAGGGAGCCGGGGTTACCGCAATTAAAATATCTACTTCCGCATCTGACGGATTCTCTGCTTTTTCTCCATACATTTCAAAATCAGCAGTAAATGTTCTTCCTAAATCCATATTCCAGATTTTTATCCATTCATTGATGACCAAACCTTCTTCAAGATTACCTTTTGCTGTGAATTTGATGTAATTTCCTCCATCAAAAGATTCCCCTACCATTCCTTCAGGGATATGATCCAGATTTTCCACCTTACAGCCAAGTATAGTGGTATATGGTCTGGTGTGATCCTTTTCATAGTCTGTGTATATCGAATATAGGGTACTTTCAATTTTATTGGGAATGTTATCCAGAAGATTTTCCCTCATGAATTTCTCCCATAATGCAGGGATATCTTTTGCTGCCTGGTTGTTTTCATTAGTTGTTCTTACGGAAATCCCGATTACCTTAAAAGGTTCCACTTTCATGTGATTCATTGCTTGATTTTTTATTGTAAAACAAAGATAAAGCCTGCCGGTGACAACTGCGTGTCAGGAGGGCATCACATCCCGTGGAATTGATTATTAAACCTTTTTCACTCAAGTATTCTTTCTAACCTTCAACTTCCTTAAAGTCTTATTTAAAAATGAATACAGGACAAAAACAATTATCTCCCCACGTAGATAAATCCTTTCTTCCCGGACTTGAAAACGGTTTCAATTCTTTTGTAATCATCCACTTCATATTCATCTGCCTGATGAACCTCTTCTTCCGTCACTTCAAAAAGCACTCCTTCTATCTGATCTTCTTCATTTCCCGAAAATGTAAGAACCGGATGATACTTCTGCCCGCTTTTACGGAGTACCTCAGGATCTGTAATTTCAAGCATATCGAGCTGATACCGGGTAAGCGTGTCTTTCTCTCCCTTCAACAGCCTTCCGAAAGTTTCAAGCTGTACCTGCTCTTTCTGCAGGGTTCCATAAGAAAATAAATAAGGCATTATAAATATTTTTCAATGATTGGTCTCGCCACTTCAGCCATCATGCCGTATCCTTTTTCGTTGGGATGAACACCGTCACCGGAAAGTAAAATCTCCTTATCTTCTAAAAAAGCTGAATAAAAGTCGATATACCCCAAAGACTCTCCGGCTGCAATATCTTTAAGGACCTGGTTATAGACAACTACTTCCTCATTGGTTCTCATTTTTCCTGTACTTACCACCACCCCGTCTATTTTTTGAGATACCGGGAGGATGCTTATCAGGTAAATATCTTTTGAGAATTGTTTTGCATGCTGAACTGCTTTTATGATGTTGCTTTTAAATTTTTCAGGATCTACGATCTGTACACCTTCCTTTACAGCAAGGTCATTAGCTCCATAGCTGATAAAAACCAGGTTTCCGTCTGCTGAGTTTCTTGCCTCCAATTCTACAGGCATTCGCTTCAGTAATCCTTCTGTAGTCTCCCCGCCTATTCCTAAATTGAATATAATAAGTTCGTCACCATTTCCTTCATGAAACTTCTGCAGAGCATATCTTTTCAGAATATCTACCCAGCCTCCAAATACACCATCATATTCTCCATACGTTATGCTGTCTCCAAAGAACAGTCCATAAATTATTTTCTTCATGTAATTGATTCTTTTATTTTCATTTTACCCGGTCTATTATTCAGGATAAAACCTTTTAAAATATTGTTCAAGATAAAATAAAATCTGCTAAATCGGCCTAAGCTGCAAGAGATTTTTATTATGTAAAGGTTAATGAATTGAACCATTATTCATTACTCATCAACTTAAGGTCAGTACAATATTCTGATGCGATTGTATAATTTCAACCAAAATATCAAACAGCGTCTGACCTTTTCCTGCTATCAATGCATCCCGTTTTTGCTGTATTAATTCTATATTGAAAGGTTTTCCCTGTTTAATTTTATTTTCGTAGAAAATACGGGTTGCTGTAATACCTAAGTCTTCTTTCGATTTCTCAGATTCTTTCCAGATCATTTCGATTTCCTCATTGTTTTCAAAGACTCCAAAACCACCATAGAGAATATCATCAAATCCGTCCAGGGTTCCTACTTTCCAGTCTGTGTCTTTCATTAAGACGCTAGAAGCTTCTTCATAAAAACCGTCTAAAGACGAAAAATGACCGCCATTGATGACGATCATTTTTCTTTTATTGTTACTGGAAGTATTCAACACCGTTTTTGAATATATTATGGTAATTCGCAGTTGGTATGTTTTTCATCAGCCCTTCCGTGAAACGTTCCGGGTGACCCATTCTTCCGTAGATCTTCCCGCATGGGCTTGTTATTCCTTCAATTCCGAATAATGAGTTATTGGGATTGAAAGGCATTCCGTGAGCAATGTTTCCATCGAAGTCGATATATTGAGTGGCTATCTGTCCGTTTTCATACAGCTTTTTGATCTCTTGTTCTGAAGCCATGAAACGTCCCTCTCCGTGAGAGATCGGAATCGTGAATGTCTGATCTTTCATTCCTTTTAACCATGGGCTTTCATCATTCACTACCTTCACTGTAACCATCTGAGAAATATGTCTCCTGATCGCATTGTGAGCCAGTGTCGGAGAGTTTTCGTCCAGATCTTTGATTCTTCCGTAAGGCAAGAGCCCTGATTTGACAAGCGCCTGGAACCCGTTGCAGATACCGATGATCATCCCGTCTCTGTCTAATAGCTCGTGAACAGCATTTTTCATCTTTTCGTTCTTTAAAACATTTACGATGAACTTTGCAGAGCCATCCGGCTCATCACCTGCTGAGAAACCTCCCGAAAACGCTAAGATCTGAGATGTTCTTATTTCTTCCACCCACGCATCAATGCTTTCCTCCAGCAATTGGTGATTGATATTGATCAAAGGTAAGCTGCTTACCACAGCTCCTTCTTTCCGGAATGCGTTCAGCGTATCATATTCGCAGTTTGTTCCAGGAAATACCGGAGCGAACACTTTAGGCTGTGCTATTCCGTGTTTTTTAATGATGATATTTCTTGGGTTGACCGAGTTCGACTTTGCATCAATTTCAACTGTGATCTTTTCTTTTTCTATCGTTGGGAAAAGATTTTCAAATGTACCTGTGTAGGCTGATTCGAGATCCGGGATCTGGGATTCAAGGTTGTTGATCTTTAAAATACCAGAATCTTTTACTTCTCCGATTAGCTGAAGTGCTGCTGAGCTTAACTCTTCTTTTGCCTCGATGATCAGGCTACCGATATTTTTAGCCAATAAAGTATTTTCATCAGCGTTAATTTCTGCTCCCAATCTGTTTCCAAAGCTCATCTTTGCCAGCGCTACTGCAACACCACCTTCTTTCACTGTTTTCACAGAGACGATTTTTCCTGACTTAATGTTTTCAAAAATGAATTCAAAAACATCTTTTAAAGCATCATAATCCGGAAGACCGCTTTCCTGGGCAATATGATTGAAGAAATAGACTTTGTTTCCTGCAGCCTTAAATTCCGGGGAAATGATATTTTGTTTTTCTCCGTTAGCACATGCAAAAGAAATCAATGTAGGGGGTACGTTCAGGTCCTGATACGTTCCGCTCATGGAATCTTTACCTCCGATAGCCGCTAAACCAAGGTTGATCTGTGCATCATAAGCTCCTAAAAGTGAGGCTAAAGGTTTACCCCATTTTTCCGGAGCCTGTCCTAATTTTTCAAAGTATTCCTGGAAGCTTAATCTGATATTCTTATAGTCACCTCCCATAGCAACGATCTTCGCCACACTTTCCACTACTGCATAAGAGGCTCCCAATAATGAGTTCTGCTTTGAAATTTCAGCATCGAATCCCCAGCTTGCCAGAGAAACGGTTTTGATATCCTTTGCTCCTAAAACCGGTAATGTCTGAACACTTCCTTCCATCAAAGTCTGCTGGTATTTTCCTCCTAAAGGCATCGCAACAGTTGTTCCTCCTACAGAAGAGTCAAACATTTCCAACAGTCCTTTCTGGGAAGCTACGTTCTTATCTTTTAAGGCATTCAGGAAGTTTTCTTCTGTGAAAGCCTTGGTTTCTTCTTTTACTTCTTCAAGGTGGCTGATCTTAACCTCCTGTGATTTTGAGCATCCGTTCGTATCAAGGAACGCTCTTGAAAGGTCAACGATCTTATCTCCCTTCCAGAACATCTGCATTCTTCCTGAATCCGTCACTTTTGCCACTTCTACCGCTACAATGTTTTCAGCTTCACAGAATCTGATGAACTGTTCTTTATCTTTCGGATCTACAACAACAGCCATTCTTTCCTGAGATTCGGAAATTGCGAGCTCGGTTCCGTTTAATCCTTCATATTTTAATGGTAATACATCCAGGTTGACCTCTAAAGAGTCAGCAATCTCACCGATCGCCACAGAAACTCCTCCGGCTCCGAAGTCATTTGATTTTTTGATCAGCTTTGTCAATTCAGGGTTTCTGAATAGTCTCTGAATCTTACGTTCTTCTACGGCATTTCCTTTCTGAACTTCTGAGCTCATGGTGTGGATAGAGGTTTCATCCTGCTCTTTTGAGCTTCCGCTTGCTCCACCAACTCCGTCACGGCCGGTTGCTCCACCTAAAATAATGATGGAATCGCCATTTGCCGGCTTTTCACGTCTTACCCAGTCTACAGGAACAGCTCCGGTAACGAAACCTACTTCCATTCTCTTGGCCTTGTATCCTTCATCATAAATCTCAGAAACCATAGTCGTTGCAAGACCGATCTGGTTACCATAAGATGAGTATCCGTTAGCAGCCTGTTTTGTAATAGTTTTCTGAGGTAATTTCCCCGGCAATGTCTTATCAACTGATTCTAAAACATCTGCAGCACCCGTTAACCTCATCGCCTGGAACACAAAAGATCTTCCTGATAAAGGATCTCTGATCGCTCCTCCCAAACAGGTTGAAGCTCCCCCGAAAGGTTCGATCTCTGTCGGGTGGTTATGTGTTTCGTTTTTGAATAGTAAATACCAGGGTTCTTTTTTACCATCATATTCCGCTTCGATCTGGATGGTACATGCGTTGATCTCATCAGAAATCACAAGATTGTCCAGATTCCCTGTTTTATGGAAGTATTTACCGCATACTGTTGCCAGATCCATTAAGGAGATCGGCTTCAGCTCACGGCCTAAGAATTTTCTTTTTTCGATATAGTCATTGAAAATGGTTTCCAATGTATGTCTGAACTTTCCTTCAAACTGAATATCTGACAATTCTGTTTCGAAAGTTGTGTGACGGCAATGGTCACTCCAATACGTGTCTAATACTTTAAGTTCAGTTTCCGTAGGATTTCTCTGTTCAGTTTTAAAATATTCCTGAATGAATTTTAGGTCGTCCAACCCCAATGCAAAACCATGATTGTTATAGAAGTTCTCCAGCTCAGCATCATCGAAATTGATAAAATTGTCATGAACTAAAACTTTTGACGGAGTTTCATCAGCAGGAATATCTAATATTGATAAGTCTTTTTCCTGAGATTCCACTTTGTTGATCAGAAGATCTTTGATCTTAGCCAGATCAGCTTCAGAAACGCCTTCAAATTCGATCAGCTTACCGCTTCTTACTTTTGATTTTTCATTTTCTGTCAGCAAAGCGATACATTGCTGCGCAGAGTCTGCTCTCTGGTCGTACTGGCCGGGCAGGAACTCCATGGCAAAGTGAATATTTTTTGCAGGGTTTTCTGTGTGTAAAATATCAGTAACAGGGTCTACGAAAGTGTTGTTCACCACTTTTTCGAATTCTCCGTCATTCAGATTGAAAAGGTCATACACATTGTACACCTTCACACTTTGAACCGCCGGAGCAACCGCTTTTACTTCATCAAAAATTTTTGGACTTTCAACATCGAAAATTCCCCTTTTTTCTACGAAAATTCTTTTGTTATTAGACATTAGATGTCAGATTTTTTAATATTAGATTTATTTTTCTTTTACTTTTCTCAATTCAGAGCGACAGCACCAGATTGCTATCTACTGTTCCACCGTATGGACAGCTCTTTTGGGTAGTATTATCCGCCCCGCATTTTTCCGTACAAATTTAAAGGAATTGTCGTACCTTTTTCAAATTTGAGTCCCGGAATTTCCATTTATTTTATTTGTTTATAAATTTATTGGGATTGTCCTTATGCTTTTTCTGGAAGTCTTCTGCATTTTTTATTTCTTCTTTCAGCCAATCTTCAAAAGGGACTTTCTTCTCATTAAAATCCTCTATAGCATAAAATGTTTTACCATCTTCTGAAACCAGGAATTTGAAACGGTAAAGCATATCCAATTCTTTTTTCCTGTAATCATAGGTATTTACCTGATAATACGGAAAGTTTTCTTTCGGTCTTTCTACAATTTCAAAAAACAGATTCTTTTCATTCTCAGACAATTTATTGTAAAAATTTACGTAAAATAGATCTGAAAGCTTTTTCTTCCGCTTTTCAAAGAACTGAAGAATATTTTTTTCTTTTTCATTGTAATGAAAAGGATTGGGGTAGTATTTCCCTTCTATTTCCACATCTTCACCTGAATTTCCGGCAAGTGGTTGAACAGTTTGCCCTTTGGTATTCATTATCCCCCATTTTCCTCCTACCATTGCTTTATGCTCATCATTGGTTTTCTCCCAGTCACAGCCATCACAGAATACGGCATATCCATAATTAAATGGTGACACGAAATCATGCTCAGGCTGAATCACAATCTTCCCGTTACGATCCGCAAAGCCTACTTTACCATTTTTTACCAGCCTTCTCAATCCTTCAGAGAAATAATCGGCTCCATTGTCATACAGGAAAGGTTTGTATAAAAAATTCCCTTTCCGGTCATACACATATCCCCATGCGTTCTTCTCTGTTTTTTCATCGTCTTTACTACCATCAAGAAAAATGGTTTCTCCTTCTACAGGATCACCGTCTTTAAGGAATGAAAATATTTTGAACTGTGCCGGAATAATAATTTTACCGGCTTTATCTTTTACTCCCACCAAAGAGTCTTTGGATTTGAAATAATACAGAGCTTCTTTTTCCTGCGAAAAAGAAATAATGGGTGACAATATAATGGCTAACAATAGTTTTTTCATATCAATACTGCTGGAAATAAAATATGCAGCCCAAAAGACTGCATACTGTTTTATACTTTAAGATCAGCTTCCAATCCTATTAAATCTTTATTCTGGTCTATAATCGGCTGTACTTCGTTCTTGACGAATTCTTCCGTCTGAATCGGCGCAAACCCTATAAAATTCTTAGGATCTAACACTTCTTTTAATTTTGACTTATCCAATTTTAAAGAATCATCATTCAGGATTCTTTCAATAAGGTCATTTTCTTTTCCTTCCACTTTCACTTTCTTCGAAGCTTCCATAGAGTGAACTCTGATCACCTCATGGATCTCCTGACGGTCACCACCGGCTTTCACTTCTTCCATGATGATATATTCTGTTGCCATGAAAGGAAGCTCTTCTTCGATATGCTTGTTGATTCTGTTCGGATACACTACAATTCCGTTCATAATGTTGTTCCAGATCAATAGGATCGCATCAACAGCCAGAAAAGCCTGTGGAATCGTTAATCTCTTGTTCGCAGAGTCATCCAGTGTTCTTTCAAACCATTGTGTAGAGGCCACCATTGCGGAGCTTGTCGTAAGAGACATGACATATTTTGCCAATGCTCCGATTCTCTCACTTCTCATTGGGTTACGCTTGTATGCCATCGCAGATGAACCGATCTGGTTTTTCTCGAATGGTTCTTCAATTTCTTTAAGATTTTGAAGCAATCGTAAATCGTTTGTAAATTTATGAGCTGACTGGGCGATATTCGATAGTAAAGCGACTACTTTAGCATCAATCTTTCGGTCATACGTCTGTCCTGAAACACCAAATACCTTATCGAAACCGAATCGTTTGGAAAGTTCTTTATCTAAGTGCTTTACTTTGGAATAATCTCCATTGAACAGCTCAAGAAAACTCGCCGCAGTTCCGGTAGTTCCTTTTACTCCTCTGAAACGAAGGGTCTCCAGGAAGAAATCAAGCTCTTCAATATCAAGAACCAAACTCTGTAACCAGAGCGTCGCTCTTTTCCCTACCGTTGTCAGCTGAGCCGGCTGGAAGTGAGTAAATCCTAATGTCGGAAGGTCTTTATACTCAATCGCAAAGTCTGCTAAGTTTTTGATCACATTCACCAACTTTTTCTTTAAGATCAAAAGTCCGTCACGGATCTGGATCAGGTCCGTATTGTCTCCTACAAAAGCTGAAGTTGCTCCCAAATGGATAATTCCTTTTGCTGAAGGGGCCACATCACCATAGGTATGAACGTGAGCCATTACATCATGACGGAATTTCTTTTCGTATTCTGCCGCTTTATCATAATCAATATTTTCAGCATTCGCTTTCAGTTCAGCAATCTGCTCATCTGTAATCTCAAGACCCAGATCTTTTTCAATTTCAGCTAAAGCGATCCAAAGCTTTCTCCAGGTACGGAATTTGTTATTGTGTGAGAAATTAAACAACATTTCTTCACTGGAGTAGCGCTCTTCCAATGGATTTTTGTAGGAATTCATTCGTTATTTTACTTTTTTAGATGTACAAAAATACGGTTTTTCAGTGAGAGACAAAAATCCTGTTTTTATGATTTTCAATCCTGGTTCTTCGCTGGTTTTTATTTATGGAATTAACCGGATTTTCTTGTATGTTTTGTCCTGAAAAAAGTTGACTAAAAATCACACAAACCGTCAGCTTTATGGTTAAAAAAAACATCAGTTCCTGTACAAGAATACAGCGAAGCTTT
The DNA here is from genome assembly GCF_058245615.1 of Chryseobacterium sp. UF-290. Lineage (NCBI taxonomy): Bacteria > Pseudomonadati > Bacteroidota > Flavobacteriia > Flavobacteriales > Weeksellaceae > Chryseobacterium > Chryseobacterium sp. UF-290. The sequence continues at coordinate 37,603 of NZ_JBSICB010000002.1, forward strand.
CAGAATACAAATTGTCCCTTAATATGAACGGGGACTGCAACTCCTTGCCATTATACTTGTACTGATATGCAGCATTCCCACTTAAAACATTATATCCTTCACGCTTTAATCCAAACGGGTAATAGTAGTTTTCTTTAATGATCTCAGAAGTTGTTTCTTTAAATTAAAATATATAAAAGAGGCTGTCTCAAAAGTGTAATTCTGAATGAAATACGATGTAATGAAGAACCTCAAACAACTGGCCATCAATGAGATTCTTCCTTCGTCAGAATGACAAGAGCTGAATTATTTGACTTTTGAGACAGCCTCTTTTATGTCCATATTAACGATTAATACAAAGCAAGAACTTTTTTAAGATACTCCTCTGCAATATTCTTATTGTCTGCAAATGTATAGGGTATATATGATTTATTTGACGGGTCATAAAGTGCTATTTCCGATGACTCAACTGTAAACAAACACATCGACTTTTTAGCAATTAATTTTTGTTTTAAAAATAAAGACATCATTTGTGTGTTCTTATCAATATACAATGAATCCACTTGTACTGGATCTTGATCCATAAAAAAAGCATTTTGTATTTCATAGTTATAGTGGATCGAATAATTGCCTATATGAGTAGGATGGTATTTGCCTTTCTCTTTTTTGAACCAACGTAAAAACATATTAAGATCACGCTCCCCAACAACATAGGTCATTTGTATGGTATCATTTTTCATTGCGGTCATCCCGAATGGCCAACTTGGGGCAATGGTAGCTTCTTCTTTAAGTCTTCCCTTTGTATCAAAAAGCTGAATTGAAGGTGCTCCTTCGTCAGTAGTGAATCTAAGACGTACTATATCTGTTTTACCAGCACTTATTTGATAAGAAAATCCGGTGCCTTCCAATTTATCAAAATTGGAATTTCCACATGCTATAATAGATAACAATAATGGTAAAAGCAGACAGACATTTTTTATTTTCGATCTCCCCATATTATTTTGCTTTTTTTGATTATTCCTTCAGCTGTCGTTACATTTTCATAACCTAAACGCTGAAATAGATTTGAGTTAAAATGTTCTCCATACTCAGGAAAACCTGCTTTTTGGGCTTCTCTTTTCCAGTGTGAATTGTTAAATATAAGCCCCATTTTACTATTCCCTGATATGTTAAACCCTCCTGCATTCAGCATGAAATCCATTTTATTTTGCCCTGTTATTGCAGCTGCCCTACCTGCTGCAAAATTTCCAACATCTCTGGCTGAAACGTATACCCCGTCTGCTATTTGTGAACCGGCATATAACCCGCCACCATTTTGAGTCTTATAATCATATTTATCACCTCCGCCACCATTCCAGGCATAATTCATCCTTGCTACAAATCCTCCGTTGGCTTCAGTATCTTTAGAGACATCATTACTAAAATTATTAAGCCAATCTCTTGCTTGGAAAGAGCCAAAATTTATTTTACCTGCTGGTTGAGTTTTGCCCCTTTTATCAAACTCTGTAAATGAGTTCCAAACAAGTGTTCTTCCCATTCTTTCGCCACCTCCCGAAGTATTTTCTTTAGAATAGTTTTGATTAAGTTCCTGTTGGGTTTCTTTAGTATTACCATCATGACGGTAAACCCCTAAATCTCCGTCATTATAAACCGCAACAACATTTCCAAATTTATCTGTATGAGTGCTTTCTGTGCCACGACCATCAGGATCAATAAAAAGGATTGGATTGTTCATCGCATAGTTGTAAGGTGACCATCTCCTATATTGTTCCGCCAAAGGGTCTACAACGCTCCAACGTCCGATATCCGGCATATAAAATCTTGCGCCATAATCATACATACCATTTTCCGTCTGCAATTCTTTACCGTTATATTTATAATTATACGCAGGATTTCCATTCAGTATATTTACTCCCTCATGCTTCAAACCAAACGGATAATAATTGTTTTCCTCAATGACCTCAGTTCCGCTGCCATTGGCATTTTTCATATAACTCAGACGGACATTTCCCAAGTGGTCTATATAATTGTAAATATACTTATTATTTTCAAAATTATAGTATCCTTCCGCAGTAGGCACAAACTTTAGTCCAAAAGGGATTAATCCTCCTTCTTTACCAACAGCTCCTTCATACTGAAAACCGTCTAAATAATCCGTAATCTTTTCCGACAGCTTCGTTATCACTCCCAACGGATCAAAAGGAGCATATTTATAAACTTTTCCGACCTTCACACCATCAGCCCGATACACATAAGATGTATTTTCCCTGATAACTCCCAAACGGGTAGACAGGCCTTTATCATACAGCAAATGGGAAGGAAGGTTAAGGTGATTGTACTCTACGCCTAAAATACCTTTGTCTTTATGCAATGTCATATTCCCGTTCAGGTCATACTGGATAGGATTTCCCGAAGTATCAGGATATCCAAGATAGTTCTGCGAAGCATCCGTCACCGAATTCAGCCTGTTTCCTGTATAGGTATAGTTCAGGTTATCAATCATGTGTGCCGTTGTTGTGGTGTTTTGGGCATTTCTCTTCAGGTTCAGGATATTCCCGTTCAGATCATAGGACAATTCTTCATTGAAGAAATTATTTTGCGGAACAGAAGACAAAGGCTCAGAATATGTCCCTTTGGTCAGTCTGTTCAATGCATCATAGCTGTATGAATATCTCTTCAATAACCCGTCATTAGCAGTTTTCCAGTCTATTTCCGCAATATTCCCGTTGAACCTTCCCGAAGTGAGATTGGAATATATGGGATTATTATACCTTATTTCATACCCAAATAATTTCCCGTTCAGATTGGCGGGATCATTTATTTTGGTCAGCCAGCCACGGATATTATATTTGTATTCTAGGGTTTGTAATGGATTGGCAATATCTGCTCCTCCTACTTTTTTAGATTCCAGCTGGGATAGTTCATTGTATTTATTCTGAGCCAGAATTTCAACAGGATTGCTGTCTACCTGATGTTTGTGAGTCAGCAGCCTGTTCTGATGATCATACTCAAACGTTTCTGTGATAATTCTTTCCACATCAGTATCCAGTCTCTTATGTCTTGTAACCGTCAGTTTGGGAGCTCCTGAAAAATCAAGCTGGGATTCTGTGTCGGTATAGCCTCCTAAATGATTGACAGAGTGACTTCCTACTTGCCTTCCCCTGAAATCATAATAAAAATAGGTTTTGGTCCAGTTATCATCTTCAATATTCTTTACATAGGAAGCTGTGGGCATCCCTTGGGTACTTACACCGGTATCATGGTAAATAACAGGCTGCCCTAAAATGGAGGGAGATGGAAATTTCCTGGTATCCCTTGGGTAAGTGTCATAATAGTTAATAGTAAGGACGGACTGGAAATCAGGAAAAAAGTTGTTGGTATAATAGAGTAGAATTCCAGGCTTGCTAATGCCCGATACAGCCTGCTCTTCAACAATGCTCAAACCGCCTATCTGGTTCTGCATCTGCTCCCTGCCTGCTCCTGAGAGGATTCCCGTATACGCCACCCGCCCATATTTATCATATTTGGTAAACAGCCATTGCCCCTTTGCTTCCATAAGGGGGTCCCGGGTGAGTATAAGCCTGTCCTGCTTATCGTATACCATATATTCCCAACCTTTTCCCGGAAGCTTCTTTTCTACAAGTCTTCCTCTTCCGTCATAACGGTATTGGTAGCAGAGGTTATCAAGCGTTGCCTGGTCCAATGATGTGGAAACGGATGCTAATGGGGGAATGACAAAGGCGAGCTGGTTATATTCATTATAAACATAATAGGTACTGCTTCCATCTTCTTTTCTAACCATAATGGTCTGGCCTTTACCATTTTTGAATTCTATGGTTTTATTTCCATCTTCATCGATTACGGTATTCTTATACAGCTGGCCATCTGTATACAGCAGGTTTTCACCAGGCATCGATTGGGTAGCTCCGTTTTGCCAGGTGGTAACCGTTGTAAATTTTCTCACTTCATCAGCGGCTGTAACCGCTGCGTATTCAAATTTTACGGGTTTAGTACTCCAGTCATTTCCTACCTGGACCTGCTCCTGAATCCGGTTGAGGGGAGAACTTTCCAGCCTTTTTTCGGAATAGATCTTTTCGCCTCCATATATGGATGAGGCATTGTTTTCCGGGTTAGGAACAATAGCTCCGTTTAATGTTCCGCCTTGGGGGATAGGAAGATAATCCTTAATCTGTCTTCCAAACGGATCGTATTCGATATGGGTAACTACATCTTTGCCTTGTGGGGATGCTTTGACATTGACTACCTGCTTAGGTCTTCCTAATCCATCAAAATACTGGACCGTTTCTGAGGTTTTTGTAGGAGTAGTCCCACTATAATCAAGGTAAGTTTTGGATTGTATATAGTTTTCTGTGCCGGACACCTGTGCTTTTACAGCTCCCATCAGCAGGAATCCTATGGGAATTATTATTTTTTTCATCGGTCTTAGTTTTTAAAGTGATACTGGTATTCTTTTAAAGTTTTATAAGAAACATTTCCGGAAGCATCTCTTACTTCCTGTTTCACTTCCTTCAGCCTGTTTTCGGTGTCATAGAAATAGAACTCTTTCACTCCGGAAGGTTGTATCACAGTTCTTACTCCTACCAAAGGATCATAAGTGTAGGTAGTAATCTGTGCAGATGGTGCAGCGGTCTTCCTAAAAGTATCCAATGCTGATAATAAAACGGATTCGTCATTTCCCGTCCCTGCAGAGGCATCTGTATTGGAGGCATCGACAATTGAGGTTATTGCAGACTGTAAAATATCAGAAAACTTAATTCCTTCTACCCTGGCAATAGGAAACGTTTTATTATATCCCCAAATAATGCTGACAGGGGTTCCTTCTTTCAGCGTATACTGCTCAGGGTTACCCTTGATATCATATTTATCATATTTTATCCTGTTTTCCATGGTATTGGTCTGGGTGTTCAATCCTGTGACAGCATCAGGAAAAAGACTGCTGGTAGCCGGATTATAGATCAGCTCAGTTTTGGCAATCGTTTTTCCCGGGTCAGAAGAGTTCATTTTCTGAACAACGCCGGTTTCCAAAGGAATACCGATCATATTGGCATTGATCAGCTTTTGGTTGTTTTTCTCCGTAGCATACAGGTAATTCGTCACCGTTGATGTTCCGTCCGGAAGAACCAGAGTAGACAGGGAAAGATAATCATTAGTATTATAAGCATTAGTACTGGTACTTGCTACCGAAGTCTGAATACTGTTGTTATAGAAATAAGAGATCTCGGTTTTCTTAGATGGCAGGGTGATGCCAAATTTTTCAAAGTTTTTATAAGGGGTTGTCAGACTTACATTCCCAACATGGCTTAAAAGCTCCTGAAAGCTGTTATAAATAAAGTATTCTCCTACTGAACTTCTGTAAAAATTATCAAGTAATTTGATTCCGTCATTTTTTTCGATTTCTGTTACTGAATAATCTGTATTCGTTTCAGAAAGTATTTGGCCATCTGAATTGTATTTTTTCTCAGAAATTAATTGTCCCCGCAGATAATCAAGATTCGGTATGGGTCTGACAGGAGGTTGTAATGATAGACTTCCGTCATTAGGATAATCAACAGGAGACCTGAATGTGTAAACCGTACTTCCATTATCTATGATATTGTTATTATCTCCTTTGGTAATCTGCTTTACCGTAACGTATTTGTATCCGACATCTGATCCTTGTGTTTTCTGAACAGGAAGGATATTATAGTCTGTTTTTACATCAAAATTAGCACTATATACAATATCTGCATTGTTTGCTTTATTCCGGTAAGAATAACTGTCACTATACCTCATGATAGGTTCAGGAAACACCAATGAACCACTGCTTTTTTGGGGGCTATCAATATCTTTATAATCATATACAAATTCCCTGGAAGGTTTAGGAGAGGCAGGACTATCAAAATATTGAATATTATTAATCCTTAATCCTCCTCCGTTACGTACTATATCATTCACAAAAATATTTTCTTCCGTAGTGGCCATAAATGAATCATATGTACTACCTGGAATGGATGGGAAATAACTGCCTTGTAATGATGCGTAATACGTACCAGGTTCAAAATATACATGATCAAAATACTCTGAATGGATCTCTCCGCCAACATCTAAGCCTGATGTGGGGCAAAAAGGAGGCTCTGGTCTATTGCAAGCCTGATTACCATTAGCTTTTTCAAAAACTTTTTCAAAGTTATTGTCACTGATTTTTTTATAGACCTTAAAATTCCAGTTATAGAAAATTAAATTTCCAAGCATGGAATGAAGCTTAACATATTGGGGATCGTTTACCGTAAAAAAGAATTGCTTGGTATCACCAAAGGTTCCGAAATTAATAAAAAAATCAAAACTCTGTTTTTTCCAATAGCCCTGGACAGCTTCCATACCGGCACCATTATAATAATGACTATAGGTATTTGATCCAAAATCAAAAACCACTTTTCCTTTTGTAGGATATGTGATGGATTTAATAATATCATTTGCTATATCATCGGTATAATATCCCCATCCGTCTTTACCAAGTTCTCCTGTACTTTTATGATATGCTATAGAATATTCCTGGTTCTGATCAGTGGAAGACATCTTAACAATCTTATTCAGAACCATTTTTCTTAATGTAATCGTAGCGTTATTTGATTTATAGGATGTATTGGTATAATCATATTCAAAATTATACTTTTCGGTGTAGCTCCCTGCATTTTGCCCCAGGTAGTTGCTTTGGATCGATTTGAGTTTATAAAGTTCCGAAGGCTGGGCATAATTGGAGTCCTGCCGGCCTTTTTCATAATTCAGGTATATAATTCCTTTATCTACTATTTCTATACTGGTTAAAAGCTGTGTATTGGTAATATTACTTACTGTTTGAGACTCTATGGCACCAGGCATGCTCCAATCCGGGTTTTGGTGAGTCCCGTTAGTATTTTGACTTGTATTATGATAATACACATCTTTTGCGTTCCTAAAAGTTCTGGTAGTAGGTTCTTCAAACTTAACCACTGAAGAAAGATCATACTTAAATAGGGCTAAGGCAATATTATTCTGATCTGTAATTTTTGTGAGATGAAATGATGCCCAGTAATTATCAATTTCAAGGTTGCCATCGATGTTTCCTATTCCTGTAGTCAATCCCGTTTTTGTATTGGTAATTGATTTTTGGGATTTCTCCATAGGACTGAAAATATATTTGATCCCCTTATCATCTACAATCGTAAAAGAAATAACTTCTCCGGTAGTATTATGTTCAAAAAGAATCTGAAGATTGTTCTTATCCAGCTTCTCCGCCTTATAATTTCCTGCTGCGTCCTTTATAATATAAAACCTTCCGGAATTCCCCATAAAGTTATATTGAAACAGATCGTACTCTGTGTCATATCTTCCCAGCCCTGCAAAGAATTTGTAATCATCCATATTAACGGGCTCATCATTCATTACTTTATAAGTTGGGTTATTAATATGATCATAAATACCAAACTTTGGCTTAGGAGGACTGGAAAATGCGATAGTCATGCTCTTTTCATCTACACCGCCCCCTCTTACGGTTCTTGAAATGGTTCCTCCGGCTATCATGCTCCAACCTAGCCCTGTTTCACCTGCTTTATCATCAGGTTTTGCATTCAAAGGATGATACTTGAGCTGGACAGCCACTGATACTTTTGCGTTGCTTGTCGGAATATTGAAAAATGGAATATTGATATCGGGAATTCCTGTATAATAACTTACAGGAACTTCTTCAAACTTCATCAGATTATTTGAAGTGGGAGCCGCCGGAAACATTTGATTGATATCTCCAACATAGCTTTTGGCAACATCTCCATCGGGTGATGATTGCCCTTGAAGGCTATGACCCCAAAAGACTGTTAATAAAATAACAGCTATTGTACTTTTTTTCATGATTGTTTGTTTTTATTTTTTGATCAGCTTTGCATTCGCTGTTTTATTCGTATCAGTCTTTATCGTCACAAGATAAGCTCCCTGTACAACATCCTGAGCGGATAAGCCCAAAGTAATGCATAAGAATAGTGCACTTAAGTAATTTTTCTTCATTAATTGTAATTTTTGCGTGAATATAAAAATTGTTAAGAATTCCCACAACAAGGAAAATCCCATTTTTAACATAGGGGATTTTACGGTAAATGAATCTACCCTGATAAATACATTAGTTTCATAAAAATAGGGTTTTAAAGTTTGTACTTCGGTTAACTAATACAAAGTTATCAAGCCGTGGCGACAGAACCTGTCGTATTATATTTATTCTTTGAATATTTTATTAAGAATGAACGATCTTTTTTCAGCACGTAAGAAGCTCAGGTTAAAAGAGGGAGATTATTGAACTTTATCCTTCTCCATAAATATCTGTAAATCTACGGTTCATTTTTTTCACAAACCGCACTTATGATTACTCTTATTTTATTGGATATTTTAACCATCTATAAATAAGGTCACGGATGCACGATTTTTTTATTTATGTATCCGTAGTAAAAAACAAAGGCTGCCTCTTCTGAGACAGCCTCTATTGACTTTTCACATTCTGATCTTATTGATAGATCACGACATTATCCTTTTTAAGCTGATAACCGCTTTTTTTGAAAGGAACCAATACGTACCCATCTTTTTTCCAGGCTTTTGCTTTTCCTGCTCTGGTCAGGATCACGCTTCCTCCTTCAGCATCTTTAACGAAAACCTCAGCTTTTTTCTTGTCTTTGCTGAAAATAACGGCTGCAATATAGTCTCCATTGGAAGCTACTTCTTTCAGCTTGATCTTTTCTTCAAAAGTCCTTACACAATTCTTTTTGATCTGTGAATATGTATATCCTGCCGAACCAATACATCCATGTGCATCTTTATCGCCTCCCAATACCGGAGTTTGTTGTGCAAATACTAAAGTACCAAGGAACATCGCGCTAAGTAAAATTGTTTTTTTCATGTTTTTTGTATTATATTATGATAACTACGTGAGGTATTAATAAAAATCATGCCAAAAAAACATAATACACATCTCTGTGAATAACTTTATACTTATTACTTCGCCCAATTGATCTTTGAATGTTTCACTTCGTCAGAATTCGTACCGATCATAATATCAAATTCTCCCGGTTCCCAGTCGTATTTCAGATCTCCGTTGTAGAATTTCAGATTTTCCGGGGTAATATCGAAAGTTACTTTTTTAGATTCTCCTTTTTTCAAAAATATTTTCTGGAAGCCTTTCAGCTCTTTTACCGGTCTTGTAATACTTCCCACCACATCTCTGATATACAGCTGAACGACCTCTGCTCCATCATAGTTTCCACTATTAGTTACCGTAACAGATGCCTGAATGGTTTGATTTCCTTTAGGGTTGGTATTGGAAACTGCAATATCAGAGTAATTGAATTTTGTATAGCTTAATCCGTAACCAAAAGAATACAATGGAGTATTGCATTCATCCATATAGTTTGAGCGGAATCTCTCATAAGTACATTTATCAACTTTATCCTGGCTCAGCGGACGTCCTGTATTTTTAGCATTATAATAGATCGGAACCTGTCCAAGGCTTCTAGGGAAGGTCATCGGAAGCTTTCCTGAAGGGTTTACTTTTCCAAACAGAACATCTGCAATAGCATTACCCGCCTCAGATCCTGCAAACCAGGCATTCAGAATGGCATCCGGAGTATCTTTTACATTCGTTAAAGCTAATGGACGGCCTGTGAAAAGGACCATTGCGATTGGCTTTCCAGTCTTTTTCAGCTCGTTTAACAGGTCTACCTGTGACTGAGGAATGGTAATTTCAGTTCTTGATGAAGATTCTCCGCTCATTTCTGCTGATTCTCCAATGGCCAGTACGATAACATCTGCTTTATTGGCAATATCAACGGCTTCTTTTAATAATTCTTCTTTTGAACGGTTATCCCTGTCTGTTTTCTTTCCGTGAGCGGCATAGATTTCTTCCAGTTTTGCATCATAATCGATGTTGGCGCCTTTAGCGGAAAGGAATTTAACTTCCTTACCATAATTAGCCTGAAGCCCCTGCATTAGATTAACAGAAACGGCATGTTTTGTAGCTACACTCCAGGTTCCCGCCATGTTCATGGAATTGTTTACCAATGGACCAATTACCGCAACAGTTCCTGCTTTTTTCAAAGGAAGAACCTGATTTTCATTTTTCAATAAAACCATAGACTGAGCCGCAACGTTTCTTGCTATATTACGGTTTTCCATATTGTACACTTCTTTTGCAGCCAGCTTAGCATCTCCATGCTTGTATGGATTGTCAAATAATCCGAGATCATATTTTGCTTCAAGAATCCTCCTTGTTGCCGCATCAATTTCAGCCTGGGTCACTTTTCCTTCGGATAAAGATTTTTTTAATGTGGTTAAAAAACCTTCTCCCACCATATCCATATCAATACCTGCTTTCAGAGCCAAAGCAGAAACCTGCTGAAGATCTCCCATTCCGTGATCAACCATTTCGTTGATCCCGGTATAGTCAGTAACAACAAACCCTTTGAACTTCCATTGATTTCTCAGTACTTCAGTCTGAAGCCACCTGTTTCCTGTTGCAGGCACTCCATCCACTTCGTTGAATGAAGCCATCACTGAGGCTACACCAGCATCTACAGCAGCTTTATAAGGAGGAAAATATTCATTGAACATTCTCACGTGGCTCATATCAACAGTATTATAGTCTCTTCCTGCCTCGCCGGCACCATACAATGCAAAGTGCTTTACACACGCCAATATATTGGTACCATTTGCCAAATCTTTCCCCTGATACCCGTATACCATATTTTTAGAAACTTCACTTCCCAGGTACGGATCTTCTCCGGAACCTTCGGAAACCCTTCCCCATCTTGGCTCACGGGAAATATCCACCATTGGCGAGAAGGTCCAGTTGATCCCATCTGAAGCCGCTTCTCTGGCTGCTACTCTGGCAGACTGCTGAACAAGATTCATATCCCACGAAGCGGCAAGTCCTAAAGGAATCGGGAAAGTGGTTTCGTAACCGTGAATCACATCCATTCCGAAAATCAAAGGAATTTTCAGACGGCTTTTTTCAACCGCTACTTTCTGTACAGCTTTTATTTTATCTGCGCCTTTTATATTGAACAGTCCTCCAACCAATCCCTGCTCCACTTTTTTTCCAATATCGGAACTCTGGGCCTGGCCTGTTGTAAAGTCACCTGAAGTCGGCAGGTTGAGCTGACCGATCTTTTCATCCAAAGTCATTTTAGATAAAAGGTTGTCTACAAAAGCTTTTTTCTTCGCCTGGTATTGAGCGGTCTGATAAGACTGAACAGGCTTATCCACCATTTCCTGAGCGGAAAATACCGGGGAAAGCGCCAAAGCTGCAAGTATAATTAACTTTTTCATAAATCTATCTTCTTAAATGATTATTATATATTTTTTGCTAAATTGAATGGTTTCTATAAGCTATTAAATTGATTCATCAAACATTTACTTCCCTTTCTTTTTGGACAGCATCCATTCATAAAACTGCGGGTTTGAATATGTGGAATCCCAGGAATTGTGATTGTCATTCGGGAAAATGACCAGTTCTGCTTCCGGATTCACCGGATGAAGTTTCTGGTAAAATTTAAACGCATTTTCCGGAAGCACAATATCATCCATTCCACCGTGAAAAATTTTCATATTCAAATCCTTAAATTTATGGATATTTGCAGTCATCACGTGATCTGTCGGCGCACAGACTGAAGCTACTGCGGCAAACATTTCAGGATGTTCCATAGCCAGCTTCAACGTGCCCCACCCTCCCATAGAAAGTCCTGTGAGGTAGATCCTGGAGGCATCGATCTTATATTTTTTCTGAATTTCCTTTATTAGATTATAAACTGTAACGGTATCCCACCATGTATCTGCAGGGCATTGCGGAGCAAGAATTGCAGTGGGTTCCTTGATCAGATTTTTATAAGTAAACGGGCTATGGGCCTTTACTGCATCCAGGTTATTTCCACGTTCTCCTGAACCATGAAGAAAAACGATCAGCGGAACATTTCCTTTGGTATTCTGAGGGAAATCCAGGATATAGGATATTTTTTCGGTTCTTTTAATTTCTTTATTCAGTTCAGCTTTTATTTCCTGTGCATTCAGCTGTAATGAGAATGGTAAGAGTAAAAGAGAGATATGTTTTAATTTTAACTTCATATTGTTACTTAGGTTTTGGGGATATAATATTTTTATTTAAACAGGGTTCAAGTTTGTTTCTATTGAATTTAATGCTCTCACAAATTAGGCAGATTGCCATACTTAAAAGACATGAAAATCTGCTTTATCCGCTTAATCAGCGAACTTTTAAATTTCTATTTCTTCCGCACTATAGAATAAGCTAATCCTTTTCATCAGCAGGATAAGGACTTCTTCTATTGAGTTCAAAATAGATTTATTGTATTCCATATTTTGCGGACTGAAAACTTAGTTTCTTCAATCCTTGCTGAATCTCCGGAGCATTCATAAACAGCTTCCAAAGAAATCCGGTTCTGTAGTTTTCTATCATGGGTGCTATGGTTCCTTGGTCAATGGCCAGATATCTTGGGGTAAACCAATTGTTGTAATTGATAGAAGTGGCATCATAAGGTCCTGCCGAACCTATAAATTCTGGTGTTTGGGTATAAATGAATCTCAGGAATGCCATTGATTCTTTTGGAGTATATGGAAAACTGCTCAGAGCTGCCGTAGGAGTTATCACTCCGTTGTCATTACCCGGCATATGAGCTGTATAGCCTGTGCTTCCGTCCTTATTCCTTGTATAACCGGCTGTCAGGCCCCAATAGTTTGGTCCATATCCTTTCCATTGCTTTGGATTTTCAACACAGTATTTGTAGTCGATAAGCGTTTGGTTTTTATTGACATCAAAGTAATTTTTCACCAGTTTATCAGATAATCCTGTAGGATCCAGCCCAATGTATGAATATTGTGCCCAGAACAACGGACCGCCGTATTCTTCGGCATAATTGTGTTTTACATACAGGGGTAATCCGTATTTTATTTTGTCAGTAAGATAAGTTCCATTCCTGGTCCAGCCTTTATAGTAAGTATCCGCATCAATGGAATATGTGGGTGAAGATGCGGCTAAAATATAAGTGATGAGACATTCATTATAACCTTCGAGAGGAAAATTCATTTCCCATTGGTATTCCGGAGACCAGTGCCAATAAAGAACCTTTTCACCTCCTTTGGTATACCAGTTCCACTGAATTCCTTTCCACAACTGATCGCACTTCTCTGCCAAAGCCTGTTCTTCCGAATTCCCGTTTTTGAAATATTCACGGACCATCAAAATTCCAGAGGTAAGAAATGCGGTTTCCACAAGATCTCCTCCGTTATCTTTTTTACCAAAAGGAACGGTTTTCCCTGTCTCCCCATTGATCCAATGGGACCATGCTCCTTTATACCGGTCTGCTTTCGCCAGAAAATCCATCATATGGGAAAGTCTCTTAACGGCCTCCTGCCTTGGGATAAATCCTCTTTCCACTCCTACCAGAATGGTTGCCAGCCCAAATCCTGATCCTCCTGTAGTAATCACATGCTTGTCATTATCAGGATAAATATTATCTTCATGATACCGCTCTCTTCCCAGCATTGACTTAGGTTCTGCATAGTCCCAGAAATAGGTCAGCGCATCTTTCTGCACCCTATCCATAAGCTGCTCATCTGTAATATTACTGTCTACAGCTTTATTTTGAGTTGTTTGCTGTTTGGGAGTCCGGGGATTCTTACATGAATATGCCAAGAATAAAGAGGTTACTGCAATTGATAATACAATCCTTTTCATGATGTCTTTTTTTCTTTATTATACTAAAAGAAGAGGAGAACTTTCATTCTCCTCTAAAGTTTGTGGGTTTATTTAATATCCTGGGTTTTGGGTAAACAACCCGTTACTTTCATTCATCGCATCCAATGGAATCGGGAACAGCTCATTCTTCCCTGCTTTGAATCCATAAGATGCAAGTACAGTCGCTGCCTGCCCCGTTCTTACAAGATCTACAAAACGGTCTCCTTCCAGAGCAAGTTCTACTCTTCGTTCATGCCAAATTGCTGTTCGAAGTGCAGACTGCGTTGAAGCGGTTGTACCGGCTAACTGCGCTCTGGTTCTCACTCTGTTAAGATTGGTAACGGCCGTAGCAGTATTTCCTAATTCGTTGGCTGCCTCTGCATTGATTAAAAGAATTTCTGCAAATCTTAGAATTCTGATATTCTGTCTTGATCCATAATCACATGCACTGTTATTTAATGCTTTAGGAAGATATACTTTCTGATTATATGTTGTTACAGAATTGGCATCCCCCATTGCAATAAGATCACCTTCCGGTGTAACCTCTCCGTTTCTCAGAATAGTAAGTTCTTTTCTGATATCTCCTGGTTCAAACGCATTTTCCAATGCCTGAGAAGGAGTAAAGAATCCCCATCCAAACTGATCTCTTACTCCCTGTACCTGAGCATACTGACTACCTCCGAATTGAGATGAACATTCACAATTTACTTCAAATACAGATTCTTTTCCAAATTCTCCATCAATTCTGAATACATGATTAAAATCCGGATCAAGATCGTATCCCATAGCCATTACTTCATTAGAAGTATCATAAGCTTTCTGCCAATCTTTCTTATAAAGATATACTTTAGAAAGTAAGCCCAATGCAGCACCTTTCGTTACTCTTCCTAATTCTGAAGCCGGATAAACCTGAGGAAGAATTTCTGCTGCAGAAGTAAGATCTGAAATAATAAAATTATACACTTCTTCTGCCGAGTTTCTTGGAACCCTGTAATTGGACTGAAGTCCGTCAAAAATCGGAACTCCACCATATATTCTTAATAAATTAAAATAAAAATAAGCTCTCAGCATTTTTGCTTCTGCAACCAATCTTGTTTTTAAAGCAGAATCCATATCTATTTTCGGAACATTGGTAATCACCTGATTACATCTGTTTACCGCCTGCCATTGTCCTATCCAATACCCTCTTATTCCTTCATCACTTACGGTATAGGTAAACTGATCATAAGCATTGATAAAAGAACCATCTCCAGGATTAGATCCTTTCACCACATCATCTGCTGGTACTCCAAATACGAATTGATATGGGAATGCTGAGTTTTCCCAGCCCCTCAAGAAAATATAAATGGCATTGGTAGCCTGCATGGCATCTTCCTGAGTCCTGAAAAAAGCCTCCGCTTCTGTTGCACCTTCTTGTTTTATATCCAGATAATCGTCTTTACAGCTTATTACTAATGAAAATAAAGCGATGGATAAAAATATTTTTTTCATGTTCTTCTAATTAAAATGTTAAATTCATACCAAAAGTATAGATGGCTGAAATTGGATAAATATTGTTATCAACCCCCATTTGCACTCTGTCTGTATTCATGATTTCCGGAGAGAATCCATGATATTTAAAGCTTGTCCAGGGGTTCTGAGCACTTACATATAATCTAAGTTTGGTAAGCAATAAAGATTTAGCAAAGTCTCTAGGTAAATTATAACCTACAGTAATATTTCTGATCCTAAAATAACTACCATCTTCCACAAAGAAGCTACTTGGTAGAATGACAGACTGATTATTTGTAGTCATAGGATACGAATTGGAAGTTCCCGCACCCTGCCATCTGTTATTGTAAAAGTCCAGATCCCAATTTTCATTTCCATAACGTTGTTCACGGTTGTAGTTATAAATTTTATTACCAAATACTCCCTGGAAATCTACAGCAACATCAAAATCATAAACATTTAAATTAACTCCGAAACCATAGGTTCCTTTTGGAATCGGACTTCCTAAAAATGTTTTATCTCTGGTATCAATCACTCCGTTTCCATCCATATCTGTAAATTTAAGCCATCCTGCTTTTGCCCCGGTTTGACCTGATGCAGCAGCCTCTGCGTCTGTTTGGAATACTCCTGCAACCTCATAACCGTAATAAGCCCCTACAGGCTGTCCGGTTTGTAACCTTACAATAGAATTTCCAAATAGGCTTGCTCCTGTATTCAAATAAGAACCTTCATATACAGAAGTAATTTTATTTTTAAGAGTGGTAAGATTACCATACACTCCCAATTTTACCTTATCCGAAATTTTAGTATCATAATTTACGGATAATTCAAAACCTCTGTTGTTGAATGAATATGCATTGGTAATAAAGTTATTCCAGTTACTTGCACCGGAAACCGTTCCCTGAACTACCCCATATACAACATCTTTAGTATCTTTATCAAAATAAGTTGCATCAATTTTCAGCTTATTATTAAATAAAGCCATTTCTAAACCGATATCCCTACCCGTTGTAGTTTCCCAACCGATATTAGGGTCAATAACCTGATCAATAGTCTGTGCCGGAAACCCGGTATTTCCAAAGTAAGCTCCTTCTTTAAATATTGAAGTCACCAGCGTATACGCTCTCGTTACATCAGGATTCCCAAGTTTTCCCCAACTGGCTCTTAATTTTAACAGGTTGAACACATTCTGGTTGCTCATGAAGTTCTCTTTAGACACTACCCAGCCTGCACTTACTGCAGGGAATATCCTATGTCTGTCTCCTGAAGAATATTTCGAAGTTCCATCTCTTCGGACAGATCCGTTCACAAGATATTTCCCTTTGTAATCATAATTTACTCTACCAAACATAGATTCAATTCTATCCTGATAAGGAACTACTGTCCTGGCCGGATCATAAGTCGTTGAAAAAATTTCAGTTCCGTTAAAGATATTTAAAGACTCATTCGTTCCGTTATAATAGACGTTATTGGCATCCAAATAAGTCTGAGCGTATGAATTCCTTGTTCTGGAAAATCCGGCAAGAATTTCAAGGTTATGATCGCCTAATGATTTTTTCCAGCTTAGTGTATTATCCCAAACATAATTTCTGTTTCTTGAGTCTCTCGTGATCAGTTTATTAGGCTTTTGATCAGCAGCAGGAACATAAGCAAGCGTAGGATTATATTCATACTGGTTTGTATTATAATTATCCGTTGTATAGCTTACTCTTAAAGTGAAATCATTTAGAAATTTATATTCAGCCCAGATATTATTCAACAATCTTTCCTGTCTGATCTGGGAACGATACAAGTCTAGTACAGCTCTGGGGTTCGGTATTGAATATCCGTTAAAGTACTGATAATCTCCGCTATTTGGATTCATAACAGAGAAAATAGGAGGTGCATTATACGCGTTTAGCAGCGGATTTTTTGAAAGATCAGTACGCATTTTTGAGAATGAAAAATTATCTCCGATCGTTAAATTATCCGTAATTTTATAACTAAGATTTACTTTTGTATTGAATCTGTTAAATCCTGTTCCTGAATTTACTCCTCTTCCTGCAGCAAAATTTCCCTCATCCTGCAGGTAGCCTACACTTCCATAATAGTTAAGCTTTCCTATACTTCCTGATGCAGAAAAGTCATTAGAATTGATGATACTGGTTCTGAATATTTCTTTGAACCAATCTGTGTCTGCAGGGAAATTAGCTCTTGAAATAGCACCATTAAGATTTCCGTTATCATTCATCAGCTTTTCGTTATACAATTCAATATATTGATCTGAATTAACCATCTTGGGAATATTGGTGATTTTCTTAATTCCCAAATATGAATTGAAGCTGAATACAGGTTTTCCTTTTCCTGATTTTGTTTTAATGATTACTGCTCCGTTGGCAGCTCTTGCTCCGTAAATTGCCAAACTGGAAGGATCCTTCAAAACACTCATTGATTCGATATCCTGAGGATTAAGGAATGATATATCATCTGTAATCATCCCGTCTACAATAAATACGGTTTTACCAGTCAAAGAACCTACACCCCTGATATCTACTCTTGGTGAAGTTCCCGGGGTTCCGGCATTTAAAACCTGCACACCCGACAATTTACCCTGTATTGAACTTATTGGATTAGCATTTGGCTTATCAGCAAGATCCTTGGCAGAAACCATTCCGATACTTCCGGTCACATTTTCTTTTTTCTGGGATCCATACCCGATCAGAACTACCTCCTCGATCTTCTGCTCTTTTACAGCAGTATCTTTCGGAGTAGTCTGTGCATTCACATTCATCCCAAAGTACAGAACTGCGATGAGGCATGAATACTTTAAATTACTTTGTTTCATATAGTTTCAATTTTATTCAATAATCAAATTTTCAGTATGCCATTAGTGGAGTTATTTTAAATTCTCAAAAAAAGACATTAACCAAAAATATGAAAAATATTGAATCACGTTAAATTATCCTAAAAATTTAAAAACAATTGTCTTTTATTAAAAAAAGAGTGAAAAAAGTTCATACTTTATGAATTTTATTTTAAAATAAACATATATACCCCATTATATCATTAATAATATAATAGCATTTTCAGCATAAAAAATCACCAAATCCCATCATTGAACTTAATATTTTGTTAAATAGAGAATAGTATTTACCTTTGGTGCAGTTTTTGAAAAAAGCAATAAAAAGATCAATGAAAAAATATATCATTGCAGCCGCTCTTATCATCGGGACCGGGGCAGCTGTTACCACCACCGTACAATCTTGTACAACCCTTGCCACAAGCGACATGGGGCTTTCTATTATTAAAAGGATGCTCCTCAATGGAATCGACAAAGGAATGGGAATCTACTCAAACAAAGAAGCTTTCCTGCAGAACAATATGGTAGACAAAGCTCTTCCAAAGGAGCTAAGAGACATCAATTCTACACTGGAAAAAATCGCTCCGTCACTGGTAGCCAAAGAAAGAGACTATATCGCACAGGCGGCAGCCTATACTGTAAATGTTTCTAAACCGATCTTGCAGGGAGCTGTAAACAGTCTGAACGCGCAGGACGTCACAAGGATCATCCAGGGAACTACCGCTACCCAGATTCTGAAGGAAAAAACGTCACAGCAGCTTATCGCAGCTATTGCTCCCAAAGTGGATGAAAAGCTGAATGAATATGGAATCGTGAAAACGATCAACACCGCTTTATCCGGAAATAATTTCCTGGGCAATCTTTTAGGAGGGAACAATAATACTGTTAATTCAGGCGGGTTGAGCCAGCTTGCCTCGGAACAGCTTGTCAACGGACTGTTCAATATTATCGAAGATTATGAGCATCAGAACTCCAAATCTCTCCTCGGGCCATTTGGAAAATAGGAAAAATTTCGCTATATTTATATTATATTAACAATTGCAGATGGATATATTACAAGGAAATCAACACGCAAGTCCTGAAGATTTTTACAAGTCTTTGAGAGAGAAGCTGGAGGATCATCATGATTTTCCGGAGGATTATTTATTTAAATTTATTATTCCTACAGACCAGGCAAAACTTACTGAAATTTACAGGGTTTTTGATGGCATTAAGTTTACATTGGGAAACCGCGAAAGCAAAAATGGAAAATACACAGCCTGCAACATCAATGCATTTGTTCTGGATGCTGACCAGGTGGTAAATATTTATAAAGAAGTAGCAAAAATAGAAGGCGTTATTCTATTGTAAAAAACAAAAGCCGTTTCATGATAAATGATCCGGCTTTTTTATTGTACTGATCCTTTCCAAATTTTTCCTTCTTTACATTATAGCTTTTCATCCGGATTAGCAAAGAAAAATATTTACAAACTACTATAAGTATAGATTTATGTAAAATTGTATTCTTTACCCTAAATACCTTTCTCTTATTCTCAGCACTTCACTGTTAACAAAAAATCCGCCCCATTTTAGAGGCGGATCATCTATTTTACAATACATTCTGTATTTATTACTTCTTAACAAATTTAATGCTTTCTGAGATTTTAGCGTTCTGTATTGTAATAACATAAACTCCTTTTGCAAGGTCTGCTACACGAATCTGATTATCATTAATTTTTCCTTTCTTAACAAGCTGTCCAACAGCATTGTGAATTTCAAATTGAGATTCTCCTGAAAGTCCCGTAACACTAAGAATGTCATTAACAGGATTAGGGTATATACCAAAGTTATTTTTCTTATTAACCTCTGTAGTTCCTAATGATTCTTGTGTAGTAAATGTTTTAGTCTCATAAGCAAATTCATTGTCTAAATGAAATATTATCTGTCCTGAACTTGTAGTCAAGTCTACATATCCATCCTCCAGCCCATCGCCAAAGTCATCGGAAATCGTAAATGCATAACAATCCTGAGGTAAAGTCCATACTTGAGTAATAAGAGCCGGAGTAGGCTGTCCTGGCTGGGTATCATTATATCTTCCTTCTTTTACAATCTGTCCTGCACTGTTTCTCAGGTTCCATCTCGTTTCGCTACCATACTTATCTCTCTGCAACTTAAAGGTAACAGTAGTTGTGGAAAAATATTGAGGTGCTACAGGTTTTACATAATTACCACTTGTGGTATTATTGGTACTTCTCTGATCTGCAGTTCCATTTACAGATGTGATAGAGAAGGAAACAGGAGAAGATGCTATAGAGCCATCTACAGGGATATTAATAACACTCGATTTATCCTGAGTCAGGTTGCCTGTCCAGTTATACGTTTGAGCAGTCCCTCCGTTTATTGAATATGAAATGACAGCTGATGTCAAATTACTGGTACCTCTGTTTGTGATAAGCAGACGCAGTACTCCTTGTCCACAGTTAACAATTCCTATTGAGCATCCTCCGTCAAATTTTATCTCAGCATCATTGGCAAACAAAGGAATGGGCATATCTGCATTTGATGCTTTAAGCTCCACTCTTCTTGGAGAATTGTCCATCACTGTTCTCATCCTGGTTTTCTGATCATTTGTATAGATATTCATACAGGTATCATTCGTGTAGTCCATATAATTCTGTACCATTTCAAAAACAGCAGGGTCATCACAACTTGGGATAGCAGGATTACACACATAGTTATCTTCATGTGCTGTTGGTGTATCTGCACAATAATCATTACCACACGCCGCATCTCCCCAGATATGTCTCAATCCAAGGAAATGTCCTACTTCATGGGTCATTGTCCTTCCTCTGTCATAGCCAGGCTGCATCAGAAATGTACCGTCATCATAATCCATACTTCCAAAAGTAGAATACCCTGCTACTACCCCGTCTGTATTGGCAAGCCCTCCATTCACATTAAGACCTGGGAGACTGGAATTAGACGGAAACTGAGCAAATCCCAACAATCCATTAGCTGCAAAGTCTACACTCCACATATTCATATATTTTGTAGGATCCCAAATCGTCTTGGTTTTTACAACATCATTGATAAAATTTTGATATCCATATTGAGGAGCTCCATTCGCCCAATAGTCTCTACAAAGATTTACCCTGTCAATTCCGTTGGTTGGATTTCCATTAGGATCTACCTTTGCCAGCACAAACTGTATCTCAGTATCAGCTCCTACAGGATTAGTATTAAATCCAGGAGTGTTAATCTTTTTTCTAAAATCATTGGTCATTACTGTAATCTGAGACATTACCTGAGCATCTGTGATATTAGGAGCAATCCCTACATCCTGACCACTGTGAATAACATGTACCACTACCGGAATTGTAATTACAGTTCCATTCTGGGATTTATTAGCCTTAGCCTTTTCAATCAAAGGAGCAAGCCACTGTTCAAACTGTTCTGTTGTAAGTCTCTCAGGAAATTGTCTCTTCAGATGAGCTTCATATTCAACTGTTCCGCATTTTTCAATTCCATTAGGATCCAGCTTTTGTTCTGTAAGTCGTTTTGGAGATTTTGCTCCTTCTCTAGTCTGTGCATTTGAAAATCCGATTCCCATAAAGAATAGGGCCGCTAAAGAAGATTTCAAAATAATAGAGTTCTTCATTATGATATTTTTTATATTTTAGCAAACATACAAAAACAACCTGCATAAACAGATCAAAATGCAACAAAATTTTAAATAATATAAAAATAATACAATGAAAATGCAATTTATAATAATTAATATTATTACACTTATATCAACTATAAGTTGTATTAATCAAAACAAAAATGACATCAATAGTAAAAATTTAACCCAAACGATAAAACAACAAAAAATAGAAAAGATCGAATTAACAGAAAGAACCAGAGGAACCAACCGGAGTGTTGTGTATACTCCTAAGCTTATTACTGCTACATCAAATGGAGATTCAACCCAAACTGCACTGCCTCCTTCCGAATGGGAGAACATTTCCAGACAGGCAGAAGCTCTTGATCTATCCAAAATATCAGATCTTCAGTCTCCCACTACCGGCAGATATTCTGACCGGGCTTTAAGCGCCACCATTATCATCACGTCCAATGGAGTCACCTATACTTCTGCCAGTTTTGATTCCGGCATTCCGCCAAAAGAGCTGGAAGCATTATACAATGCAATCCAAAAACCCAAGGAAAGACAAAAGAGGCCTTTCAAATAAGGGATTAATGGAAGAGAAAGAAAGAAAGAAAGAAAGAAAGAACTAAATTAAAAGAGTCCGTTTTTGTAAAACGGACTCTTTATTATTTGTATTCATTATTATTTTTCAATAAAGAATTTTACATTTTCTATAGGTCTTCCCAACATGGCCACTGAACCTTTTACCAGAATAGGTCTTTGGATCAGGGCAGGATTTTCAGACAGAATTTTGATCCATTCTTCTTCAGAATAGTTTTTGTCTGCATAATTTTCCACATACAGCTTGTCTGTTTTACGGATGATATGAAAAACGCTCTGATTAAGTTTTTTCAAAACCGTTTTGATCTCCAGAACGCTCAACGGATCCTCAATGATATTAATGATCTCAAAAGGCACACCGTTTTCATCCAGATATTCCAGTACTGCATTTGATTTTGAACAGTCTCCGTTATGTAAAACCTTAACCATCATAATGTAAGTATTAAAATCTATTAAACAAATTTAGAAAGAAATAAGTGGATTACCGTGTTAAATTCTGATAAAAACTGTTAAAACAGCACTATTATTAAGACAATAAAATCGATAGCTTTTATGAATTCACCGGTTAATAACAACTAAAATCTATTGTGAGGTAAATTTTAATTTAAAATAACCCGTGCAGCTCTGCTTCAATCTTTTCCAGAATAAATCCGAAATCTTCCGGTTTTTCAACAAAGTCAAGATCATCCACCTCAATGATCAGAAGCTTTCCTTCTGTATAGTTTGAGATCCATTTTTCGTACTTCTGATTCAATTTTGAAAGATATTCAATGCTGATAGAGGTTTCATATTCGCGTCCTCTCTTATAGATTTTCTTTACCAGATTGGGAACATCTGATTTTAAATAAATCAGCAGATCCGGAGCGGATACAAAAGACTTCATCAGATCAAAGACCGATGAATAGTTATTGAAATCCCTGTCGGAAAGAAGGTTCATATCATTTAAGTTTTCTGCAAAGATGTGTGCATCTTCATAAATGGTACGGTCCTGAATAATATTCTTACCGCTTTCTCTGATCTCTTTCACCTGACGGAATCTGCTTCCCAGGAAATACACCTGCAGGGCAAAACTCCATTTGCTCATATCTGAATAAAAATCTTCCAGATAAGGATTATGATCTACATCTTCAAATTGCGCATCCCATCCGTAATGCTTGGAAAGCATAGTGGTCAAAGTCGTTTTTCCTGCTCCAATGTTTCCTGTAACTGCAATATGCATATTCTTTTTCCTTGTATTTACTGTTTAATTGATAAGCTTTTCTACGCCTGCCGACTGAACTTCCGAAATATCTTCGATCAATTTTTCCAATGTATTGTCTAAAGGTTTTTCCGCTGCGTCTTCTTCCTCCTGCTTTTGTTCAGAGTTTTCTGCAGGTGGTGTTGGAAGCTCCGGCTGGATGTCCAGCTGTTTTTGCAGCCTGGCTTTTTTTACTTTTTCAAGGCTGTAAAGATAGAGCTTGTTACCCTTGATTTCAAAATAAGAAAGGATGTTTTTATCCACAATCTGCGCATCGGGATCATCAAAAACGGTCACCAATCCTTTTTCAGGAACATATTTTGAAATTGAATTATTGGCAATGATCAGAATGTTATCATTCTCTCTTCTGAATCTTTTCCCGGTATCAATAGGAGCTTCAAAAAGTTTTTCAAATTTCAGGCTGTAGATCCTGATATGTTTCCTTGTCAGAACATAGACCTTACTTTCATAGACCAAAAGATCTGTCAGATCTTCGAAGCTGATATCAAACGGATATGAATTGATGGTCGTATCATTTCTGAAATTATACTGTATCAGGCGTTTTGTACTGTCATCCAGCAACCACAGCTGCTGTAAATCTTCAGCGTAAGCCATTCTTATAAAGCCAAATTTCTGCTTAAAATCAATCCGTTGAATTTCATTCATATTCTGGTCTACAAATTTCATCTCCTGGGCGTTTTCCGAAAATAAAGGGACATTTAAAGGGTTTTGTACCGTTTGTACTTTAAAAGGAACAGTAAGCATCATTTTCCCGAGCTGCTTTCCTAAAGAATCATATTTGGTAAGACTGAAGTCCTTATTTTTGTAGATGTACAAATTCCCGTAATCATCGGCCAGCATATCTTTGGCCTCCTTTAGCTTCAGACTATCCAAAGGAATAATATTCTGTCCGAAAGCTGTACAGAAAAGGAAAAAGAATATTATGTTTAAAAACTTCACTCTGCTTTTTTAATGTGGTCAAGATACTGAAAAATAATTTCACCCAAAAGACCGTCAAAGTTAATAAAATGATCTTTAGATCAACTTTCAAAAAACACTAAAATTTCAGCCCTTATATGAAAACAGCGCCCCCTGAGGAACGCTATATTTTATAGATAAGCTCTTATTGACCATTACTTTATCTGAACTTCATAGATCTTTGACCAGTTCTTACCTGTTACCAGCATATTTTCTCCTTTAAAAGCAATCCCGTTCAGCACGTCATCACTTCCTTTGGTATTTTGTTTTGCAATTTCCGTAAAATCAAATGTTCCTACGACTTCTCCGTTTGCAGGATTGATCTTTAAGATGATCGGTTTTTGCCATACATTGGCATAGATAAAGCCATTATGGTATTCAAGCTCGTTCAGCTGGTCATATGCCTGGGTACTTCCGGCAACGGCAATGTATTTGGTCACTTTTGAAGGATCGTTAGGATCAAGGAAATACAAAAGCTTACTCCCGTCAGAAGCGATCAGGTTGTTGCCGTCATATGTCAGTCCCCATCCTTCACCCAATACATTAGGATAGGCAAATTCTGAAAGCAGCTTTAAAGAGCTTTTGTCATAGATATATCCTTTTTTGCTTTGCCATGTCAGCTGATATACTTTATCACCAATAATCGTGCTTCCCTCAGAGAAATCTTCCGGAGCCTGTTTTGTAGAAGCAAGCGGAGTGGTCGTTCCCAATGTATATTTCAGAATCTGGGAAGATCCGTTCTGCCCGTCACTTTCATAGATGGTATTTCCCTCGATCTGAAACCCCTGTACAAAGTTTTTAGGATCGTGAGGATATTCTGCGATAATCTGGTAAGAGATATTTTTTTCAGGATTTTTTGCAAACACATTGATGGTAGCATCCTGATTCAGGACCTCTCCTCCTTTGGTTTTGATATTGAAGGTAACCGCATTATCCCCCAGTGTAAAAAATTTCGGATCGATGGTTAAATCCGTTGTTTCCTTATCCCCGAAGCTAATCGTTACACTTTCCGCATTTTCAGTAACTTCTTTCGGAAGTTCAAGTTTATCTCCGAAGTGATATCCTTTTGACTCCATTGAAGTATTATAAGTGTTTAATGTATCAAGAATCTCTTTACTTTTATTACAAGATGCCAGTAATAAAATCGCCGCGAAACCCGCTATTATAGTTTTTTTCATTGACTTTCTAAATATTTCCCCAAAAATAGCAAATTTTATTCCGTATTGCCAATATTATCCATTTGTTGACCAAATTGTAAGATATAACCATTGTTATCATATAGGGCAAATTCCCTCATTCCCCATTCAAAAGTTTCAATCTCATAGCAGATCCTGGCTTTTGCTTTAAGGTCTTCCCAAAGCTCATCCACCTTATCTACATTAAAATAAAATGAGCCGCTAAAGCCTATTGCAGCAGGTTTTTCATGCTCATTAGGCTGAGAAAGCATGACATATACATCATCTTTACGAAGTGAGGCCCACTGCCAGTCGTCATTTCTGCCCATCAGGGTAAAGCCGAGAACCCGCATATAAAATCCTATAGTACCGTCAAGATCCTCTGTCCAGAGAATAGGCCGAAGTCCTGTAAGCTGCGTCATGATTTCTGTAATTCAAAAGTTTTTTTATCGATCTTCATATTCAGAGAGATCCATGTTTCCCGTCCAATCCTGGCCTCTTTCTTAATCTCCGGATCAATAGTGAAGCCTACCTTTTTATAACATTCAATAGCTCCCGTATTCCAGTCATATACGTTCAGCTCTGCTATTTTTTTGTCAAAATGACTAAAACCGTACTTCAGAAGCTCCTTCACCACTTTTTTTCCATATCCTTTTCCCCTGTAGCTTTCATCCCAGATCAATATTCTTCCAAGTAAAAATGTTTCTTCTTTCAGAAAGATCTGAGCGTGGCCTACTACCTTCTGATCTGCCTGATCCACTATCTTGAACAGCGTCCGGTTCGGGTCAGACAGATCTCCTTCCAGCTGGTCTCCGGTAAGAGGGAAACGATACACCGGACCTGCAAACTGGAGCAGCATTCTTTCGTCTTTTATATTTGCTATCAATATCCCCGCATCGTCTGTTTGAAAAGGCTGTAATTCGATCATGACCTATTTTTCTGTATATTCTTTTAGGCTCTGACCAATAATTGTGTTCCAGCCTCCTGTAAAACTTTCTCTTGAAAAATTTTCTCCCAGATCTTTAAAATTTTCTATTCCTTCATGTGTCAGCTTCACCACTGTTTCATCTTTTCCAGGTAGCAGTTCCCATGTCACCACTGTTTTCTGATCTGAAAAATCCGGATAACACCAAGTATGCTTCAGCTTCTGATAAGGAATAATCTCTACGATCTCACATTGATGATGGTACTTGTTCTCTCCTCCCGGTTCATAAAAATGGAATGCTTTTCCTGCTTCCGGCTCAAAATCCCGGATATCAAAGTACCAGGATTTCATTTCATTCTTATCGGTCAATGCTTTCCATATTCTTTCTGCCGAAGCTTTTATTTTGTACTGAACTGTAATCGGTGTATTCATATAATTAAGATTTTAACAGGCTTCCAAAGCTTATAAACATAAAAGTCACATAGAATTTAAGAAGTTAATAGTAAGGTGAACTTACATAAAATTAACAAAGCAAAATCTATAGATTTTCAAAACTTCAGTATACTTTTCAACTGAAAGATTCTGTAACCTTTTCGGTTTCTTTTTTACCATATTCAAACCCTTAAGGGTTCAAATATTCTATGTATGTGAGAACCCGGTGATCTTTGCTTCATCAAAATCCAGCTGCATCTCAATGGTTCTCATCACATGGTCATCAAATATTTTCTCTTTTTTCATCCTGTGCAGCTCATTCCTCTGTGCCTGAATGATCTGACGCAATACATCCTTATTCTCATTCACCGCCGCTACATAATCTCCGGCAGAAGCCATGCATTGCGCCTTATCCGCCATCAGCATCATTTCGTTTTCCAGCTTATGCTTTTGGTGACGCACGAGGCTGTTCGTTACGGCCAGCTCAGAAAAATCATTATCCAGCTTATGCAGAGCCGTTTCTTTCAGCTTACGCATCAGGATCACTTCCTGTTTTTCTTCCGGCAATTCGCTTCCTGCATCCTGTATGTTCAACAGTTTAAGGACCGGACTCAGTAATAATCCCTGCCCTACCAGAGTGATCAATATAATAACGAAAGTTACGAATAAAATGATATTCCGGTGCGGAAACGCTTCTCCATTTGGCAGAAAAGCCGGAATAGATAATGCTGCTGCCAGAGAAACCACTCCCCGCATCGCTGCGAAACTGATGATGAACGGCTCCCGCCAGTCCGGCCTGGGAACTTTTAATCTCAATTCTTTGGAGCAAATCCTTGGGAAATACATGAGTGCATAACTGTACAGGATCCTTGTGCCAATGATAGCTCCACCAATAACTACGCTGTAAAATATTCCTTCAGAAATGGTATAGTCCTTCATTCCTTCAACTACTACAGGAAGCTCCAGACCGATAAGGATAAAGATGATGGTATTCATCAGAAATATCAGCACGCTCCAAACATTCCCCGACTGTATCCTTGAGGTATGGCTTAAATAACAATGAGAGTTATAAGACATCAGCAATCCTCCTGCAACCACTGCAAGCACTCCTGAAAAATGAAAATGCTCTGCTCCCACATACATGATGTAAGGTACAATAAGCGTAATAATCGTATCTATATTGGAATTGGTGGGAATAATCCTCAGCAGCGCTCCAAACAGGAAGCCTACCGCTACCCCAACAGCGATTCCTCCAATAGCCATGGTAAAGAAGTCCTGAACGGCATCTCTCCAGATAAACTGCCCGGAAATAACTGCTGCCAGCGCAAATTTAAAGACGATCAAACTGGATGCATCATTGATAAGACTTTCTCCTTCCAGAATATTGGTAATCTTTTTAGGAATTTTCATATGCTTCAATACTGATGTGGCAGCCACCGCATCAGGCGGAGAGTTCACCCCTCCCAAAAGGAATCCCATTGCCAGGGTAAGCCCTGGAATAATGGAAGATGAAAGATAGGCAACTACTATTGATGTTAAGAATACCAACCCAAAAGCCATAGAAAAGATCTGTTTCCTCCATTTATGAAAATCCTGCCATGAAGTGAACCATGCAGCTTCAAACAAAATAGGAGGCAGAAAAATAAGGAAGACCAGGTCGGGTTCTATTTCTATCCGGGGCATTCCCGGAACAAAGCAAATCAGCAATCCCGCGATCACAAGAAAGATCGGATATGCTACTTTCAGCTTCTGCCCGATCAGTACTAATATCATTACAGACAGTAATACTACAATGGATATTATAACATAGCTGTGAATCATTTTGATTTAGTTTTTTTAATGTTATTTTTTTGAATTAAAGAGTTTCCCGCAGATTTCACAGATAGCACAGATTTCTATAAGATCAATAAAACATGCGGAAATCTCTTAATCTCTCAATTTCTTACTCTTTCAGTTCTTATTAAAGCACAATATTATTCGTTGGGGTAATTGCCGGCGGAAGGTCAGGTTCATCCAGCATATCTCTCATATCGATCTCTATAGTACGGCTGATCTGGGTGATCGGGACGTCATTCGGGCTTCCTTCAAAAGGATTTACAGAAGCCTCTCCTACACTGTCTAATGTATGAAAACACCAGGTCACCAGTAGTGAGAAAGGAATATTAAACCAAAGTGTCCATCCTTCCACTATGCTTCCTTCACCCAGTTTATCGAATTCTTTCAGTAACCCGAAAGGAACAAAAACGATGAACAACAGCAAAAGATAGGTGGTAATGGAAGAAAAGTTTCTGGGATATGGAAAATTTTTGATCCTTTCCGCTTTTCCCTGACTGTCTGTAAATTTCACTAGCTGCTGATTGATCTGCGTCCACTGAAAGTCATTGATCTCCCTCTTTTCATATGCTTCGGAGAGTTCTTTACTTTGGCTGGCCATCAGTTGGGTAGCTCTGTTCTTTTTGCTCAGAATATATTCCAGCTCTTTTTCAGACAGGTATTTTTTCAGTTCTTCATCCAGCTTTGTCAGCCTTTCAGGGATTTCATATTTCTTGGCATATTCATCAAACTGAGCCGTTCCCGTATTTTCCCAGGCTCTGGGCTCACGAAGCTGAAACCTTAATGCTGTAAGCCACGCATAATGGCGGAGAAACATCTCCTTTACTTTTGGGGCATCTTTTGCAATAAGGGCATCTCTCAGAATATATCCGAAGCTCCGGCTGTCATTGATGATTGCTCCATAGATCTGCCTTGCTTCCCATAACCTGCTGTAGCTGGCATTATTTTTAAATCCCACGATGAAAGCCACCGCAGTTCCCATAATAGCAATCGGCTGCCAGGGCACGGAAAGGAATTTCCAGCCTAAGAAATACAAAATCGTTGGAATCGCTGATAATACGATTAAAGCATAAATACTGCGCCTCGTCCAGTTGATGAACTCACGTGCGCCAAATCTTTTCCCTGAATGCATATTGTGTTTATTAAATTTTTTTGGATGTTTTCCTTATAAAATAACAGTTTCATTTTCATCATGGCATTCAGCAAAAAACTGTTGTTATTAATTCCGGGTAAACGGAATATTGTTATAGAAGCCGATCTGAATCTGTCCCCGGTTCTTATTTTCCTGGATCTGATTCATATAGCCTGCTTCTATTCTCATATTTTTATTGATTACATATCCTAAAGCACCGTACACCCTGTTCCTGTCAAAAACCGGACTGTTGAAATGCAGAAAGATCTCATTATAAACGGATGCGTAAAGTGTTTTGGGTAACATTTCTTTTTGGGTAATCGGAATATTCAGCCCCAGCATATAACGGAATCTCATTCTAAAATCATCTTCCAGAAAGCGTTCTTCCAAACGGTAACGGTGCTGAAGGTTAAAACGTCCGAACTTCTGCTTCGTAATATATTGCTGGAAAATTCTGTGCTCAACATTCTCTTTTTTTTCTCCGTTTACATACGGCTGGCTCAGAATAAAACCATATCCCAGCAAAACATTATTATTGTTTTCGGTGAGATCATACCCTATCCCTGTACGGATTAAAAGCTGTTCCAGATCTCCAATGGCATCAAAGTTCCGGTACTGGATTTCATTATGCCAGTTCAGCTTCTTGCTGATCTTATTATTCCCAAAGTACATATACCAGGCCCCAAGATCATTCTTCTGCGCAAACGTCATTATAGATCCCAATCCTAATAGTGTAAAAGCCAGCTTCGTAAAAACCTTTCTCATGTTTATAATTACTATTATCTATCGTTTTGAACAAAATTAATATTTTAAATCAATAATAGCAAACAAATATTGAGTAGGGTTTAAAAAGGCTTTGGAATTAAATCCGGGAGGATTCAATTCTCACCTGGCTTCATGCCGGAACCTGTTCTATCAGTATTTCCAGTCCTTCCTTATCAAAATACGCACAGGTCATGGTATTCAGGTCCATCTTCCAGCCTTCCACTCCGTTTACTGCACAGTCATTACAGAAGGTCACATAATCGGTACCGCCCTGCTGGTGAAGCTTTAATTTTACTTTAAAATTTTCAGGGTTTACATTTCCGGAAATATTGAGAATATCATATTTACTTCCGGTCTGAACCGATTGATTATCTCCATTGAAATATTCTGTATTTCCGTCAGAAACATAGGTTGTATAATGAGAAACACCCAGACTTTTTATCGCCTGAATGTATTGGGGGAAATCTGCTCCGCTCTTTACCTTTTGATGTTCCGCTGCAATATCTTCGACTGTAAATTCCATTTTTTCTATATTTTCTATCAGTTGTTGTCTTATTCTGTCTTTGAAACAACACTTCTCATAAACGGGCTGTACGGTTTCAAAAACAAAAACTAATTTAATCAGAAAATATCAATAAAATTCAATCGAATCTGTCTTTTAAATAATTTGTATCTACAATTTTACTTTCTATTGCATAGACCACTAAACCTGCTGTGTTTTTAGCTCCGGTTTTCAGAAGGAGGCTATTACGGTGACCTTCCACGGTTCTGGAACTTATGAAAAGCCGATCTGCTATTTCAGGAGTGCTGTATTGTTTACAGATCAGTTCCAATACTTCTTTTTCCCTTTTAGAGATGTGATTGGCATCAAAAATACTGGAAACCTTTTTTTTAGGCTCAGTCAGATTCTGATGCAGGGCTTCCATCACTTCCATATTATAAAAGAATCCTTTTTGGTGTACTTCCCTAATGGCAGTGAGCAGCTCTGAGGGACTGGAATTTTTCTTCAGAAAAGAACATGCCCCCGATTGGATCATATTGACAATAAAAACTTTTGTATTATAGCTGGTGAGCGCTATAATTTTGATCTGAGGATATTTGATATGAACCTGCTTGGTGGCTTCCACTCCGTTAATTTCCGGCATATTGAGGTCCATTAATATAATATCCGGCAGCTCTTCCAGAGTTGCAAATGCGTCAAGCAGCTCTTTTCCATTGCTGAAATCACGTACCAATACGATATCTTTCTCTCTTTGTATCAACAATGAAATTCCCTGGCGGAATAGCGCTTCATCATCTACGATCATCAGGCGAATGGTATCTTTTTCCATTGTATAATCAATTAAAATGTAAATTCTACAGTAATTCCTCTGCTGCTTTCACTTTCTATCTTCAATGTACCATTGATAAGCTCTACCCTGCTCCTTATATTCCGTAATCCGAGTCCACCTTTCAGAGCATCCTCATTGGGATTGAATCCTTTACCATTATCTTTATAGATACATGTATTTTTTCCATCCTTTCCTTTAAATACTATTTCAATATGAGTGCTTTCTCCATGCTTTACTGAGTTGTTGATCAGCTCCTGAAGTATCCTAAAGATATGCAAATTTTTTTCATCCTCAGCTTTTGCAAAATACAGGTTGTTGGCATAAGAAACCTGTACCGTCTTAGACATATTGATCTCTGAACACAATGCATCGATGGCAGCGTGCAGCCCAAATTTTTCCAAAACCGGCGGAAGCAGGTCATGAGAGATCTGTCTGGCGCTTTCTGCTGTGGTATTGACTAAGTTGATGATCTTATTTTTCAGCTCATTATATTCCGCTCTGGTTAGATTGTCAAAATCCAGCAGGTGAATATTTAAAGAGACCACACTCAGTTTTGAACTGATATCATCATGCAGGTCCTGGGCGATCCGCAGCCGCTCTTTCTCCTGGGAACTTATAATGGCATGGGTAAGATCTTTCTCGTACCTGATCTCCAGCTCCTTCTTTTGAAGAAGGTTTTTCGTTATTTTCTTATTGGAAAAATAGTAAAATATGACCAGCGTGACCGCCAGCAACGTAAAAGCCAGAAAAGTATAGACTATAGTGGAAATAATGGTATTTTCATTCATCTTGTAAGATCATAACAGTAATTACACATTCTTTTTACGGGAAAAAAGATACTCAGCCAGGATAAAGATCTGGTAAACAATAAACATGACCACATTGAATATCCATATTTCTTTGTGCAGCTTTCTGTTCATTACCGTATACAGATTCCCGGACAAGAATATGACCGTGCTGCTTATCAGATACAGCAGAAGTCCCAGGCTTATATAATTGTACTTCTTCGCGGTATCCAGGATATTGTATAAATGAAATAATGCCAGGATAATAATAGAATAAGAGGTGACAAAAATTTCAAATAAATTGAAAACATAATATTTCTCCGGGTCAACAATATACTGAACAATAAGAACTGCCGGGATAATGATCAAAAGGAAACGGGCTGTATTCTTCTGATATTTTTCTGTGAGTATTTCATGAAAAAAAAGTCCCAGCAACAAAAACTGACCGATCAGATAATAATGAGAGAAAAACAGATTATTGATCTTCTGATCATTCAATACATAGAACACGATCTCACAGATTAATATCCAGGCCAGATAACCTATAAAATAGGCATAGGCTTTTCCGGAACCGGAAAAGCCTATGCAATATACTGCCAGATTAATCAGCAGGATGCCTTTTCCAATAAGTGATAATATTTCAATCCAATGATCCAATGATATTCAGTTTAAGATTATAGCTGCAGCCACTCTACCCGGGAGCATACGCTTGGGCATGGTGTCGTCATATCATAGATGTAATATCCTCTATCATAGTCTACGATATCATTACCGTCAGCGTCTACACTAACCATCAGAAATTTGAACTCTCCCTGATCGGTAATAGCATTGTAGCCCCGATAGTTCTCAAAACCTTTATCATTGTAGAAAATGTCAAACGCGTCTTTTGAAGGAATCATATGCGCTTTTATTTCATTTCCTCCAATTTCTGTTCTTTCCTGCCAGTTTCTAATCCAGTTTTTGGCATTTTCTAATGATACTGCATGTTTAGGTAATTCCATAGTTATTTGCTTTTAATATTATATAATTTGCTCAAAATGAAGTTATGAAAAAAACAAATTATATGGTCAAAATAAATTTATTTTATTTCCAATAGCATCAAACTGATCTATTTTTATCAAAAATAAAACAATATGAAGAGTTATAAGCACGTATTTTTACGTGTTTTCCTTTTCGGTATATTTTACCTTATTCCCGCATTTTTATCACTGTCAGTTTAGATGTTTTGATGAAACAGAAAGAAACCCGACAGAATATCTGCCGGGTTTCTATAAAATATTTTCAATCTCTTTCTTATGGATGCTGCTGCATTTTCGCAGGATCGTCATAATTTACCATCCAGTTGATCCCGAATTTATCAGTAAACATTCCGAAATAGGCTCCCCAGAAAGTATCTGCCATCGGCATTGTTACCTGCCCGCCGGCAGAAAGCCCTCCGAATAATTTATCTGCTTCTTCTTTAGATTCCGCATTGATGGAAATAGAGAAATTATTTCCTTCCTTAAAGCCTGAAGACCATTCTCCGCCGGTATCACTTCCCATCAATACTGTTTCTTTGGAAATCGGAAGGGTAACGTGCATGATCTTGTCCTTATCTTCTTCAGGAGTTTCTTTTCCTTCCATCGGAGGCATTTCTCCAAAAGTTCCGATATAAGGATATTCTCCTCCGAAAACTGATTTGTAGAAATCAAATGCTTCTCTGCAGTTTCCATTGAATGTTAAATAAACGTTTACTGTTGCCATGATTGTTTTTTTATAAGTTAAGTTTTTTAATGTTTTAAGACCTCTCCCTATCTGTGCTGATCGATCAGGATCATATTTCCATCCGGATCTTTCAGGTAAATATGTTCCGGTCCTGAAGTGCTCTCATCAGCTTCCCTGTCAATTTCTACTCCATTTTCCTTTAAATGCCTCTGAATCGTGCGTACATCATCAAAGGATTCAAGATTCTGGGCATTTTCATCCCATCCCGGGTTGAAGGTCAGCATATTTCCATCAAACATTGCCTGGAACAGACCTATCAGAGTAGATCCGTTTTTCATAATCAGATAATTCTGTTCTGTATTTCCTGCCATCGTTGTAAAGCCCAGCTTTTCGTAAAAATCTCTTGATTTCTGAAGGTCTTTTACACTTAAGCTGATTGAAAATGCTCCTAATTTCATATTTTTCTTGTTTTTAAAGCTAATTGATGTCCCGCGAAAACCAATCCCCAAACAAGGATTCCTAAAATCCAGAACCAGATGGGAGTAGGTAAAGATGCCATCATATAAATGGTCGTCAGTAAAAAAATGATTCCACAGATCAGAGCAGATGTATGTTTTCCGTTATTGGAAATTTTTGAGGCTGTAAATCCGGATACAACGGCCGCTATCGCATAGGCCAGGATAACGAAAAAAAGAGCCATAAAGGGAGCCTCGGCTACATAGGCTTTCAGCGCTTCCATATCTCCATCACCGGCACCCGAAGGAGGCGGATACAGATAATGTCCTGTTTTTTCAACGCCGCCCATACAAACGGAACCTGTAATAAGTCCTGCCACCACAGCTAATATTTGTCTCAACATCATTATTGGTTTTTCAAACGGGTTTTAAAGTCTAATGTTCCGTCATAACTTTTCCAGTCACCAATAAGCTCAATATATTCTCCTTCGATCTTTTCCGTTTTCCTGTTCCATTTGAAGTTGTAAACGAACTTTCCTTTAAAAAGCCCTGAGTGCTTTCCTTTGTTCTCTTCCGCCAATTCATACTCTCCGAATACGGTTCCCTGTTTTTTAGCATCTTTATACTTCAGAATGGTAATCTTTCCTTCGAATTTCGCATAATTGGTATCTACAAGAGAATATCCTGAAACAAAATATTCCTGATCATTTTTTTTATTCTGCTCAGAGGTATTGATCTTAAGCTTAAGTTCCTGTCCTTTGCTTCCTATGGTCCCTGTATAAGGCTTGCTGCCGTTTAGCCAGGTGTTTGAAATATCAGGCATCTGCCCCGGTACAAAATGTGCCGCAAAGATAAAGAGTAATAAAAGTTTTTTCATATCGTGATTTTTCTTAAACGCCAAACTGTGCCAGGTGATGGTTAAGGTGTTTTGCAAACATATTATTCCATTCCTGAGCATTTAATTTTCCGAAAGAGAAAGATTCTTTACCGTCAAAAGCATCTGCTCCTAACTGCTGTGTCTTCTGGATAAAGCCGATCAGTCTTGTTTTTTCTTCATGGAAATTTTTTCTGCCGGTAACCAAAAACTGCGGAGCCGTAGGAGAGTCTCTCGGATATGCTTTTTCACCTACCACTTTAGGCTTTACAAAGGTCTTTAAAATAAATTTTGCAATAGATCCTGGTTTTTTATGCTTTTCAGGCTCATAC
Source organism: Chryseobacterium sp. UF-290 (assembly GCF_058245615.1). Taxonomy (NCBI): domain Bacteria; kingdom Pseudomonadati; phylum Bacteroidota; class Flavobacteriia; order Flavobacteriales; family Weeksellaceae; genus Chryseobacterium; species Chryseobacterium sp. UF-290. The sequence goes on from NZ_JBSICB010000002.1 coordinate 73,857, forward strand.
ACCATTTCGTAGGTTATACAGCAATGTGCCAGCATCTGATCTACCGTCATTTTCCCCCATAAACCATGAGTATCTTCTACAAGCCTGTTGATTCTATCGATATAGTTTTGAGCCTCTTTTGCATCAAATACGTTTTCCATATTTTTTCTAATTTACAACAGACAAATATATCAGTTTTTTTGTTTGATTTTATAGTGGAGTCAATATTTCGCTACGAAGGACGGGGGAAGAAATCTGATGACGTAAGCTGGCGGTTAGTAATTAAGTCTACTTCCAAAGGTTTGAAAAATAGAGAGAGAGAATTTGAATGTTGCTGGTTGACAGTTTACGGGTACTGATTACTCTACATCCTCCTGAGAAGTTTCCTCAAGAGCAATTTCCTGCGGTGCCGCTTTTTTAAAAATAAACCAAAGCTTGATCTTTAAGGCAATCCATCCCAGAATAGCATAGACCACTACAAGAATGCTTAAGTGCTTCAGATAAGGAAAAGTAAGCTCTACGGACCCTTTTTGGATCAATAAGATCTTAAAGGCCTGTAAAAAGGGAGTTAACGGAATTATATTGGCAATAAGCTGAACGAAAGCAGGCATTGCGCTCAGAGGCCATGTAAAGCCGCTGATGATGAATGCCGGTGAAGCAATTACCATAAGAATCTGTGTAGCCTTCAGCGCATCCGGGATCAATATACTGATGAATACTCCCAAAAATGAAGCCGATCCTACAAAAACTGATGTAAGAAGGATAAAATTGAATATTCCCTCCGGCATTGGCACCCTGAAGATCATATGCATAAAGTAATAAATACTTACAATAAGAATGGAAAATACCCAGATCGGGATTACTTTGATCAGCATGGTCGGAAATGCCCATCTTTTCATTTTAAGATATTCTCTTACAAAAGATCCTCTTTCAAATTCTGCTGCAAAACTTACCGCCATTGCCAACAGGATCACCTGCTGTAAAACGACAGCCAGCATCGCCGGCCACATAAAGATAAGATAGTTTCCGGTAGTGTTGAAAAGTGTGATATAATTGGCCTTGAAAGGTTCATATTGTGTAGCCGCTTTCGCAGCCGGCATTCCTACTTTTTGCAAAGCTTTTATGGAAGCTCCGGCAGAGAACGTTCCTATTGTAAGCTGCAGCGCTTTGGAAGCAAAGTTTGCGGTTAAAACGTTTCCTGTATTGATGTAGACATTCAGTTCCGGATATTTCTTCTGAAGCATGTCTCCTTCAAACCGGGAAGGAATAATGACTACAGCCGCCGCTTCATGTCTGATCACTTCATCTTTAATGCTCAGAGGTTCCTGCAGATACCTGATGATCCTGATGCTCTTATTATCATCCAGCATTTCCGTCAGCTGATTAGACAAAGGCGTATTGTCCCTGTCAATAACCAATACGGGAGTATTTTCAACTTTTCCGCTTTTGTAGACAAACCCCAGCAAGGTTGCATAAAAGACCGGTGCCAGAAAGAACACAGTCCTTAAGGTAGAATTACCGATAAAAAGTTTAAACTCTCGTTTTAAAAGACGGAAAAATTCTTTCATCTGTTTATTTTTATATTGTAATGGCCAGACGGAACTTCTTTTATATAATGTGAAAATGATCCGTCATGCTCCATTCCGTACTATTTCAGGATTACATTTGCATTGACCAGAATATTTTTGGCCTTATTCATATCTTTGGGCTTCACTTTGATCTCATAGATCGCATCCTGCAGCTGATAATCAGGATAAGCTGTCGTAATATCCGCATACTTGGTCAGCTGTTTGATGTATACGATATTTCCTGTGAGGGTTTCTTTATTATAGACCACCTGCATACTGACCTCCTGACCTTTTTTGTATTTTGAAATGGCACTTTCAGGAATTGTGAACCTGAAATAAGTACTTTCCGGGATATATCCATTGAACAATGCAAAACCGGCAGTTGCCAATTCTCCTGTATTCAGACTGATCGTTTCTATTTCCATATCATTGGTGGCAATGATATACCTTTCGGAATAGGCCACATTGGCTTCCTGCAATGCTCCTTTAGCCTGAGAAGCCTGTCCTGCCGCCATCTCCACTTTTTCAAAGCGGGTCCCTCTTTTCACATCATCAAGCTCCGCCACTACAGCATCGTATTGTGCCTTTGCTCCCTGAAGTTTCGCATAGACCTCATCATGAGCCTGCGGAGACATCAGGCTGTCACGGAACATATTGTTTGCCCTCCGGTAAGATTTCTGTGCGAACTCATACTGCTCTTTCAACCCCTTATATTTTGCCTGCAGCTGTCTCATCTGATCTGCCGTTGCTCCGTTTTTCGCCATCTGCTCCTGAGCTGTTGCCGCATTCACGGCACCCTGGGCCTGTGCGATCTTTGCAGAGACTTCCGGTACATCAAGCTGTGCCAGGGTATCTCCTTTCTTCACAATCTGACCTTCGGAAACGTATATTTTTAAAATTCTTCCGGTAACCTTTGGCGCAAAGGAGATAACATCCTTTTTGGTCTTACCTTCAGGTTCCGTAATCTTTTCATCTTTTTTGCCACAGCTCCCCAGCAAAAACAGAGCAGCAAAGAGTATAGATATATTTTTATGCATCATTTTAATTTTTAAGGGATTAAATAAAGTTTGGTGATATCCAGCTCCTGGGTAGACCTCATCAGTTCTATTCCCGCTCTTCTCTGGTTGAAAATCGCATTCTGATATTCCAGTTCGGCAGCTTCAAGATCGTTTTCAGCATCGATAAGCTGTGAAGATTTGCTCATTCCGTATCTGAATTCTTTTTCAGCCTGCACCAATGCGTTTTTGGCCAGCTCTTTCTGTTTTGCCTTCAGAGTGATCTGTGCAGAAGCAATATTATAATTGGTCTGATTATTGGCCTGATTCAGTGTCAGCTTTTTTAATGCATCTTCTTTCTGGTTCTGCAATACTTCTTTTCCGACCTTGGCTGTTTCTTCAGCGTGCTTCCCTTCTTTTCCGTCAAAGATCTCCCATTTGAATCCGACCCCTGCGGTAATCAATGGGAATACATTAATGTTATTAGGCCGCCAATCCAGCTTTCTGCCTTCATATCCAAGTACCGGAACTGCCGGAATAATATTTTCCGAGCTTTTGATGCGGTTTCCGTAAAGTCCGATATAATAAGCTGAAGCCATCAGCTGTACTTTGGGGATCATCCATGTTTTTTCGGCTTTTATTTTATAGTCCGCTGCTGCTATCCCATGCTCAAGGGCACGGATCTCCGCTCTCTGTTCTATTCCTTTTTCAGGAGTAAGCAATTCTACAGGAGATAAAACAGGATCAATCATTCTAAGGCGTTCCCTGTCGATTCCGGTTAAAATATAAAGCTGGGTAAGAAGCAGCTCCTTTTTCCCTTCGTATTCTATTACTTTGGCATTTAAAGTAGCCTGGGCAAGTTCGATCTTCTTATGGTCATAAGGAGTGATCAGGCCATAACCTAAAGCTTTATCTGCTGTCTTTTTATTGATATCCAGTCTTTTTGTACTTTCATCCAGCACTTTTCTGGACTGATGGATCAGTGCCAGCTGGTCATAAGCTTTGGAAATCGTGGCAACAACCTCATCCTTTGTTTTCTCCAGGAGAATATCTTCAGATTTCTTTTTTTCTTCAACGGCTTTCTTCATGTATTTTACCTTACCTCCTGAATACAGAAGCATTTTAGCATCAGCTTTGGCCACACCTGAAAATCCGGAAACGTTGAAATTGTTATTAAAAGCTCCTTCAGAAATATTGATAAAGGGCGCGAGATTAATTTCCGGTGATGTGAGCCTTGCAGTTCCGTTGAGATAACCGGCTTTTCCGCTCAGTTCCAAAGTGGGAAGGAAGATATCTTTCAGTTTATGCTCGTCGAGATCGGTAAGTTTATTCCGGGTAATCTGCATTTTGAGATCAGAGTCCCGAACCATAGCACTGTCTAAAAGTTCCTTAAAATCCGGAGCAGACTGTGCCCAGCCAAAAGCAGGGAAAGCCAAAAAACTAAACGTAAAAATCAATAAATTGTTTTTCATGGCTTATGTTTATAACAAATATAATGCAAAAAAAATTTAAATCATCAAACATAATCTCATAAAACAGTGAATTTAAAATAAGTTTAAAACTTGTTTAAATATAAATTACTTTAAAATAAAGTTTTAACCAATCCGTTTAAATCTTAATTAAAAACTAAAAAACTTTGAAAAAATTTATAACTCTACTCTCAGGGGTCCCTTTTTGCCTTCTCTTCTCCCAGCAAACCAACGCATGCAAGTGTGTTGAATTTGAGAAATTAAAAGACAGCCTTTCCCAGTCAATCCCATTTTTCCGACCTGTTACGGAAGAAGAAGCCTTGACTCCACCATTCAAATATATCTCGGTGGAATACATAAAAGGAAATGCAAAATCAGAAAACATAATTGATCCTGTCCAGCAAAGAACAAAAGATCTTCCTTATGATAGTCTGGATGCCAGATATAGCGTCAGACAAGAAGAATTTGCAAAAAAGATGAGTGACATTCCCATTCCGCTTATTATTAAAACCGGAAAGTTGAAAGAAACAATCGCTATTTTGTATACTACAGATTCTTTTTTATCCAATGATTATTATATAAAAATATCAAAAGACAATGGAAAAACCTGGAAAAACTATTTCACAGGACTGGTTGCCAATCATCATTATTTTTTTAAAAACAATTCTCAATATCCGCTATGGAAAGATGAAAACCATCTTCAGATTGAAGCAGATGTAAGGCGAATGACCAGACATACTGTTTATGGAGTGCCTCCTGAATATACTACCGTAAAAAACAATGTATTGCTGACCTTTAATCTTGATGAGATCTTGAAAGATTCTGATGGAGACGGCATCAATGATATCGAGGAAACCAGAAAACTATTTACCAACCCCTATTCAAAAGATACAGATGGGGACGGCATCAGTGATGCAGAGGACAGAAACCCTAAATACCAATCTTCCGCTAATGATTTTACCAGACTCTTACAGGGAATCATGTATGGTAGTTATCCTGTAACAGTACATCAACAACCTTGGTATGAGGAATTTTTCATTAAAATGGCAACATTTGAAGAGGATATCAAAATCCAGAGAGAAGAGCTTCCAAAACGAAAAGAAGATTTTATCCATTCTCTGAATTATAAAGTCATTGTTACCGATGATGACAATCTAAAAAGGATTGAGCCCATCGATGCAAAAATAATTTTCCTGACCTCAAAAGAATATATGGAGTACAGCAAGTTAACCTATATGAACCAATTCAAAACGTACTACAGTAAAATCTTCCGGTGTGATGAGGAGAAAGACACTTATATTTTCATGATCGATGATACTGCAACAGGGCTTACTTACCTGATTAAAAAAACTTCTGAGGGATGGATTGTAAGGATTATCGGCCATTGGATAGCCTGATCTTGAAAGCATGCCGCACCTTAACCTCATTTATAAAAAAACAACCGGCTTTAACCGAGACCTAAACAGCCTATTATTCCATAAAAAACAGCTAAGGAAAGAAAAACGAAAACTCCCCACATCGCTGTGAGGAGTTTTCTGTTTATAATAAGCTTGCAATTTTAGTTTTGAACCGCTTTTTTCATTGTGTTATCAGGGCGTAAAACTCTGTAACGTACTTCAATATCTTTCGGTACATAAAATACCAATGGCAGTTTGCTGTTGTATCTTATGATTTCCGGCTTAAGCGTTACAAACTTTTTAGTCAGCTTCTGATCCAGGCAAGCCATCAATGTTCCTCCGGTTTCTCCGTTAGACTCTACTTCGTAATAGTTATACCCCCATCCCTGAAGATCCTGGGTTTTCATTTCTCCCATCAGGAAATAGTTGTTGCAGTCTAACATTTTTTCAGTTCCTACGAAAACCTCAACTTTCAGGTCATTTTCATTTTTCGCTACGGGAAGCTGAATATATACCTGCTTATATCCTTCTTTAGCTTTTGGGAACATTTCAATCTGTAGTTTTTCAAACTTTTCAGCTTTCTTTTGAGCGAAAGCACTTACACCTGCCATCAATACCAATCCTGTCATTAAAGTTTTTGAAAATTTCATTTTATTTGGTTTTAAATTGTACTCACTACCTGTAGCCAAAAATCATTCCAAAATCTGAATCCCCGTTCCTTTTGTGTGCGCATTCATCTGCGGAGCATAGTAATTCTGCATGGTCGTAATCCCATTGGAGAACTTTCCGGATGCGTTGGCAACCACATCATATTCAAACACATACTTTCCTTTCGGCATGTACTGGATATAGAAATTGGTAGAAGCATCTTTCGTTGACTGATAGTATCCCAAATTATTTTTCCATTGGTATCCTGATAAAGCGTCTATGGGCTCAAAACCTGCAGCACGCATATCTTTGATATGAATAAATTCCATGGCTCTGTCGGTATTCAGGATCATTCTTACCGTTACTTTATCTCCTACCTTCAGTAGCGTTTCCGGGGAAATTTTCTGAAGCTCTTCTCCATTTACCGTTTTCACTTTTTTATAAAGCTCTTTGGTCACAGAGATATAGTTTTCTGAAGACCTGATCTTATCCAGATCTTCATAATACTGCCAGAACAATCCTCCCTGCACAATTCCGGGACCAGGTTTTGTAACGGTAACGGTTGCCAGGTTCTGATCTACCACATCTGTTTTTACGGTAGATTTTACATAGCCTGTCGCCTGTGTTTGAGGAGCCAACTCTTTTCCACCCCACACAATAGTAGCTTTATCACTCTCTGCTCCGGTCCATGACTTTCCTGAATTTAATATCGTAAAGATCACTTCCGAAGTACCTCTTGAGCTTCCCCATGAATTCACTTCTTTCTGTGTCACCAGCCAGATCTTCATATCTTCAATAAAGTTCTGATCAGCAGGTCTCAGCTTATTGAATGCTTCCAACGCTCCGGCATGATTCACCACTTTGGAGCCAAACCATCCCCAGTCATTCAGGTTCTGTTTCCAGTAAACACCTTGGATTTTTGTATCTGTAGAAGTTTCTTTAAGGTAGGTCATCAGCCTGGCAGAAACATCATTCAGTCCGTAATCATTCATCAGTAATGCGGCACGGTGTAATCCGAAGAAGGTAAAGTCTGTGATCTTCGCCGTTTTTGCCTTTTGTTTTACCAGGGCTTTCAACGAAGCGCCTTTTCCTTTCAAAGGATATTGTTTTTCCCAGTAATTCCGGGTATCGAGATAATCAAGCGTCCAGTTATTCCAGATGTTTGTTGTTTTCACATCAGCATATTTGCTGACTTCATTATCCACATACTGGATCAGCCTGGTCACCAGCTCTTTCTGATCTGCGCTTTGATAATCTTTTACATTTTCTTTTAGCCAGGAATTGATCTTCCCTAAGTTTTTAAGAATATACAATGACGTTCCGTAAGAACTTGGATAGCCTGCATACCATGAGAATCCTCCGTCAGGGTTCTGCAGCTTTCTGAAGTCATCCCAATCCTGGCTGATAGAATTTCTCATCGTATTGACATCAAACAGTAAAGCCAGTTTTTGCATTTGCTCTCCTTCATTTTTACTTTCCAGCACCCAAGGAGTTTCCTCCAGTAACAGCTGTTTCAGCTCCTGATTCTTTTCAAGATTTGAATTTAATAATCCTTTGTTCTGATATTCTTCAAAAACCGTTTTCATTTTCGGATTGGCTTTAAATATTTCAGAAGCCAATACATCAGCAAACCACTTGTTGAAAATGACATCGGCAGAATTATTCTGGTCGTTTTTCAGGCCTGGCAATGCAAACATCACTTCCCAGATCGGGTTGGTCGTTAATTCCAATGTGTTGGAAACATTAGAAGCCGTTGCAGAGGTATTATTCTTAAGGTTATCCAGAACAAACGTTTTCGTTTCGCCTTCTTTCACAAAAACCGGAATGGCATCTGTTACCAGCATCCTGTTTGGCAATACCGCAATCGCCTGTTGCTCACCATCGGAGTATGCTCCTGCTTTTGCCACTATTTTTAAAATGATCGAAGAGATATTGTTCGGAGCTTTCAGCTTCCACGTAAGCTCTCCGTTTCCGTTTTCATTTAAATTAAAGCTTTGTACTCCTGATATAAGTCCAAATTTTGAAGAGATATTTTCATTCGTAAATGCATCCAGTATCTGCAATTCGGCTGAGCCGCTTAATTTCTTATCTGTAAGGTTTGATAGCTTGGACTGTAAGTTCAGCTCGTCTCCTTCCCTCAAAAATCTTGGATAATTAGGCGTTACCGAAAATTCTTTCTGGGTTACCACCTCTTTTTCCAGGGTTGCTGCTCTGGCATCTTTGGTATGGGCAAGGAACATCAGCTTCCATTTTGTCAATGCTTCGGGTGAGGTAAATTCAAAATTTACATTTCCTTCTGCATCGGTTTTCAGATCGGGATAGAAGAATGCTGTTTCGTTCAGGTTCTGACGTACGGGAACTTTTTCCAGATCTTCTTTTGGTTCTGACTGATCTGAAACTCCGTCAGCATCAGCTGCTATAGGTGCCGAAGCAGCATTTATTCTATCTTCCGTTACAGCCTTCCTCATCATCACACTAGCCTTTGCTCCTGTAGACGGTGGTGGCGGCGGATCCGAATAGACTGCTGTTTTAACACCTTCTACATTTCCTGCTACCATTTCCTGTAAAACCATACTGTCGATCCCATCAAACCAGTTAAATTCAGGAACCTCAACATAGTTACCATTGAAATATCTCATTCTTTTCTGATATGTTTTTCCCTGAAGGTAATTTCTGATATCATAGGAAGTAATTCTTCTAAACGGTGCATATAGCTTGTTCCAGCTGTAATTATTCACGGCAAACTGATCCAGAGACATATCATACATATTGGCCAATACTTCGGCATTGATCTTTTCCTTATCATTTCCCGTTACTTTTACAGTCCATTTTTCTTTTGAATTAGGTTCAAGTTTATCTCTGAAAGTAACTGTTTCTATCTTTAAAGGACGCTCCGTATCTTTTATTTTTAAAGTAACAGCCTGTGTATTGACATCGTTAAATGCCACCATCTGAAACTGAAGATTCAGGTCAGATACGTTTTTATCTTTAGGGATCTCAGCAGTATATTCCAATATCCCTTTTTTCAGAGAATGGGTTTCTGAGATTGTTTTTCCTGATCCGTCCTGTACAAAAACATTGATCAGAGCATCAGGGACTGCGGAAAACACATAGACTTTAGCTTTTTCACCTCTTGACAGCTCCTCTTTGGGGGCAATAACTGTCAGGAATGTCTTTTGAGCAGGTTTTAAAGAACCCTTATCCCAAACACTGAAATACTGAGAAGATCTGATCGTATCTTTCCCTTCAATGTTGAACAGCTCCAGATGATAGTCTCCTGCTTCCAATCTTCCAAGATCCAGATTATTTGAAGATCCAGCATTATCTGCTGATGGCTGCTGCTGTCTTTCAACAAGTACTTTCTCCGTTTTCCAGTTTTTGATCTCATCATTTTTATCAAAAAGATCATGCGGGAATTTACGGATAAACTCTTCTTTTGAATATTCCGGCAGGTTCTGAACTTCTGACTGGAAGTTATTTCTGAAAACCCTGTCAGGCGCCGTCAGCTTTGACAGTTTGACCTGGTATGATTTTTTAAGATTCTGCTCGTTATAATTCTTAGTTTCTACCTTTAGCTTTACATTTTCATCAGTGAATCCGTTTTTGATTTCAGCCGCCTTGATATAATGAGAAACTGAAGATACTTTCAGCTGAGTATCTGCAGATTGTGTTTCTCCATTAATATCTGTAACGGAAGCATTGATCTCATAATTATCGATCTGTATTCCCTCCAGCTTTTCATCCTTTTTAAGGTCCAGGCGGATCACAAACTCCCCTTTTTCATTGGTTTTTGCTTCTCCCAGGATCGAATTCTCATTACTATTATCCTGCGGATACCACCAGAAATACCTCCATCTGATATTACGTTTCTTAATTTCGTAATTCACGGTGGTATTGCTTAGCGCAACACCGGAAAACATCATAGCCTTACCTTTCAGCTCTATGGTCTGCCCATATTTATATTCATCTTTTACAGGGTCAAATGTTACTTCAAACTTAGGTCTTTTATACTCCTCAACCCTGATATCCTTGTATCCCTGTGGTTCCCCGGCTGTTCTGAGATAAAAAACACCGTTCAGCTTTCCTTTGGGAAGAATAAAGCTGCCATGATAGGAACCAAACTCATTGGTCGTAAAATCCTGTGAAGATACTTCCTGGCTATTGGCGTCCAGCAACGTGATCTTTTGTTTCTGTCCCGAAAGTACAGATTCCACTTCTTTTTCTATTCTGGTATTGATCACTTTAAAATAAACGGTTTGCCCCGGACGGTAAATAGCCCTGTCTGTAAAGATCTGTGCAGTGGTACGGGTTTGCTTGTTCGGATTGTAATCTTCACCATAAGTCCCGTTACCATATACCTGCATAATCTGGAAGTCATTGGTCTTAGGCTGCTGAATCAGAAAAGACCTGTAGTAGTCTTTACTCTCAGTAGCAGGAAACTTAAAAACTCCTTTTTCGTTTGTTTTACCCTCTATTTTATTTAAGGCCCTGTTGGAAACGAACTCATAAAAGGTAAGATTCTCATTGACCAGCGGTTTCCCGTTTTCGCTGTTGACCAGCTTCAGCTCATTTGAAAGTGTATTTCTATCTGTTTTAGACTGATAGATGATTCTGTTTCCGGAAACTAAAAAATAAAAACTCTGTGAAGGATCATCCGTTTTTATGTCAGTTCCTGCCAAAGCATACTCTGCAATATACACTCCCGACGGAAGAGGTTTGATCTCCAGTGATGTTTTGTGAGACTGATAATCTTTGGGATCAGAAAGCCGGTAGGTTTCTTTTCTTACCAGGCTTTTCTTTATCTTTCCAAAAGTATTGTTATACGGACTCTGCACGTATTGCATAAATGAATTTATGTCCTCTTTTACTTCGTAAATATGTAAAGAAAATTCCGGAACATTTTTATATTCTGCCACAAAATGTACAGGCATATTATTCTGCGTCTGGGATTCATATTTAATGCTCAGTACAGGATTCGTAATTTGTTCCTCTTTATTTTTAATATTGATGAGATAAATAGACTTCGGATATTGGCTTTTGGCCTGAGCTGCTACTGCAAGTGCTTCTTTAGCTTTCTTTTTAGCCAGAAGCTCATCCATAATATTTTCCATGATGATCACTTTATAATCACCTTCTTCACCTGATTTCAAAAGGCCCTGAAGCTGCTCAAGCTTATCTTTGCAGAGATTGGCATCACAGTTTTTTGCCAGTTTTTCCTTCATGAAATACAGCTTCGGATTCCCGGTATTCTGAACAATCAGATCATCATAAATCGTATTGATCTCCGTACGGTTTTCAGCAAGTTCATTTTTCGTAAAAAGGAAACCTGATGATAAGAATTCTATTTTTTTCAGCGAATACCAGTCAGATAATGCAGGGAAAAAAGCTATATCCTTACTTTCAGTGAACAGTGCGCTGTATTTCTTCAAAGCAACTTTTCTCATTTCCTGCTTCTGCAGGTCAAGTTCCTGATATATTTTCTTCAGGTAGTTTTTAAAGTCAAGCTTGCTCCAGGTTTCAATCTGTGAAATATCCTGAGAGTTTAGATTCGTTCTGCCATTTATTTTCCAGAGATTCTGGTTATAATAATCCAGGAAAAAATTACTCATCAGAACCTGATACACCAGTTTGTCCTCTCCTTTCAGTTTTCCTTCCGTTTCCTGAAGCTTTTTGAAAAATTTGGAGGCAGAATCATTCTGATCGTCATCTACCGTTTGGTTGACAATACTGAATTCCGCTTTCAGGGAACGGATCAGCTGAAGTGCATTGTTTTCTTTCATGGCTTGCTTTTGTATGTCTAAAATAATGGGAAGATTAGATTTATAAGCTCCTTTTGTTCTGTTGTCAACAATTTTTTTCCATTGGTCATCGTAATATTTCTGGGCGAAGACCGTTGAAAAGCTCAGCATTAGAAGCAAAAGCATAAAAATCTTGGAAAATCTTTTCATATATATTAATTTTGATAAATGAACATCTTAAAAATACTGAAAAAAACCGTCATAGACAGCCAGCTTTATGTCTCACTAATGGGAACTCTTTTTGCAGTATTTTTCATGAAAGAGCAAAACACATTCCGTTTCCCTACAGTTCTTCTTATTTTTATTACTTATTTCAGTGGCTATCTGTATACTAAATATCAATATACCCGGCATTTCCTCAAAATATTGGTTCTGAATGCTGTAGCGGGCATAGTCTGCGCTTTCCTGATCATCCACAATCACAATGAGATCAGGCTCTTAAAATGGTTCATTATTGTTGTGTTAGGATTGCTTTACAACAGTTTTTTTCTCGATGTTTATATTCGTAAAATCCCTCTCCTGAAAGTATTCTATGTGGGACTGGTATGGGCGCTGGTCAATTGCTGGCTCACCCTTCCTGAATTCAGCATCCCTATTTTTCTGATCAGCTTTTTCTTTATCACTGCTTTGGTACTTCCTTTTGATATACGGGACATGAATAGTGATACCGTAAAGACCTTTCCCATGCTCATAGGCGTACAGAAAACAAAATATATTGCCTATGCACTGGTTTTCATAAGCCATATGATCGGTATTTTCTATCTTAAATCCTTGTATGCCCTGGCTTTTTTTATGGCCGGCATCGTCACTTATATTTTTATTTATTTTGCTGAAAATAAAAGAGATGACGCTTATTTTTCATTCGGGGTAGAAACTTCTTCAGCACTTCCTTTTTTATTTTTACTAATAATGGAGTATTTTTGACGAATGATTATCAAGAAGCTTTCCCTTTACAATTTCAAGAACCATTCAGAGAAAAAATTTGAATTCTCCCCGCAGATCAACTGTTTTGTAGGTAATAACGGTATGGGAAAGACCAATATTCTGGATGCCCTGCATTATTTATCGGTAGGTAAAAGCTTCCTGGGCAACACAGATCTCAACAATATCAAAAGTGAAGAGGACTTTTTTACCATTGATGCCGAGATCCGGAATGAAGACAGTGAAGATATTATTAGGATCACCCAACCCCGGGAGGCTAAAAAGGTCATCAAGAAGAACGATAAAAGCTATGACAGGCTTGCGGATCATATTGGCTATCTGCCCAGCGTAATGATCTCTCCTTATGATTCCAATCTTATTTCAGATTCAGGGGAAAGCAGACGTAAGTTTCTGGACGCCATGATCTCCCAGACAGATTCTGAATATCTTTTTGACCTGATCCAATATCAGAAAACGATCCAGCAGCGAAATGCATTACTGAAGTATTTTGCTAAAAACAGAACCTGGGATAAAGATTCACTGGAAATTTATGATGATCCGATCAACCGTTTCGGAACAAAGATCTTTACGAAAAGAAAAGAGTTTGTGGAGCAACTGAATCCTATTGTTCAGAATTTTTATCAGATCATTTCGGGAGGAAAAGAAACCGTATCGGTCATCTATGAATCTCATTTGCTTGAAAACTCTTTTGAAGAGCTTTTAAAGGAAAGCCTGGAAAGAGATCGTATGCTGACCTATACTTCAAAAGGAATCCATAAGGATGATCTTCTTTTTGAGATGGACCGTGTTCTGATCAAGAAAATCGGCTCCCAGGGACAGCAAAAATCCTTTCTTATTTCACTTAAACTTGCTCAGATGAGCCTGGTCAAAGAACTTACCAACAAAACGCCTATCCTGCTGCTTGATGACATTTTTGATAAGCTTGATGACATCAGGGTTTCACAGCTGATTGAACTGGTGAACAGAGAAAGTTTCGGGCAGATATTCATTACGGATACCCATAGGGAACGTACGGAAAGTGTCGTGAAGAAAATCAACGAAGAAAGCATTATCTTTGAGATATAATGAGATACAAGTTGGTGATAAAGTATAATCCTGATTATCATTGTTTAGCGTGTAATGGAATGTTTTTCTATCTTCCCTAATGCAAACAATACAAATGAGAATAAGCAATCATAGCAGCATAAAGATATTATAAACCCTCGACCCCCTAATCAAACATAACATGAACCATACAACACAGCTATGAAGAAGAAAAAGCGTGAATACCAATCCTCTGAACTTGTGAAATCTTTTGCCAGGATCTATGGTTTTGAGGATAAACTTGTGGCCTTTGAGATCAAGGACTTTCTTGAAGATTATCTTGATGAGAGCTTGTTTAAAGAGATCAGAAGTGTCAATCTTGAGAACGGCTGCATCCTTATTAAAATTGATTCTCCGTTACTGAAGCATGATTTTAAAATGCGTAAAAGCTTTTATCTAAAGAAGTTCCAGGATAAATTTGGTACGGAGCTGTTTCATGATCTCCAGATCTTATAGAATTTCTGCCTGTTTACCTAATAAAACGAGGCTGTCCTACTTTTAAGACAGCCTCGTTTTATTTTAATCAATGTTCTTCTGATTTATTAGAAATTGTATTGCTCATCAGGTCATCTGCTTTTTTATCCAGTCCTGAGCGTAACGGCAGGAAGAATTTCAGCGGATGTTTTACAAAATACCTGAAGATTTCTCTATAGATCTCGCTTACCTGTCCGAAGTTCATTTTTCTTGAGCGGAATGCCAGGAACATTGACAAACTGAAACTTACCAGAAAATTAAAGAATCCTATCAGGAATACCGTCACAAAAGATATCCAGAAGGTATAAGAATCTACTGAAAAGTCTTTTCCATAAAGTCCCAATGCGAAGTTTCCCGCGGCAAAGGTAATGTGCCTGATATCAAGGTCAAGTCCAAAGAACATTCCGACCGGAGCCGTTGCTCCCAGAAATACCCCAAACCAGAAATTCGACACGATTCCCGGCCAGTTTTTAGCATAATATTTAGAAAGTCCTTTTGCAAATTTTTTCCCAAAAAAGCTTCTGATCGAAAGGTTTTTGGCAATTCTTTCCGGAATCTGATAAAATACGGAGTTGTTTCCGATATTTCCCGAAATAATTCCTGAAATAAAGAGGTAAAAACCTGCAATACTCGCATGTAAAATGGCTTTGGATTTAAAAGGATCCAGGTCTTTTAATAATTTATCGGATCTGTCCACGGCCAAGTTCTGTGAAAAAAATACATCGAGTCCGTAAATAATCGCCAATGAAATCGGAAATGCAAGCAATACATTCCCTACAAAAGCAATAAACTGACTCCTGAATAGTTTTGAGACAAGATGGGCAAATTCGGTATTATTTCTTTTGCTGTTTCCTTCTTCAGACAATACCTTGGTCATAGTAGCGGCAGTCATTGCCGGCTGTTTAGTGGCAAGGGTGAATCCCATCAGATAGATCATAACGAATCCCATCGCATAATTCATCGAATACAGGAATGCGTGTGAAAAGTCACTCCCGGGAATATAACCGTACAGCATTTTCAGTACACAAAGAGCACCAACGATGATTCCTCCTCCACTCGCCTTATAGAACATGGTCATATATTCTTTGCGGTTGGAGGTGATATAATGAGTTCCGGCTTCTGCCGTATGATTGGTAATAAGGTGAGAGATTAATCTCGTACTGTCATTGATCAGGTCCGCAATATTATTCTTATGGGATTTGTAGCTCAGAATATTAAAGGCCAGCTGCTTAGACTTGATCAATACATCTTCTTCGGAATCGATCACCAACAGCTGTACAATTTCATAGATCCTTTCCGTCTGCTGGCGGATCTTCAGCAAGGCTTGGTTGATCTTTCCGGAAATACCATATTTAGCGGAATTTTTAAAAGCAATATTCACGAACTCAAGGCATTGTTCCGAATAGATTTTGATCTGCTTGTATCTGCTGTCTTTGGAGTGCAGCTGCATTCCGGGATCTTTTACAAGGTCTTCCGCCAATGTTTCCAGCTCATTCTGCAAGGCCAGAAAAGGATTGTCCAGATTTCTGTATTGCGGAGCCATTCTCACGACTTCGACCTCCATAGCCATTCCTGTAACCCTCCAGGACAGGATGTTCATGGAGAAAATAAGCTCCTTTTTCACATTGGGTCTGATGATAAAATCTGAAGCGTCTAAAATGGTCAGAAATTCATTGATTTCATTCTCAGGAAGATTATGTAAATATTTCAGGTCTTTCTTAGGTCTCAGACTGACATTATCGATCATATACCATACCGTTTTCTCATTTTCAACGGGCGGCAGGATCTTATTCAGAACCCTTTTTTTAAGCTCTGGAAAGAAGGCATTTTCTGAAAGGATATTCGCTTCTGTAAGAGACAGATTGAAAGGTCTTCCTTTAAAGATATTATGAATATAATGCTTAAAGTTTTCAGCAAAAACCGGATTATTTCTGAAGAAATTGAGCACATCTGTAAAGTCTGCCTTTTTTACACTCTCCAAAAACTCTGCAAACGGTTCTAAAGAGAGCGTTTCGTTCTTAAAAGAAAAGTATTTTTTAAGAACTGACTCAAAATTTGTGCTGGAATTAAAAAATTTCATTAGTACAAAGATACTATTTCAAACTCACATTCCTCATCTGTCTCATGATCCAATTGTGTTTCTTCGTTAAATAAGGAGACGGATTTTTGGGATCATACTTTTTCGGATTAGGCAATACTGCGGCAATCCATGCTGCATCTGAAGCACTTAAATCCTTAGAAGATTTCCCGAAATAATATTGAGCCGCGGCTTCCACACCGAATACGCCCTGTCCCATTTCGATAGAATTCAGATATCTTTCAAGAATAACATCTTTACCCCAGACTTTTTCGATAATGAAGGTATAAACCGCCTCCAGTCCTTTTCTTACCCAGCTTCTTCCCTGCCAGAGAAAGACATTTTTTGCGGTTTGCTGTGAAATGGTACTTCCTCCTCTTATCTTTTTCCCTTTTTCATTATACTTCATCGCTTTTTCAATCGCTGTATAATCGAAACCATTATGGTCAAAGAATTTCTGGTCCTCAGAGGCAATTACCGCCTTTTTCACATTATTTCCCATTTCATCATAGGAAATATAATCCCTGTGCAGCTTTCCATATTCAAAAAGTCCTCCTATCTGGGTAATGGTCACAGGTGGATTAAAAAATCTGCCCCAGATAATGAAAACCACATTCAGAACAAGAATGATAAAGATAAGCTGTTTAATTTTTTTCCACATAACTTTATAAAAAGGAGAAGCAAAAATAAGCAAATAGTCCGAGTTACCGCAACTCTTTCATATAGGTAAGCTGATAGTCCGGCAAAAGCTCAGGATGGAAGATCTTAATGTAATCTTTCAGGATAAGATCTGCCCTTACAACACCACTTTCAAAGAAATCATTGGCTTTCAGCTTTTCTTTTCCTGCAATGGTATATATTTTTCCTTTATTGAATACATCCAGCTTTCCGTAAAAAGGATTCGTCCCCAGCATTTCTTTTTTGGAGGTATGGCTTCCCGCATTCACCCAATACTGAACGCCTCCCGTTTTTGCATAGACTTCTTCAAAGCTCATCGTCAAAGCTTTTTCATCTTTATTGTCCTTCATGATATAAGCAGCGTTGGCATCGGCAATATAATGGGCTACAGAGGTGTTCCCTCCCGGAAGATACCATACATCACCATACATTTCATTAGCCATGACAACAGGTTTCTCTTTTGCAGTCAATGCCAGCTTCTTCAGTTCATTGTAATTTTCCTCCACTTCCTGATATTTGGCTACCGCTTCCTTCTCTTTTCCAAAAAACTCACCGAAAAGCTTTATATAAGCCGTTTTTTCCAATGGCTGCTGTTCCATATACTCATCCAGAAACACAACCTGAATCCCATTATTCTTCAACAGCTGGTATGCATTGTCAAAGCTTGCAATATAATTGGTAAAAACTGCATCCGGTTTCATCGCAATGATCTTTTCCACATCATATTTCTTCTCACTTCCTACATTTTGAATCTTCCCCTCTTTCAGCAAGCTTTGAATTTTTTCAGAATAAATATACTCCGGACTTGAAACGCCTATGATCAGATCTTCCGCTGCAAGCTCAGAAATATACCCCGCCATGCTTGCATTCAAGAGAATGACTTTCTTAAAAGGCGTCTGGCTTTGCTTAAAATTATACGTGAAATTTCCGGATTTCAGCTCCAGCACCCCGTCATGCTCCTTAAACTGGGTACGACCTGATATATTTGTCCAATCTGAGGACGATTTTTTTGATTCTCTTTTACAGGCAATTAGCGAAAATACCGTTAATAAAAGTAAAATTTTCTGTTTCATCTTTCAAAGAACGGAAAAAAGTGGTATATTTGCAACCGTTAAACAAAAAGATAACAGACGGCCTCGTGGCGCAACTGAATAGCGCATCTGATTACGGCTCAGAAGGTTACAGGTTTGAATCCTGTCGAGGTCACTTAAGGAGACAACTATTTATTAGCTGTCTCTTTTTTTATCTATAAACATCTCTTTATCCAACTTTTATAATCTAACATTTAGTATTCAATATTTTAAGCGTAAAATGCTTAGTCTGTTTTAAATAAACAGTCTGAAAGCTTCAATGGAAATCTTTGATACAATAAACAAAAAATCCCGGATTAACGGGATTTTAATTTCTGATATTTAAATTTATTTGATCTCTACAGGAACTGAGATTTTATCCCAATCCATTGTGAATCCATTACTGTTTATTTTATAAACTAAATTTTCCTGTGTTGCTTGTAAAGCTTTTGTTTTTACATCAACACGTAAAGCATCTTTAGCTTCTTCGTATTTATAAGCACCCCATTGTTTTGGCTCTTTGTTAAAAATCGCAGTCCAGGTTCCGCTTTCTTTAGGGATCAGGAAAAAGCTATATTTACCTGCAGGCAACGGTTTACCCTGAACGGTAATGTTTTTATCCGTTTCGAAAGTTGTTGCTTCATTGGCACCCGCACGCCAAACTTTATCATAAGCTTCTAAACCACCCCAGATTGTACGCCCTTTAACAGAAGGACTGCTATAGGCAATTGTAATGGTTGCATCTTTAATTTTTCCCGTTGCAGTAGCCGGAGGGCTGGCAGGTTTTTTAGTATCCTGTGCAAAGGCATTCACTGAAAGCGTCATTGCAGCAAAAAGTACGGTAACAGATTTAATCATTGTTTTCATAATATTTTTGTTTGTTTGTATGTTTACTTTGTTCGTTTACGAATTTACTGCTTTCTGCTTATAAAACAGTAACCCGATTGCTGAAAATATAATTACCGCCGCTGCCCCAATTACGTTAAGCCAAAGAAAAGAAACGATATCGAACTGGTAAACGGCAATAACCGCAATTTCTGATAATATTGCAGCAATAAATACATTTGAGCCGGTGATTTTTTTATAGTAGAATGCGACCAGAAAAATCCCCAATATCGGACCGTAGAAAAGAGAACCTAATACATTAACCGCTTCAATAAGGGAACCCATTTGGGTAGCAAACATGGCTACACAGATTGAGAAAATACCCCAGGCCAAAGTATGCAGGCGACTATACTTCAACTCGGTTTTCTCATCAGGAATTTCTTTTCTGAATATTAAATGAACATCTTTTAATGAGCAGGCGGCAAGGGAATTCAGCGCTGCCGAAATGGAACCCCAGCTGGCCAGAAAAATGACGGCAAACAGTAACCCGATCATCCCTACAGGCAAGGTATTTTTTACGAAATACAGGAAAATGTAATTGGTATCCGTTTTCTCGGCATTATAGTTTGAATGATTGATCGCTTCCTCTACCCTGCCGTGAAGCGCTTTTACCTGGGTTTGTGTGCTTTTAAAATCCTGAATTGTTTTGTTGAGTTGGGGAGAATGAGTTTCTTTCAGCTTTAAAATTTCTTTCGATTCTGCATTAAATTTTATTTGTAAATCCTGATGTTCTTTTTCAAAAACCGCAGCCTGTTCAGGTTTTGTTTCCTTTAAATATTGATAAGAACGTTCGTTAAAATAAATCGGAGCCGGTTTCAGAGAAAAGAAAGCGAAAAGCAGGGCACCGATCAGGAGAATAGCAAACTGCATCGGAATTTTAACCAATCCGTTCAACAGCAAGCCCATTTTTGCATTGGTATTGTCTTTCGCTGTAATATACCTCCCGACCTGACTCTGGTCCGTACCGAAGTAAGAAAGCGCCAGAAAAAAACCGCCAATCAGCCCGCTCCAAATATTGTATTTATCTTTCCAATCGAATTCTGTGGTGATTACATTAAGCTTTCCTGATTTCCCCGCCAGATAAAGGGCATCATTAAAACCAATTCCATTCGGCATATTCTGAATAAGCAAATAACCTGCAAAAGCCATTGTTCCCAGAATAATGAGAAACTGTAATTTTTGGGTGTGAGCGATCGCTTTTGCACCGCCAACATAGGTATAAATCAACAGAATGCCGCCTGTTAAAACATTGGTTAAGTAAATATTCCAGTTTAAAACGCTTGATAAGATGATACTCGGAGCGTAAATGCTGATTCCTGTTGATAAGCCCCTGGAAAAAAGAAAAAGCAGTGAAGTAAGTACCCTTGTTTTTTTATCAAAACGGTTTTCTAAATATTCATAGGCGGTGTACACATTTAAGCGCTGAAAAATCGGGATGAAAGTGATACAGATCACAATCATCGCCAAAGGCAAACCAAAGTAATACTGAACGAAACGCATACCATCCGTATAAGCCTGACCGGGTGCTGAAAGAAATGTAATCGCACTTGCCTGCGTAGCCATAATCCCTATCAACACAATGTACCAGGGCATTTTATTATCTGCTTTCAGGTATGATTCGTTGCTTTTTTGACCACGACCGATAAATACGCCGTAAACCACCACTGCAAAAAGTGTAAAAATGAGAACTGTCCAATCTATATTACTCATGCCCAGAATTTAGTAAACCAATAATAAAATGCGATCTGCAATACTAACGCAACCGCTAATAGTATGTACCAGATATTCCAATTTTTAAGTTGCTTGTTCATCAGTTTTTCTGTGCAGATAAAAAGTTAAAAAATAAACGTGCCGCACCCACATTTCCTGCAGGCAGCTGTCTGAAAAATGCCAGCGGTGTATAAATAAAATTACCCTTCCCGTATTGGGCATATAAAGTTGATCCCTGCAGCGGCTCTTCATCTGTATCGTGCATTTCAAAAAGCGGTTCATACGCTGCATCCCATTGAGCAGGGAAATAGGCGCCACGCTCCTGTACCCAACCTTTAAAATCATCCGCAGTAATTTTATTCGGAAAGTTCAGTAATTTATGATTTGGATTTAAAAACGTAACCGCAGCATTTTCTTCGGTAACACGCTTATTAGCAATACTGAAATTGTACATTCCCAATTTATCAACGGTTGTATCCTGGTTGGTGTTATACTGCATCACCAAATTACCTCCAGCTTTTACATAAGACCATAAAAAAGGCATCCAGCGGCCCAGCTTTTTCTCTGTATTGTTGGCACGGACACCCAATACGATGGCATCATATTGCGACAGCTTCTTTTGACTACCGTTTCCGCCGGATTCATCTAAGTTGCCATAAAAATCTTCGTCCTTCAAAACATCTACCTGAATACCTGCAATGCGCAGGAACTCAGGAATGAAATCGCCCGCGCCTTCTATGTACCCCACTTTTTTAACTTTCGTCTGAATATCGCCTTTCATTACGGTTACCGTGGCAGGCGCAAAATATTGTAAGGAGGGTAAATGCGGGTACTGAATTAATACTTGTTTTTTATTATAAGTGACTCCATCTGCAACAAAATTGGCATCCAATTGCAAGCGAGATGAATGTATTACAGCAAGCTTCGTTTTTGGAATAACGTAATCGATGGCAGTATCTTTTCCATTGAGCGAACTTATATTAGTACTGCCTAATCGCTCTCCGTTATACATCAGGTTTACTTTACCATTGCTTAACTTTTTGCCGGAATTAACCTTAACATTTAAACTCAAATGTAAATCTTCATTTTCTTTTACCAGATAAAGTGGTTGTGTAAATTTCAGTTCCAATGCAGGAACAATGCGCAAGGCTTCTACTACATCACCACGCACCGGGTCTAATTTCTTGAAAGATAAAGGAAGCTTAACCTGAAACTTTTCCGAACCGATTCTTAAACCAAGCAAAACATTCAGTGGCGCTTCTGCTTCAGGCAAACCGACTAAAGTATCATTCGGAACAGAGAAAGTTGCCGCGTTCGTGGCTGGTTTTGCCAGCCAGTAAGGTTCTGTAAGTGCTGCATCTGCAGGAATCTGAATGTCATGCTGAATGGTAATTAAAGAATCTTTTGATAGCTTTCTGTTGAAGCTTTCTGACTGACTTAACCATTTTACATTTTCTAAAACGACAGGATTTGCAGCTCTTGAAATCAAATTTAATCTGAAATTGTAATGATCTCCGGCAACCGCTTCAGCCTGATTGGTAACCACCTCACCCATAAACCCGGCACAGCTTAAAATGATATGGTCAAGAGATTTAATTTTATCCCTTTTTAGGTTTTCATCCTGAAGAGCCACAACCTTTTTTCGCAAAGCAAGCAAAGCAGGTAAACTCAGGTCAGGATTATTGAAATTGAAAGCGGAAATAATTTTGTCTAATGATTGATCAATATCAGCGTTTCCTTTAGCGGTCCAGGTTTTAACTACTCCATCAAAAAGCGTTGCTTTTGCAGGCTCACCAACAACGTGGGAAAAATATTCAGTTCTGATGCCGGCTACAGACTGTGTTCCTGCACCCTGGCTTTTATGTAAGCTTCTGCTTAATCCTGCTAATTCACCATAGCCCATTCCCAGTTGCGCATCATATTGCCCAACGGTAACTTTCAGTTGATTTTCAGCGGTCGTATTGACCCCACCAAAGCGGAAAGTATTCCATAATACACGTTTTGGCTGCCATACATTAACATATTTTAGTTGGTTTGGGAAAGCAGTTTTATCGCCTGCCAGCTTAAAAGCTTTTTCCGCAACCACGGCCGAAGCCGCATGTTGTCCGTGGCCTGCCGCAGCAGTAGGAGGAAAACGACAAATGATAACATCCGGACGGAATTTACGGATTACCCAAACTACATCAGCTATAATGCTATCCTCATCCCATTGTTTAAAGGTATCGGTTGTATTTTTAGAGAACCCGAAATCAATCGCCCGGGTAAAAAACTGTTGGGCACCGTCTAACTTTCTTGCCTCTAAAAGCTCATGCGTTCTGATTAAACCCAATGCAGCACCCTGCTCTGTGCCTAATAAATTCTGACCACCATCACCTCTGGTTAAAGACAAATAGCCCGTTTCTACATTTTGGTCGTTGATTAGCCAGGAGAGCAATCCTGTATTTTCATCATCGGGATGAGCCGCAAGGTATAAAACTTTAGGCAGCTGTTTAAGGGTTTTGAGTTCACGGTAAATTTCAGATGATTTGGAGGGCCGAACCTGCTGAGCTGAACAAAAAACCATATAAAAGCCAAGAATAAATACAGTGCTTACTTTTTTGAACATTTAAATTTGCTTTGCGACAAATATAAGTAAATCATCTTTCTTTCAACCTTAAAAGAATCAGACTCTGAATTTCACAAAAAAACTGTTTAAACTTTTTTATTAAGCCACAAAAGGTACAAAAGATTTTTAAACACTTAAGCTAGTTAAGTTATATACTTTGTGTATAAGAAGTACACTAAAGTTTTGTTGAGAATCAAAGATTTTCATCTTATGTGAACTTAATTGTGCGGTATTTCCTTAAACTTTCTAAAGTATATTAAAGTGTAAAAAAATAAAAACCTTTGTGACTAAGATTTTCCCACAGATTACACAGATATGCACAGATGATTGAGAATAATTTTTACTCGCCGATCAACATTCAAACAAAAAAATCTTTGATTTTTTTTTAACTTAAGTGCTCTTCTCAACATTTAGCTTGTTACTAAAATAAACTAAAGTGTCTAAAAAGCTTTTGTGACTTTTGTAGTTAATTTTAAACAGACTTTATGTATAAATTAGAGTTTCAAAGAAAATAAAAACTACTTAGAGCCTGTTTAAATTTGATTTTTTGTATACCATTCAAATCTTACGCTGAAAATAATCTTGCGCTGAAAAGAACACTAAAGTCTTAAAGAAATCAAAGATTTCTATTATTCTCGCAGATGCCGCAGATTGAGTAGATTTTTACTCATAAGAATTCTGAGATCTTTTGGAAATTATCGGATCAAACCTTATAGGTTTTAGAGCTTATGTATACTAAAAACCTATAAGGTTTAGTCCCTTTATAAAATCAGCGTCATCTGCAAAATCAGCGAGAGAAAAATGTCCACAAACATCTGTGCATATCTGTGTAATCTGTGGGAAATTCTTTTAATCACAAACCCAGGGCTCGACGAAGTTAAAAGGAACCAGAGGTTTGATAATCTTCAAATAAAATTTAAACAGGTTCTTATGTTTTTCTAATTTTATCCCGCGTAAGATAGATATAATTAAACATACAAAATGTTGCTACCGCCCCAAAAGTATGCCATAAAAAGTGCGTTCCGAAACTCAACCATTCCCATTTATCAACGATGCGGAAAGTGAGTGCGAGAGCAAACGACAATAAAGCAAAGCCTACCCATTTGCCAGCTTTCCATTGGGTATAGATTAAATAACGTAATACCGAAAAAAGCACAAATGAAGCCATGATTGCATAATTTATGTTGATAAAGAGAGAAGTGTTATCTACCAAAATCCAATTTCTTAAACCCAACATCAATATCAGATATACAAGAACCATTAAAACAGCATAGTACCATCTGGTGCTCTGAGCTACAAAATAAAACCCGGCAGACAAACAGAGCAACATAATGGGCATCCAATCCATCATGATAAATACCGGCCATTGTCTGAATGAATGATAAATAGTTCCTCCTATGGCACCAATATATAATAAAATTAAGCAGTATGCTAAAAAAGGATATTCTTTAAAATTACCCTTCATTTTAATGGTCCAAAAAATAGCTAAGGCTAAAAATAACAGAGCAGTTATTGCATTGAATGGCTCAGGGAAAAACTGAACCATATCTGTTTCTTTATATAACATGCCTCCGTCCGGAGGGATTTGGTTTATTGGCATTGTCTTTTTTTATATCATATTTATGGCATGCTTTAGAGTGCAAAATACAAACACAAGCCATTTTTAAACATTCGTACACATATATAACCTGAATTCGGGAATATAAAAGGTTGGAAGCTGGGAGATGGAAGAAGGAAGTTCTGAAGGTCATCAATAATAGGTTGCCATCTTTTTTCAGCTAATTTGATTTTACAGGGGCTTTCAGTATCTTTAACTAAAAGTAACTTCTAGCCTCCATCTCCCAGCTTCCAACTTCTATAACTCAAAAATTCTTATTCCGAACTGAGGTTAATATGCTTCTTCTAAATATAGACAAAATTATGGCATCATATACGTGGATGTGTCCGATTATATTTTACAAAAATGTTAATTCTACTTCTTATACCCATAAACCAGATTAATTATAAGAGCTTAAAATTTCTAAATTTGATTTTGTATAGCACTCAAATCGTTATCACATCTTTAAAAAGATTTCAATTGCTCTCGCAGATGCCGCAGATTGAGCAGATTTTTTACACATAAGAATCTGAGATCTTTGGGGAATTGTCAGATCAAACCTTATAGGTTTTAAAACTCATGTATATTAAAACCTATAAGGTTTAGTCCATCCATAAAATCTGTGCGCAAAATCAGCGAGAGAAAAAATACTCACAAGCATCTGTGAAATCCGTGTAATCTGTGGGAAAATTTTTCAACCACAAAGGAGGCGCAAAAGTTTGATAATCACATATACATTTTTTTCAAATAAAATTTAAACAAGCTCTAAAACAAATATTTTTTTATTTTTTAATTCAGTACATTTAAAGATATAGTTTCCTAAGTTAATTTACAGGCATCACGGAGATATAAACAGAATACAGAATTGGTTTGTGATTTATCTTAAACAAAATATAGGAGAGATCTGTATTCACAACTCCCAACCTTTTATTTACGCTCAACCTTCTTATTCTGATTGGTGTCAGCCGTCTTCTTTTCTCTCTTTCTTTGAAGAATAAGGTGTGCTGCATCCAGCATTTTAACTGTATGGATGTAGGGCATAACGATATTCCTTTCCGGTAGATTGTCATAGACGCCCATTGAGAAATAAACGATTCCGGACATAAAATAATCAAATTCTTTGAGGGTGTATTCCCTGAATGCTTTTTTGAAAACCAGCAGAGGATTCCGGTATTCCTTCTCCGAAAGCAGGCCAAGAACCCACGGGGAAATCTTTTCCGGCCGTGTATCGACCGTCCATTTCCTTTCCTTCAGCATGATGAGATAGCCTGCCCGGATCAACGACCGCATCGACTGATGAAACTGGAAAATGACCGCCGGATCTTCATTGATCCAGCTATTCTTCTTTACCGCATAATTCATCATGTTGCTGAGAATTTCTTTGGAAACATCCAGCTCATTGAACTGAAAGAAAGTTTCCATCAGCTGCAGCCCGGAGCGCTTCTTACCTGCCCGAAACCGGGTATCAAAATCTGTTTTTATCTTTTTCATTGTTTGTATTTTTTATTTTTGAAATTTTTCTGAACCGTTAAGAGTTTTAAGGGTTTAAGAATTATTAAGGCCATAACTGAAGCTATATTTTAAGCGAACTGCTTTATCCATCTTTGATGGATCTTAACTTTCCTTAAAATCTTCATTCTTCTTAATGGTTTATTTTTTTCACGAGTTTGTATTTTTAGAATGCATGCAACCACCAGCCTACCGATGTACGCTGAGTTTTGTTGTAAATGATGAATAGAAATAAAATCTGTGTTCCCGTGAAAGCCCTGAAGCCGCAATGGATTGTACACTCCACTGTACCCTATCATGATACTTTATATGGTGAAGCAGCTTAGAAAAAGATGATTGTAGAAAAGCAGAACAGCATAAAATAAAAACGGCATGGGACTCTACAATATCCGATTCGGGGTACTGGTATACCTTGTACACAGATAAGAGAGCCCACGCCTAGGTCGTGAGCTTCCTGCTTATCGTCTCGTGTACTAAAATTACCAGTTTTCGAATCGAGATTCTAAGCAATAGCTTCTATTTTTCTTTGAAGTATCGCAAAGCTACTTTATTGTAGCTTATTTTACAAATGTAGTAAAAATACTTTAATTACGTTCGATCGACCGTGATTTTTTATTATTTAATTATTTCATTTGTTTATATGACAGATATAAACGAAAAAATTTGCTCATACATTACAAAAAACTGGTTAATACCTTGGCTTCAAGAAGGCAAGTCACAAACTTCTTTTGCCAAAAATCATGGTGTTGAAGAAAGTACTATTAGAAAAATTAAAAGTGAAGAAACTTACAGAATACCTGTTGAAACACTTTTTAAAATGTGTGAAGCAAGAAAAATTAGTTTATCTGATTTTTTTAAACTTATAAATGAATAAATCCTGACTGCTATCAGTTATTATTTTATTTTTAATTTATTTCTTGATTAAACCTAATTCCAATCCTATATCCTGATATAGTTTTGAAAATGGTCTTTTGTGAATTTCCTCAACATTTGTATAAGTTCCTAATATCATTCTATCTATCTCATTCTCACTAAACATAAGTCCATTATCTCTATATTTCTTAAGATAATCCCTATATGTCTCCGAATATTTGATTTTGCTTTTAATCACTAATTCTACCACATGATCTGAATGTAATTCATATAACTCTTTCAATTTAAAAACATCTAAATGCCCTGGAATTTGTTTTTGAAATTCAACCTTAACAGAATTTCTATCTAAAAGAGAGCCAAGAATCCCACTTGTTATGGGTTTAAATGTAAACTGCATATCTTCGTTTTCAAATAAGTAAGGATTTTTAAGACCAAACCGAATAGGGTCTTTTTCTCCTTTTACCTCTAAACCATTGCAAGTCTGACAACTTGGAATAAGATTGTAAAAAGACATTGCTAAAAACGGATATTTTGTTTTGGGATAAAAATGATCAATTTGAGGTTTTACTTTTTTATCTTTTGACAAATAATATATATAGTTTCGATTGCAATATGGACAGGTGTCTATATTAATGTCTGCAATAAAATTATATTTTGAAAACTTTTTGGAATCATCATAACAATTTGAAACAAAGATGTTATATAAAAGAATACTAGACTCACTATTTGAATTGAAAAATTCTGGATAAAGGTGTTTTAAACTACTTATAATTCCTTGAAAAGATTCTGGAGGTGCTGTAATTAAAATTTTTAAATTATCTCCTAATAACAATGATTGCAGATAATTCCTTAATTGTCCATTTACTCTTATTCGGCTATTATCCTTTTTTATACCATTTTTGAGAACATTACCAATTCTCGTCATAAGAAAATCCTTTATTGCTAAAAAATGTTTATTTGCAGCTGTATTATTAAGTTTAATTTTAATCATCTTGTTTCAATTTTTGTAGTTCTGCTTCTAATTCTTCTATACGCTTCTGCTTGTCAAATTTTGTATAATATATGTCTAGCAATTTATTTCTTAAGAAAGTTTCGCCCACGAGATGGATGTTTTTAAGCAAATCGACTTTTTCATTCTCAGTATATTTTTTTAAATTTTCATCATTTAGTTGCTCAATTATATTATTGATTTTTTCTAGAGCAAAAGCACCTATTACTCCATTTTTCAAAAAGAAATTATGAGCCAATAAATCGTGTATATTGCCACCAAATGTATTATATGATTCCCCTAAATTTTCTGGTTTTGCACTATCATTTAAAAACAATATATTCTGCTGTGGTATATCTGAAAGAATAAAAGGTGAATGTGTGATAAAAAGAAAATTAATATTTTTGATATTTTTAAACTTAATATTTGACAATTGAACAAGTAAATCGTTGATAAATTCTCGCTGATATTCAGGATGAAAGTAGAGTTCTATTTCGTCTAGAAATATATTTATGTTTTTAAAATTATATGTGGGAGAGATACTGATAGCTGATATGGCTTTCATTTTAGATTTTGCCTCGTATTGAACTGAATCAATATTTTTCAAATGATATATGATTGAGCTAACAATTGAGTTTTTTTGATATTCACCAGAACTCAATTTATTGATATTAATATCTGTATCACCAGAAGATAGTGACTTCAAGAAAATATCTGTTTGGAAAATTCTAGGTGGTAAATAAGTTAATCTATCTGTACTTTTATCATCTTCTATTGCTTCATTAATATATTTGTTAAGTTCTTCTATATCGGCAAAACCATTTTTTTCAACAAATTTTTTATAAAATTTAATTAGCTTACTGTGTGGTTTATTTATAGATAATTCTAGTATTTTTTTAGCTTGCCTTAGTTTTAGAGAAATATGAGAATTATCTACACTCACGATTTTAGCCAAAAACTCAGAATGCGGTTCAATGGAATTTTTATCGTCTAAACGTAACTTAGCTGCAAAAGGAATAATCGTATCAACCCTATTATAGACATTGTATTTTGGATAAGTAATAGATTTGTAACTCTTTACTAAACAATAATAAAAAAGAGATTTTTCTAAATTATACTTTTTATATTTAAAAATATTATCATCAATTAGCTTAAAATGATTTTTCCAAAAATTGAAGTAGATAGTAAGAATCTGAAATAGATTGTATGTGAAAAAATTAAAATCTCCTGTTTCCTTAATAATATATCTCATTTTATTCTTTACTACATCATCTTTAACTTGCCTCATTAAGTTATTATAGATTGATTTGAAATCAAAATCTAGATATGAAGAATCTTCGGTAAGTAGTCTGCTAAAATTTGCAAGGTTTATTAAAGTCACATCAGAATATGTAAGCATATCTTTAATTGAAAAAGGACGTATTTTTTTCTTCTTAATAATTCCTTTAAACTTAAATAATAATTGTTTATTTTCCTGTAGAAAATTATAATATTGATCTATTAACTCTATCGTTTGTTTTTTACTGACTTTAGAATGGTTTGAAATTAAAAAACTTTCAACTTTACGATACTTACTAACTTCAACTTGTTTAGGGGTTATTATTTTATCTAAATATTCTTCCAATGCATCTTTTTCTTTAAAAGTTATATTAATTTTATCAGCAACAAGATCTTCCGTTAAATGAAATTTATTATTGACTTCATCTAATATTATACTAAGTAGTCTCTGACTAACTAAATATTTTTCATTTCTGATATTAACTTGTCCCATTTCTCTAAAAGGATGCAAGACTATGGGTGTTTGATAACCATCATTCTTATGAAAAATTTGTGTCAGCCAAGATTCTTTATTTACCTCAACATTTTTAGCACTTGGTTCTTCGATGTAAATACACTCATTAGTATAATCACCATCGTCCAGACCATATAATGAATAGTTTACATACATTGTAAAAAACAAATCTTCCAGATTAATAATTTCTTCTCTGTATATATCAGTATTAGCTTCTTTTGTTGAATCATAAATAAGATTATCCTGTTCAAAAAATTTTGCTGTTATAGAATAATTTTCACCGCTTTTCTTGATTCTTCGAGAATCGACATGAATTTTACATGTCTTCCCATTAACTTCAAAAAACAAATTAGCAAATAAACCTTCTGCAAATATTAATTTTTCTGTAACTTTACCAATCTTATATTGCTTATAAAAATTATTTAAAATCCTAATTATAAGCTCGACAATAGAACTTTTTCCTTTTCCATTTTTCCCCACAATAGCCTGAACATTAATTTTCTCTAATGTGGAATCCTTTTTTGTGGAAAAGAAAAAATTTTCAGGAATTTGCTTTTTTTCTTTTTTTGACACTTTCTTTGCTTTACTATCAAACAGATAGGCATTATCAAAAGGATAGAACAAGTCTGGTGATAAATTTTTTAATATATTATCACTACAGCCTTTTAAAGGCTGTACACCTATAATCTTAAAACTCATTTTGGTTATTATGTTTTTATGTATTAATATAATCTTTTTAAGAAATGATTAAATTTAATAAAAACATGATATCTGGTCGAATTATAATTTAAATAATTATAGAATAAATAATATTTGTCAATTTAATATATAGATTTACCAGCTCTCTTATTCTACTAAATCTCAACTTTGTTTTTTTTCATTTCAATCAAACCACAGCAAAAAACTTAATTACTAACCATTACCAACCCCTCAGTTTTCTTCAGAAACTTTTCCACTTCCATCTGCTGGTGATTGTTCTCTGTTCTCCGAAGTCTCCCGACTTCGGAGCAATTTTAAAGAAAATGACTTTATTCACCAGCTCAAAGTCAGAAAACTTTATACATCAAAAATGAAAACAAAAAAATCCCAGCTTTCGTTGGGATTTTTTAAACAAAACAACCTACAGTTCTCTATTCTTGTAGGATTTGCATTATTTTTTTACCAGCTCTACTCTACGGTTTTGCGCCTTCCCTTCTTCAGAACTATTATCTGCAATCGGATTTTTGCTGCCGAAGCCCTCTGCTGAAAGTCTTGATTGATCGATACCTGAAGTGATGATAGCATTCAATACGGCTGTAGCACGGTCTTTTGAGAGTTGGATATTATGGGCATCATTTCCGCTGTTATCTGTATATCCGTTAATAGCAAGTTTCAGATGGGTGTCGCTTTTCAGAACTTTTGTTATTTCATCTACCGCTGTTTTGCCATCGGGTTGTAAGCTCGCTTTGTCTGTATCAAAATTAATATGCAATACGGCCTTGCCTGTTGCATCCAATGCTTTTTTTATTTCATCAGATTTTAGTATCGAAATCGTTTGCTCAAACGGGGCTTTCTGTAGAATTTGTATTCCTCCGGTCGAAGTATTTCCATAGAGCTGAATATAAATATCATCGCCATTTGGCCTTCTTATAACATATACTTTTACGGGTTCATTCCAATAATCTATGGAGCCTTCTTCTCCAAAGTATTTGGCATCCGGTTTTATTCTGTCAAGCTCTTGCTGAGAAACTTTACCATCAAATATTTTTACGCCACCCACTTTTGTAATAACGTCATCATAGCTTTTCAAAAAATAGGGCAATGACCACTCTTCTTTATTACTTTTCTCATTTACTACATAGGTTTTCCACACTTTTCCTTCTACCGGTGTCATTACGCCGTTAAGTGGAAAAAACAGCATGTCATAACTTCTTTGTACCGGTTTGTTTTGGAATTCCAGCCCTTTGGGAAAACTGAAAAAGGGAAAATCACCCACTTCAGCGGTGGAAACCGGTACGGAATTGATATCAAATTGAGTTGTTCCTTCTGAAGATTTTTCTGTAGCTGTAGTATTTTCTATGGCGACAGTATCCTGTGCAGAATCTGTTTTTTGTTCAGACTTTTTGTTACAAGCAGCAAGCAAAGCGCCCATTGATAGAATAATCAGTGTCTTCTTCATTTTAATAAATTTAGTTTTTTGGTGTATAAAATTCTTTTAAATAAGGAGAGATAAAACAGCACAAATCCTTCTTCATCAACATCTGCATCAAAATCGTCCGGTATATTTTTATCCTGTATTATTTTTGCGACACTAACTTACAAATAAAATGTGAATGTGAAAACCCGAAATCTACTGACTTTGCAGTAAGTTTAAAGGAAATAATCTTATTTTTACCAGCTCAAAATCGGGAGGCTTTGCACAGCAGATAATCTATAACTTTAATTTATCTAATCATTCAGGTATATCCTCATGAGCTTAAATCTGTTTAAACTTTTTATTACACCATAAAAGACACAAAAGCTTTTAGACACTTTAGTTTATTTTAGTAACATGCTAAATGTTGAGAAGAGCACTTAAGTTTAAAAAAAATCAAAGATTTTTTTGTTTGAATGTTGATAGCCAGGTAAAAATTATTCTCAATCATCTGTGCACATCTGTGTAATCTGTGGGAAAATCTTAGTCACAAAGGTTTTTATTTTTTTAATATTTTAGTACACTTTAGAAAATTTAAGGAAATACCGCACAATTAAGTTCACAAAAGATGAAAGCTGGGATGATCTAAAAAAATAATTGTCTTTACTTTTTTTAATCTGTATTTTAAAGTGTAAAGATTAGATTCTATCAGTTCTATTTAGAGGGAGATAAGATTGCGAAAAAATCGCTGATGAGGCCCAACGGATATACATACGCATAGAAAGGATCAATGAAATTGATTCCACTTTTCCTCTTAAAATCAACAAGGAAAATAATAAATCTTTGCGTGAAAAAATGATACTAATCTGAATTAATACTGAGAATACTTCACCTTTTCTTTTAAGCCTGATCGTAAAATAC
The DNA here is from genome assembly GCF_058245615.1 of Chryseobacterium sp. UF-290. Lineage (NCBI taxonomy): Bacteria > Pseudomonadati > Bacteroidota > Flavobacteriia > Flavobacteriales > Weeksellaceae > Chryseobacterium > Chryseobacterium sp. UF-290. The sequence goes on from NZ_JBSICB010000002.1 coordinate 107,028, forward strand.
AGACAAAATATTTCACAAGAATATATAGTTAAACCAAAAGCCTGTTCGGGAAATAAATTATCTTTGTTACAGACAGAAATTTTCTCAATTATGAAGTTAGAATTATATCAAATAGATGCCTTTACAGAAGAGATTTTCCATGGAAACCCTGCGTGTGTTGTCCCCTTAAAAAACTGGTTACCCGATGAGGTCCTTTTAAAAATAGCCCGTGAAAATGCTGTGGCAGAAACCGCTTTCTTTATTGATAATGGAAATACCATTCATCTGAGATGGTTTACCCCTGAAATAGAGATGGATTTATGCGGACATGCTACCCTTGCCACAGCGCATTGTTTGATCTCTATCTTAAACTATCAGAATAACAGAATCATATTTGAAACCAAAAGCGGTGAATTAACCGTTGATGTAAAAAACGGATTTTATTATATGGATTTTCCGGCAAGAATGCCTGAAACCTCCACTCTTCCGGACAATATAACCCAATCTCTCAATATACAGCCTAAGGAAATCTTCAAATCAAGAGACTATGTTCTGGTATATGAATCTGAGGAAGACATCAAAAATATCAAAATTGAAAGATCCGTTTTTGACCTCATCAACCTGGATCCGGGAGGTGTTGTGGTGACCGCAGCAGGTACTGACAGTGATTTTGTTTCAAGATACTTTACACCGCAATCGTCAATTCTTGAAGATCCTGTAACCGGCTCTGCACACTGCTCACTCATTCCGTTCTGGTCATCAAGATTAGGAAAAGATAAGCTTTTCGCCCGCCAGCTATCAGAAAGAGGAGGCCAGCTCTATTGTGAAAACAAAAATGAAAGAGTGATTGTAGCAGGTAAAGCCAGAACCTATTCTATGGGACATCTATGGATAGAATAATGGTATTTATCAAGCTGTATAGGCTGGGAGCCAGGAGCTGGAAGAAGGAAGTTATGAAGGTGATACAGAATAACTGATCATCTTTTTTAAAGTAATTTAATTTCATAGGGACTGTAAGTACTTATAACTAAAAGTAACTTCCAGACTCCCTCTTCCAGCTTCCAGTTCTTCCATCTAAATTGCATGAGCACAAACAGTAATGGTGAAGTTGTATTCTGAAGCTTTTTCTAAAACACAAAGATAAAAGTCAGTCAGTTTATAGATTAAAAAAACAAGATCTTTCAAAAGAAAATCCTAAATATTCCGTTTAATTCTTAAATTTGGCTCATGCGAAAGAATCTATATCTCATCATCATATTATTTTCTCTTACCAATTGCTATACTTACCAGGTAAAAAAACAAGCAGATCCGGCTGCCGACAATAAGCAGGAATCTAAAAAGAATATGGCTCTTGCTAATAATACTGCTACGCCAATGAAAAGTACGGCAGCAGAATCCCTAAATCCTCAGCAAATGCCCGCTCCGATCAATATTCAGGAGAAGCTTGTCCCTAATAAAAATGTTAAAATTAACGTTGATGGAAAGAGCTATAAAATAATCGTTGATAAGTGGGAGAGCGACAGTCTGGTGGCACACCCGGTTCATAATCCCAAAAAAATTCTGAAATTTCATAAGAACCAGATCAATAGCGAGAAAATTGCGGAAAAACGCTTTTCACAACCCATAGCTGATATTATTACGGTTACCGCTTATGCCGCGATTGGTGTTGGAATCTGGCTTCTTGTCCGCTAATTTTTTAAAATTTTCCGGTAATTATAGAAAAGATTTTTATTCTTAGAGCCTGTTTAAATTTGTATTAAAATATTATTTCTCGCTGATTTTGCAAATCCCGCTGATTTGATTTACGAATAATGAGCTGCTGAATCTGCAAAATCAGCGGGGAAATAAAAAATAAAGCGTTAAATTAATTATACAAATTATTAGCAATTAAATTTAAACAGACTCTTAGTTTCAAAGATCCCGGTACTCCATCTGAATTATTGCATTAATTCCAAATTCAGTTCTTTCTACTCTCCGAAATCTCCCGACTTAGGAGAATATACTTCAATTCAGCCATAACAATGTTTAATCCTACAAAAGATAAAAGCATCATTACAACAATGATGCTTCCTATTTTAAATATCTGCCCTACATTCTCCTACTATTCATACTTCGAAAAATCCACAGCAAATATACACCGGTTGACCTGGCTGCCATTCTGTGCTCCGGCATTGGGTTCATATTCCGTCAGGCTCCATAGATAGCCATATTGGGCTTCATAATAGAGGGATTCTGCTCCATACGGCCATCGGTAACGTACGGTATCATCGGCCCCATCGGTATATCGTGCCAGTCTGGCATTGGAACCGTAAGAATTACTTGGAGATCCGGTACAGGAAAGCCATGTCCTGTTCCCTTTCCGGAATACCCCCTGAATGCCATGAGCGTGATTATCGGCAAAAAGGCTATTCTTAGGAGTGACGCTAACAATCCCTGAATTTTGAATCATTCCATTGGCATCAACAGGAAAACCAAAGACTTTAGGCACAATGGAAGCATCGGCGCTGCCTGCATAGTATTGTCCGGTCCAGAGCTGAGTTCCTTCATCATTGACCTGTATGGTGGAGAAAGGATTGGCATTATTGATCTTTTGATACCCCGTCTGAGGCAATATATACCGGTAGTTGAAGGCAAATAAATTACCGTTGGCATCTTTACCGCATTTGTTATTGGTAGTCTCACCTGTACTCACTTCAATAATTTTATTCAGATCGAATATCCGGACGCCCAGATTTGTGCTGCTGAGATACACTTTCCCTTTAAAATAGGCAATCCCACCGGCATGTACTTTCAGTGGAGCATAAGAGCCATATTGGGTATAAGTCGTTGTATTAGCTGGAATATCAGGCTGCACCAGCAAAATATGCCGATACGTGAGATAAGTGCTTGAACTTGGGCTGATGTCAATCAGGGTAATACGGGACCCTTTATATTCGGCATCATCCTTCGCATACCAGCTCACCAACAGGTAGCGAACTCCATCTTTGGTAAATCCTGCAATGCCCTGTGGCCGCCAGATCGCTGTAGTTTCATCATCGGTGTTCCAACGGATTCCCCTTACCCTGTTTTCTTCCGGTATATTGAATCCGTAGACCTGGGTGTAAGCATTTCCGCCAATGGCTTGCCGGTTTTTATTAATCTGGGATGGATTTAAAAAACTAAAGCCTGAATTGATATAAGCACTGGTGTCTACATAAGGATTGACACTGACATCTGTAGCCGCTCTGCCGGCATTGAGTTGTGACGGAAGCTCTTCCTCCATTGAAACGGAAGCAATTTCACTATTCTGACATCCAATGCTTGCTACCGCAAGCATAAGCATCCATCCAAATATTGGTTTTTGAATCATGGTTTGTTTTTTTGGCGTGTAAAAAATCGCCTACGAAACTACCGGATTCCATTTTCATTTGGATAACCTCAGTATTAAATCTGCATTAAATTTTATGATTCCTCTACTGCCCAAAACACAGTGTTTAAAACATCATACTTTGGAGCTTATATTTGGATAAACTTACTCCCCAAACTTATACACCCAACGAAATAGTTTCTTTGCAAGGCTGGCGATCAATCCAACTTAAAAAAGAAATACACTACCGCTGCCCACTCTTTTCTAATTCCTTTAGCATAGCCAATAGTGCTGTGACTGCTGTTTTCTACAGTTCCATCATCTTTGATGTAGCCAATGGTGGAATGATTGCTGTTTTCTACGGTGCCGTCTTTTTTAACATAACCTACCGTAGAATGGCTTTTGTTTTCTATGGTACCGTCGCTTTTGATATAGCCGATGGTCGAGTGGCTTTTATTCTCGATCGTTCCATCAGACTTAATGTAACCGATTGTGGAATGACTGCTGTTTTCAATCGTTCCGTCAGGTTTGATGTAGCCCGTCGTACTGTGGCTTACCGATTCTATAGTTTGTGCCCTTACAACAGAAAGGGTAAACAGAAGGAAATAAATGAATAGTGATTTTCTCATGGTTTTCAATTTTTTATCCTATTGAAAAATGGTAAATGTAAAATAAGCATTAAAGTTTTAACTTACAAATACATAGGTAAAATCTTAGAATTTTAAAAACAGAAAGAGGCTGTCTCAAAAGTGTCATTCTGAATGAAATGCAATGTAATGAAGAATCTCAAACAGCTGACCATCAATAAGATTCTTCCTTCGTCAGAATGACAAAAGCCAAATTATTTGACTTTTGAGACAGCCTCCATATAACAATACCTCGGATTTCTTTACAACCTTTTACATCACTTCTGCCAATCCGCAGCCTCATCCACCACAGCAATGGCCTCAATTTCAATCAGCGCATCAGGGGAAAATAAAGATGACACTTCAAAAATCGTATCTGCCGGATAAGGGGCTGTAAAATATTGACCTCTCAATGCTACAATCTTTTCAAAATTTCCCATATCACGGAGCATGATGGTGACCTTAATAACGTTCTTCAGACTGGAGCCTCCTGCTTTCAGCACTTTCTCCAGATTTTCAAAAGATTTTTGGGCCTGGACATCAAAGTTACCTATCCCGGTGAGCTTCCCGTCATCGTCAATAGCCGTCTGTCCTGAAATAAACAATAAGTCGCCAACCCTGTGGCCCTGTGCCAGACGGAATGGTTCATAAGTATCCGGCGTAATTTTAATTTGTGAAATTTTCATTTTTTCTTTTTTTAAAATGTTGGAATTATTTTTCTGTGCGAATGTTTTCCCTGTAACAGCAAACAGCAAAAACAAAATAGCCGTTGCAGATAGTCTATTCACTCTAAATATTAGCTGTTTCATTACTTTCTATGTTTAGCTTGCTGATGATCTTCTGGGTATGGCGGATGGTAGCTTGCGGCCATAGCATATCACGATGAAAAGGAATGACCGGTAAATGGCTCTGTGTCTTCACCACCCAATGCGGGTCTGCCAGGGCAGCTTTTCCAATAGCAAGAAGGTCGGCATGATTCCCGTTTAAAGCTGTTTCAGCTTTGTCAATATCGTGAAAGCCTCCATTGGCTATTACGGGAATGCCCGTTGCTTTCCGGATAACCGATGCCAATGATACCCCTTCTTCATAAAAGCTATCCCGTTCCCACTCTCCCGTTTGCACTGCTACGTGCACAAAATCCGGTCGGTTAGCCTTTATTTCTTCAGCCAGTTCTTTGGCGGTTTCTATACCATTTGTCCAACGGTAGGTAAGATCATTTACCTTTCCTTCCGAAATCCTCAAGCCTACAATGAAATCAGGTGGTACGGAAGCTTTTATACCGGCAATAATTTCAGCAATCACACGGAAACGGTTTTGCATTGATCCTCCATATTGGTCGTTACGGCGGTTCAGCTCCGGTGTGAGAAACTGATCCAGCAGATACCCATTGGCACCGTGAATCTCGACACCGTCAAATCCTGCTTTGTAAGCATGTATGGCTCCGTTAATAAATCCCAGCTGCATTTTCCGGATATCTTCCAGAGTCATTTCTTTAGGCAGCGGAAAACCCCCTTCGCCACCATAGGAAGCCATCTTTACCCCTACAGGCTGTATAGCGGACGGGGCCAAAGTGTTTTCGCTGTATTGGGACAATGCACCACCATGCATCAATTGCGCAAAGATCAGGGAGGAAAATTGATGAACCGCCTGGGTGATCTTTTCCCAGGAGACAGCCTGCTGAGCGTTTGTAAGCGCGGGCTGGTTGTAGTAGCTTTTACTGCCGTAGATATCGGTGTAAATACCTTCGGTAATGATAACGCCAAACCCTCCTTCCGCAAAGGCGGAATAATAGTTCATCATTTCATCCGTAGCCAGGCCATCCGCTGTAGCACTGACCCGTGACATCGGAGCGACTGCCGTCCGGTTCATCAATTCTCTTTGCCAGATATTGGCTTTCTGAAAAATAGGATAATGTTTCATTTGCTTCTTAAATTGTATGAAGCAAAATTCCCAGTAATTAAATTCAAAAAAATTGACCTAGTTCAAGATGGATTATTTTTTTTTCTGATACGGCTGATAAACTCTGCGGACACTCCCAAATAGGAAGCGATCAGGTATTGAGGTACTTTTGAAACGATGTTCGGATACGTTTTTAAAAAATCATAATACCTGTATTCCGCATCATATATATTGCTGTAAATAATCCTTTTCTGTAAGGCTCCGAGATAGCTTTCCAGGATTAAACGAAAATACCTTTCCAACGAGGGGATTTCAGCCAGTAACTTTTGAAAGGAATGATAGCTGATCTGTAAAACCTTTGTATCCTCTATAGCCTGTATATTATAGATAGAAGGTTTCTGCCTGGTAAAGCTGTCCAGATCAGAAGCCCACCAATCATCAACAGCAAAAAATAAAATTTCCTCATTGCCGTTTTCAGCATTAATATAAAACGCTTTTAATGCTCCCGAAATCACATAACTGTCATAACGGCAAACCTCACCATTACGCAGAAGACTCTCTCCTTTTTTAAAGGTTTTCTCTTTCCAGAAACTCTCAAAAACAGAAATTTCTTTTGGGGTTAGCTGTATATGCCTGGAAATATTCTCCAATAAAGCATTTTTTTTCATAAATCATTTTAAATTTGATAATACAAACCTATCAATTGATATCTATTGTCTCATTCCTGTCTATTGCTGGGAGCTGGAAGTGGGAGGTTGGAAGTTCTTTTAGTTATAATTACTGACAGTTATTTTATACTATTAAATTAACTTAAAAAGATAAATGTTATTTATTGATGAGCTGCATAATTCAATAAATATAAGAACTCTAACTTAATATCTAAACCTAACAGGTTTTAAAAACCTGTTAGGTTTATTTAGTACAGATCCCTTATAAGCAGACGCAATAACCGCCAGCTTTATCAGTGACTTTATCGCTTCCTTTGTCTTCATTTAATGATACGGTGAAATCACTGGGCTTTGCATTTTATACTATTAAAACTGTTCAAACTTTTCCAATGAAAACCACAAAAGACACAAAAACTTTTATTTTAAACACTTAAGTTCACTTTAGTTAGTTGAAAATGATATGGTATAAAAGTTCACATAAGAAGAAAATCAAAGATTTTCATAAAACTTAAGTGTACTTATTGCGCACCAAGCTTGTGACTTAAAATAACTTACGTGTTTAATCTTTTGTGTCTTTTGTGGTTAAAAAATTTGAATTTGCATTATATACAGCTGAATAATTTATTTTTTAATAGTCTCAAAGTTTAAAAATATGTTCGGAAACCTATTGCCTCCATTTCAGCTTTCCTCCTTTATCAAATGTTTCAATAGAAGCATTGCCTAAGCTGTCCACCTTTAAAACAATTCTTGGAACCTCATTGGCATCTTTCAGAACCAGCGCCGCATTCCCGTTTTCTGTAACCAGGTTGATTCTGTTGATATTATGTCCCGGTTTTCCGGATAAATCTTTATCATTAATGGTGAAACCTGCTTTGAAATATTGATCATTCTTATTATCCTGGGCGAACATACCGATGGCATCGGCATTCTGATAATCAAACGCCAGTGCGTTGAAATTGGTTTTGTCCGTATCTGTTATGGCGAGTCCCCCTCTTTCATCCCCTTTTTTATCATAAAAAATAAGACCTGCAGGTGTTACAGCCCTTTGATAGGTTTTCCCGTTAACGATTGGCGGCGGAATATGATCCACGTTTGAAATAACAATCCTGTTGTTGCCTGTTTTATCTTTGATGTCAATCCTTTCCGCCTCCATCAGCTTATCTGGTCTGTTCATCAGCATGTAGGACACGATAGACAAAAGAATGATATTAAAAAGTAAAAGGGCCCCGAATAAAATTTTGAAAATTTTGGATGTTGTTTGCATAAGTAAAATATATTTTGGTATTAGATTTTGGAGGAAGGTTGATGAATAAGGTCCTCCTGGGTTAAGTTTTTAAGTTTTTGCGGATCAATAACCGAATCAATCCGGATAATTTGGTTTTCATATACATCGAAGATCTGGCAGGACTGTATCTGCCCGTCCTGAATATATACAGCGGCAGGCTGATGATTGATAACGGTAAAGGTAATACTGGAAAGGCTGTTATACGTCTGGTGTATATAAATCAATAACCGGCTTACCAGATTATTCCCCAGACATTCTTTAGCCACAACCTGAATAGAGGTTCCGCCATCAGCATAAAACTGAATATCTTCAGCCAGCAATAGCTTCACATCCTCAGCGTCTCCATTTTGAATGGCATCGATCAGCTTCCTTACCGGGTCAGAAACAGGTGACTGATGTTGCGTTTTCTCTTTATAGCCGATCTTTTTCAGCTTTTCTCTGGCCCTGCTCAGCATCTTTCTTGAATTTTCCGGGGTACAGGACAGCCATTCCCCAATTTCCTCGTGTGAATGGTCAAAGCCTTCCTTCAGAATAAACACGGCCCGTTCTTTAGCACTAAGATGCTCCATTCTGGCAAGAAGCGAGAAATTAAAAACATCCGGATGCCTGTAAGCTTGCTCCGTAGCCACAGGCTCAGGAAGCCACATATAGGTCCGGACCGTCTTGTCCTGCTTCCGCTTTAGCTGAATTGACTGATTAATAACACTCTTGATCAGGTAATTTTTAGGATGGCTGATAACATCAGCTGAAACCTTTGTATACCGGATCATCACATCCTGGATCACATCCTCAGCATCTTCCACCGTACCCAGAATATTATAGGCATACGGGAATAATATGTGCCTGTAATTTTCAATCATATTATTCATATTACATCAAATTGTTGATACCTCATTTTTAAGCCTTAAATAATTGCAAAAAGATAGCTAAAGGATTTAACATAATTACTGATCGCTGATAGAAATTATGTATTTCATCAATTCCGCCATGAGCAATGGATAGATTGATCTCTGTTTATATCCGCAAAATTCCCGGTCTTTATTTTTAATAAAAAGACCAGGAGTAATGATTTCATTTCAGTATCTTTTATTGATGATTCGGTTTCTTAACCGCAAGGGCATCAATTTCTACCAGCATCCCATCTATAGCAAGCTTAGGAACGGGAATTAATGTATTGATAGGGAAATTTTTGGCAGGCCAGACCTTATTGAACTCCTCTGTGATGATCTTCAATTTCTCTGCATCGTGGTCAACGACCAATGTGGTTAATTTAATAACACTATCCATGGTAAGAGCTTCAGTTGTAAGCGCCTCTTTGATATTTTTCAGAGAGAATGCTACCTGGCGTCTGAAGTCAGGGGTCAGCTTTCCTTCCGGATTCTCCTCACCACCCTGTCCGGCGATAAAAATAAACTGATGTCCTTCCGGAACGGTAACCATATGGGAAAATCCATACGGCACAGGATCGAAAAGAGAAGATGGATTTTTAAATTCTTGGGCTTGTATTGTCATTGTAAAAATAATTGTGATTAAAAAAAGTAAATGGTTCATAAGTTAATTTGGCGTTAGGAAGTTAAGATTAAAAGGCTGGAGGCTGGAAGAAGGAGGCTGGAAGTTACTTTTAGTTATCATTACAGACAGATCACTATACAATTAATAAACTGCCTTAAAAAAGATAAACGGTTATTACTGATAACCTTCATAACTTTCAGCTTCCTGCTTCAAAGCCATAAGCAATTTTTATTCAGTTCCGGTGTATGATCCCGGCACTGCCCCTACCGTTTTATTAATCCTGTTCCATGCATTGATCTGGGTAATGACTAAGGTAAGCATTACTATCTGCTCTTCCGAATAGTATTTTTTCAGACGGGCATAAAGCAGGTCGTCCACCTCTGTCTCACTGGTTAACGTCAGATTCTCTGCAAATTCCAGCGCCAGCTTCTCATGATCCTCAAAATACGGACATTCCTTATAGGCAATGAGCGTATGAAGCCTTAATTCAGATTCACCGAGAGCCAAAGCTTCCTGATGATGCATATCTAAACAATATCCGCATTTGTTCATTTGCGAAACCCGGTATTTAACCAGTTCGATCAGTTTCAGATCCAATCCTGATTTCTTTAAGTACAGCTCTGTTTTGATCAGGCCGTCTAACAATCCTTTGGGCATTTGATGCAGGTCAATCCGTGTGTTCATAAAAGTTGTTTTTATAATATAGATAAAGATTCAGGAAAAACGTGACACATTTTTATCATTTTTTTTCCTGCAAAAAAACAGCCCCGCTCAATTGGCAACAGATATTCCCTGTTCGTCGAAATTTTAAGCTGCTCCTGACACACTTCTCCTGGATTGATCCCAATTCTCGTATAAAAGCTGTTTAATCTTTTTAATGAAAACCACAAAAGATTAAACACTTAAGATTTTTTTTAAGTAACAAGCTTGGTGCACAATAAGTACACTTAAGCTTTATGAAAATCTTTGATTTTCTCCTTATGTGAACTTTTCATACAGTATTTTCAGTGAACTAAAGTCTCTGGAATAAAAGCTTTTGCGTCTAATAGCTAAGTAAAAAGGTTAAACAGATTCATAACCAATAAGTCCGGATAAAGCCCTTCTTTAACCGACCGTATCAACCCCTGTTTCTTTATAAGGAATAAATCATATTTATTTTTCAATCATTTATAAAATATTTATTTATATTTGGACTAATTATAAATAACACATGAAAATAATTTTTGAGCGTTTAAACTACAACAGGTTTATAGCCTTTTTCTTTTTATCTGCTTTTTCAAGCAACTATATTGATGCTCAAACTATTATAAATATAAAAAACGAATCAAAGGAAGCAATTCCGGGAGCTAAAATCACTGTTGAAGGAAATGGATCTATTTCTCAACAGACAACCGACAGGAACGGACAGGTAACTATTAACGAAAAACCAGGTAAATATATGGTTTCTATAGAAAATTCGTTATTCAGAAAAAAGGACTTTAAGATTCAGATCACCGAAGAAAGGGACACGTTAAACGTTACCCTTACCAAATCAGCGTATGAGCTTGAAGAGGTGATTGTAGAAGGACAAAAGCTCTCCACGTCACAAAAGATCCGTGAATCACTCTACACCCCTGAAGTAATTGATTTCAAAGAATTCCAGAGCACTTCAAAAACCGTTGTCGAAGCCCTGAACCTTGCCTCCGGATTGCGCATACAGCAACAGGGCGGCATGGGCAGTGACCTGAATGTCATTCTGAATGGCATAGATGGGAAAGACGTAAAGGTATTTATAGATGAAATTCCCGTATACCTGCTGGGCCGGGGACTTGAGCTTCAAAACCTTACCCCCAATATGATCGAACGTATCGAAACCTATAAAGGGCTGATCCCCGTACAATTCGGGTCGGATGCTTTAGGAGGAGTCATCAATATTGTCACCAGGAAAAATGAGAAGGATTTTCTGGGACTGGGATATATGTACGGTTCCTGGAACTCCCATGAAGCCACATTAAGCACCTTTGGGCATCCTTTCAAAAATAAAAAATTCTTTGCCGGCTTAGATGCTGTTTACCGGCATTCCGATAATGACTACTGGATGGACCATGTAGATGTGGTAGTTGACGATTTATACAATACAAAAAAAGGCCGGGCCAGGAGATTTAATGACGACTATGATTTTGCATTGACCAAAGTACAGATCGGGGCCAAAGACTTAAGCTGGGCCGATAATATAAAATTAATAGTTTCCTCTACCCATACCTATAAAGAATGGCAGCACGGCATTACAGCATTGAGACCCTGGGGAGAGCCGTTTTCCACGGAATATACCGGAGGTGCTGCCCTCAACTGGAAAAAATCGAGCTTACAGAAGAACAGATGGCAGGTTGATGTAACCGCCGGATACAATTTTGAACAGACGTATTTTGAAGACATTTCCTCACGCATCTATTTCTGGGACGGCAGCTTTGTCCAGGGACAGAATAAGGGGGAAAGCGGATTGTACAGCCAGGGGCGTACGCCCAAAATCAACCAGAATGTTCTGTATGCAAGAGAAAACGCATTTTTTAAAATAGGAGAACATTATAAGATCAACGTAAGCCTCCTCACTACCAAAAGGGAGCTGACAGGAGAAGACAAGGCCGGTACAGCTACTTACAAAGAAGATCCCTTCAAAACACCACAAACACTTTTCAATAACTTTTTCGGAACCTCTCTTGAATCCAGGCTTTTACAGGGCCGCTTAATTTCTAACACCTCTTTCAAGCATTACTACAATAAAGTAAAAGGCGTTAGCTTTAAGATCAACAATGAATTTGACAGGATAAATTCCTCCTCCTCTTCCGATATTGGCTTTGGTCAGGTATTCAAATGGATGGTAACTCCAAAAATATCAATCCTTCCGGGTTATGAATATACCGTTCGCCAGCCTGACAGCAAAGAGATTTTCGGGGACTGTATTACCATCAGCCCGAACCCCAACCTTAAATCAGCCAAAAGCCATAATATCAATGTAAAAGTACATTACAAATCATCAGACGGAAAAATTTTTACAGGGATCGGCGGATTTTACAGAGACACTAAGAACCGGATTCTTTTGACCTCTTTTTCCAATGCGCTTGCCGCTTACACCAATTTGTTACAAACATCCACAATTGGTGGCGAATGGTTCCTGGAATACAAATTAAACAATCAAATTGGCCTTAATCTCAACACAACCTACCTGGATACAAGGTTACGGGCAGTAGACGATTCAGGGATCTTTACTCCGGAATATATTGGCGCAAGAGTTCCCAATACACCATACCTGTTCAGCAATGCCCAGATTGCCTATACATTGAATCCCGGGAATAACCGGAACTACTACATCAGGTTTTTATATACCGGCTCCTACGTCCATGAATATTTCCTTACCTGGGCCATTAACGGGATAAAATCATCCAAAACAACGATTCCGTCTCAGTTTGTCAATGATATTTCAGTCTCAGTTCATTCTAAAAATGAAAGATGGAGTTTTGCCGTCGACTGTAAGAATCTGACCAACGCAAAGGTGTACGACAACTTCTCTGTTCAGAAACCGGGACGGAGCTTTTACGGAAAAATAACGTATTCATTTAACTAAGCAAATAACTAAACAAATTTTTTTAACTAAACAAAAATCAAAAAAAATCAAAAAAATGAAGAACAAATTAACTGCTTTAACGCTTATGCTGCTGGCATTTGTATCCTGTAACAATAAGGATGATGATATGACAGAACCGACTGCCGATAACGGATCAGCGAATTTTGCGTTAATTACCAGACCTCAGAATGCAGACGGAATGTCTTTCTCTGCTTACATGCAGAAAATTGAATCCCCGGATGTTACAGGAACCATCGATAATGCTAAAGCCCACGAAATCTCAGCTTCTCATTCAGGAGGTGTTTATGAATTTAAAAAAGCGATCTATGTGAATGATTATCAAAACAAATCAATCACAAGATGGACCTTATCAAATGGAAATACCGGAGAAAATAAAGGATCCATTTCAGTTCCTGAGCTGGGTTTTCAGGGAAATATCGCTTTCAAAGATGAAAACACAGCCTACATAGGAGGATCAGGAAAGATCGTGATCTTTAACCCTACCACCATGACCAAAACCGGAGTAATCGACTGGTCTTCCATGTCAAGAGCCGGTCAGGTAACCAACTTCCCTACTCCCGGAGCAACTATCCAGGCGGATGGTGTTACAGAGATTATCATTAACGGAAATTACATGTATGCCGCATTGTATTACATGCAGGACTTTAGCTCCTTTACCCCGGCCACGGCTACCTGCGATATATTGGTCATAGACCTTACCAAGGTAAACAACTCATCGAACAATAATTCTGGTGCGTTAGTGAAAATCATCACTGATACCAGAGGTTCCTTTACGGGTGCCTGGAATACCGGCGGCGGGGTGTACTATATGAATAAAACCGAAAACGGGGATATTTATGTATTGTGCCACAACGTATTTGGCGGGGCCAGAAATGTCATCGGTAAACCAGCATGTATGTTGAGAATCAAAAACGGATCTACGGAGTTCGATTCAAGCTACTATTTTGATTTAGAAGCCGCATCACAAGGAAATGGCAACCCGGTAACCAATTTTGAATACTATGGAAACGGTAAATTCCTTGCTACGGTACTTGATCCTTCAAAGCTTGATCCGGCCAATCCATACTCATTCAATACGGACGCTATTTTCCGTTGGTGGAGCTTTGACTTAAATACGAAAACAGCAGCGAAGCTGGATGATGACTACACCATTGGCGGAAAAGTCGCAAGATGTTATTTCTCAAATGGTTTTGCTTATGTTCCGTTTGCCAATAAAACAAGCAACTATATCAATAAGATCAACCTGAGCAATTCAAGCAAAACCAAAACGGTCACTACAACAGGAATGTCTCATATTCTGAAATTGAACTAAGATAAGAGAATGGGCTGAGCATCCGGAACCAACCCAGGTGTTCACCATTGCTTTCTGTCATTTTTAATTTTTTTGAATGAATAAATCAAATATTATGAGAAAAACCATGACCATATTACGATATGTTTTTGCTGTCATCCTTTTACTTTTCGGTGCCATAGGAACCTATGCCATGTTCACAGAAGGCTATAATCCGCAAAGCGAAGGTATCCTGTTATTTGGGAAAACCTTCCGCCAGTTGCATGATGCCATTATGATGAGCTATCTGGGACCTTTTGTCCGTTTAGCCCAATTATTTGCAGGAGCGCTTCTGCTAACGAAAAGATATTGGTGGATCGGCTTGCTGTTCTATCTACCTTTTGCAGTCAATATTTTTCTGATCCACATTGTTCATGATATGCCGCCTGCGCACCCCGGATTTTTTGCTTCCGGAATGATCGTGTCTATCATGAACTTTATTCTGGTATTCTATGAAAAAGACCGTCTGAAGCAACTGGTAGTGAATCCTAAAAGCAAGTAAACGATATGACCGCAAATCACAGAATGTACGAAGCTTTAATCGTAGGATCAGGATTTTCGGGGATTTCAATGGCAATAAGCTTAAAAAAGCGGGGAATACGATCTTTCCTGATGCTGGAAAAAGCAGAGGATATCGGAGGTACATGGAGGGATAATACCTATCCGGGTGCAGAATGCGACGTACCCTCTGCCCTGTACAGCTATTCCTTTGAACCTTTCCCCGGCTGGAAGAAAAAATGGTCGGACCAGCCACAGATCCTTGAATACCTCAGATTCAACGTAGAAAAGAATGGATTAAAAGAGCATATTCTTTGTGAAAAAGAATTTTCGTCCTCCCGGTTCATTGAAGAAGAGGGATACTGGGAAGTGAAAACCAGACAGGGCGACACCTATGCAGCCAGGTTTTTAATTATGGCGATAGGTCAGCTTCACCACCCGAAAATCCCTGACTTTAAAGGGAAAGAAACGTTCAAAGGATCTGCCTGGCATTCCGCAAGATGGAACCATGATATTGATCTGAACGGAAAACGGGTAGGCGTCATAGGCAACGCTGCCAGCGCCATCCAGTTTATTCCGAAAATCGTTCCGCAGGTGCAATCCCTGACGGTTTTTCAGCGGAGCGCAAAATGGATATTACCCAAGAAAAATGCGGAATACAGTGATAAGGACAGGCATTTGCATCAGAAATACCCGTCTAAACTCCGGTGGGCCCGCCATTCGAATAACACCTTCAACGGATTGTTTTACCATTTGATGGGACAAAACAAATTCTGGAAAAAGCTCTGGCAGAGTGTAAGCTTGAGCCACCTCAAAAAAACGGTCAAAGATCCGGAACTGTTGAAGAAGCTGACCCCGGATTACCCGATGGGAGCAGTCCGTGTGTTGTTGTCTGATGAATATTATCCTGCTTTGGTAAAAGACAATGTAGAAGTCAATGTGGAAGGCATCGCTCATTTTGTAGAAGAGGGCGTGATTACCTCCTCAGGAAACAAAGTTCCATTGGATGTGATCATCTATGCGACCGGCTTCGAGAGTCATCCGTTTCTGAAAGGACTGGATATCTGCGGACTGAATGGACAATCTATCAGCAACGCATGGGAGCAATCAACGGAAACTTACCTCGGAATGACCACGGCAGGCTTCCCGAATTTCTTTATGATGTTCGGCCCGAATACGAATCTGGCGCACAGCTCTGTCCTGCTCATGATAGAAAGCCAGGCACACTACATCGCTGAATGCATGGATCTTGTTTCAGGGAAGAATCTGAAATATATGGATGTAAAACCGGAAGTTCAGAAGACATTTACCCGTCAGGTCAACGAAAGAATGAAAAAAACCGCCTGGGTCCAGATAAAAGAAAGCTGGTACAAAGACGGAGATGTGATCATCAATAACTGGCCCGGCAAAGCCGGAGCATATCAAAAGCTGACAAAAGCGGTAGATGAATCTGCCTATACCTTTTGTCCGTAAAAATAACCACCAATAACAAATACAACTGACATGGAGAACACTCATGTTCAACCTATACCCCGTACATCTCACCAACCCGAAGATGACGGCAGATGCCTGATCGATTTTCTGATCAGGAGAAGCATAGAATACCCCGACAAAACAGCCTTTAGCGAAGTAGATATTGACCTTAATGAAAATCCACAGACCTATTCCCAGCTTTTATTCCAGGTCAGAGAATATGCGCAGGCCTTTAAAAATGAAGAGATCCAAAAAGGAGATCGTTGCCTGCTGATTTTTAATCAGGGCATAGAATTCATCATCGCTTTCCTGGCCTGCCAATGGATAGGAGCGATTCCTGTTCCGCTTAACATTCCCGGACGGTCAAAACCTTTGGACAAATGGGAGAATATTGCTGGCACATGCCAACCTAAAGCGATCATTACCGGTAAAAAAAGCGGTTCAAGGCTCATGCAGTCATTAAGCAAATCCGAACTGCTCGGCAGCATACCGTTCATCGAAGTAGCAATCAAAGCTTCAGACAACTTTGAATCTGACTTCACGGATCAGCCTGATATCCATCCTACTGCATTTTTACAATACACCTCCGGCTCTACGGGGAATCCTAAAGGCGTGGTCGTAACACAGGATTCTCTGATTAAAAATTCCAAAGAATCTAAAAAGAATATGAACGCCACTCCCGACAGTGTGTTTGTGAGCTGGCTTCCCTTCTATCACGATATGGGGCTTATATTGTTTATCGTTCAGACCATTTATAACGGGAACAGCCTTTATCTCATGAAACCCGAAGATTTTATGAGCCGGCCGCTCAATTGGGTCTATGCGCTCAGCAAATGGAAAGCCACCCATACCGGAGGACCCAATTTTGCCTATCAGCTGGTGGCCGATAAGCTGGTGCAACTCCACAACGAACTTAAAAACACCAACGAAAAAATAGACTTCTCTTTGGAAACACTTACAATGTGTGCATCCGGTGCTGAACCTATCCGCTTTCAGACGATCTGTGATTTCCAGAATGCTATTTCGCTGTTTGGCGCCCATGACCACGTGATTTCTCCCGGTTATGGCTTAGCGGAAGCTACTTTAACCGTCGCTTTGAATAAGGAAGGAGAAAAGGTAAAATGGCTAAAGGTCGATAAAGAAGCGCTCAGAAACAATACCGTGATCCTTCAGGAAAGCGGCTTTCTGGAAACCGGTAAGAAATTCCCCGATGAGGAAGGCTCAGTATATCTCGTAGGAAACGGACAGGTCATCGACAACCACGGCGTTGATATTATAGCCGTTGCCGACCTCGAAGGAGCGTTGCCCGATTCCATTTCGGCGTTTCCCGTACAGGAGCCCTACTCCATTGGTGAACTATGGTACTCCGGTCCTTCTGTAACGGACGGATATTTTGAAAACGAATGGGCCACTTCCGAAAGCTATTTCCACTCCCGTTCCGATAATACCACCTATCTTCGGACCGGTGATCTGGCATTCAAAGATGAGGATGGACAAATCTACATCGTCGGCAGAATCAAGGATCTTATTATCATCAGGGGATTAAATTATTATCCCCAGGACATAGAACGTACCTCCTGCTATGCCCATCCTGATCTGAGGATTGACGGCGCAGCAGCCTTTTCCATGAATAAAGACGGAAACGAATGCTGCTATATCGTACAGGAATTAACCCGCAGCGCTGTGCTGTCCCCTAAATTTGATGAATATGCGAAAGCAATACGCAATGCTGTATTACAGGAGCATGGCGTAGCGATAGATACCATTCTGTTTGTAGCTCCTATGCATGTTCCCCGGACCACCAGCGGCAAAATTCAAAGACGGCTGGCCAAACGTACCACCGAAAATGAGCAATGGGAAAACATTTTGTACACTTCCCGCTTAAATGCAGCAGTTCCTAAAAAGAAAACGGTAACCACACATCCCGGTCTTCAGGAGAAGGAACTGGCACAGATCGTTGGCGAATTACAACATTTCCTTCAAACCAGGGTCGACAGCTATACAATAGACGAAAGACGTTCTATTCCCCCTTACATTATGACTGAATTGGCCCGCATGGGATTGATGGGTCTTCTGATCTCACCGGAATATGGTGGCTTAGGTTGTACCCTGAACCAGGCAAGGACTTTCATAGAAACCATTTCTTCTGCAGATTTAACGTTAGGGTTATTCGCCAGCCTCCACAATTTACTGGGACTGCATCCCATCGCAACATTTGCCAAAGAAGAAATCAGGGAAAAAGTGGTGAGAGAACTGGCCACAGGCAGAGGAACCGCCAGCTTTGCATTAAGCGAACCCGGTGCAGGAAGCAATCCCAACGCAGGGAAAACTCTTGCAAAAAAACATAACGGCCACTGGATCTTAAACGGTGAAAAATGCTGGGTTGGCTCTTCCTCCTGGGCAAGCTACCTGACAGTGATCGCACATACGCAGGACGAAAATGGCAAATACCTGGGACAATCCGCCTTTTTGGTACCGCAGGGAACACCAGGATTGAACCATATCGAAGAATGTATGACCATGGGCATGCGTGGAACCGTACAGGGACATTTTACCCTGAACGATGTACAAGTCTCAGAGGCATATGTGCTGGGCGAAATCGGTAAAGGTTCAGAGATCCTGCATGAAGTAGTCTCTATGGGCCGTATCGGGATCAATTCCATGTGCATCGGCATCCTGAAAACCGTTTTATCCCGGTCTAAACGATGGGCTGATAACAGAAAGATCAACTCAGGCTCCCTTATCGATCAGCCTGTGGTCCTTAAACAGCTCAACGAGCTGCTTTGGATTCTTGAAATCATTGAAACCTATCAGTCTAAGCTGGTACAATGGAAAGATGAAGGGCTGATGCTTCCTGATACCCTGGTAAGCGCCGGGAAAATCTTCTCTACCGAAGAAACCTGGAAAGGCGTCGACTTCCTGATGCAGATCACTGCTGCCAGAGGATATTCGGAACACAACGGTATCGCCCAGCTTTTCAGAGATACCCGTGTATTGAGAATATTTGAAGGCCCTTCAGAATCCTTAATTGCCGACCTCGGAGGACGCAGTGATGAAGCCATTATGGAAGCCTTAAACTTTTTAACCAACCAGTATGTAGCCATCAATGCTGTAGCTCAGCAAGAGAAAATACAGCTTATAAAACAGCAGTTGGAACAACATACCAGTGATGCTGACGGACCGCAAAGAAAATTTGCCCGGTATGCATTCGGAGAAGTGCTGACCTACCGGCTGGTTGCATGGATGTGTCAGGACGATATTTCCTCCCACGCAAAAAACTGGATCGAGAAAAAAATCGAAGGAATCATAGCAGACACGCTCGAATTCGATACCAGCCTACTCTCCAGACAACGGTTTGAAGCGAAATTCAGCCATGCCCTGAAAGATCACCAGACCATTTATACACAACCTATGTCTGATGAAGCTTCCATCCGCTCCCCTTTCCGGGATCTGCGCAGGATAGAAACGCAAAACGCATCACAACAGGCAGAAGAGCAAAGCTCTGCTGAAAAGGTAATATTCCGTACGACAACATCTGAAACCGACACAGACACTACCTCTTCCATCAGCTCTAAAAATCCATCTTCCGTAAACAACAAAGCCGTTGCGGAAATGGAAGCCTGGATTTATAAATGGCTGGAAAAAGAGGCCGGAATTGAAAGCAGCCAGTTTGCCCCTTCCACCTCATTTTCAGAATACGGACTCGATTCTTCCCTGTCCATACGGTTTGTAAGCGATATGAATACCCGATATGCTATTCATGTGGAACCTTCTATTATCTGGAGTTATTCCACGGTAAGTGAGCTGGCCAGCTATCTGTGTGCATTTGAAATACAACCTTCCGGACAGACAGATATACAGGACAGCGGAGTGGATAATGATTTTCTGAAAGGATTACTGGAAGATGAAATATAATGATAATCACAAATATAAACATATGAACACCGTCAGAAAAAATAAGATAGCGGTCATTGGTTTAGATTGTAAATTCCCAGGACAGTCCAACGGGCCTGATCAATTCTGGGAAAACCTTTTACATAAAAAAGACGGGATCATCCCTATACCTCCGGACCGTTGGGATCATTCCTTTTATTACGATACGGAGGGAGGAAAAGGAAAAACATTTGTCGACCGTGCCGGCTTTATTTCCGATGTCTTTGATTTCTCGCCTTCCAGCTTTGGAATGACCGAAAAGGAAGCCGCCGATATTGACCCTCAGCAGCGTTTGCTTATCCAGTCTTCATGGAACAGCATTCAGAATGCAGGCTATAAAATTGATGCCATCAAAGAAAAAACAGGGGTATTTTTCGGTCTGAGCTACCGTGATTACTATGATTTTGACATTGCTCCGGATGGGGTGAATAGCTATAATGCCTCAAACCCGCTGGGAAATATCAATGCGATTGCAGCAGGAAGAGTAGCCTACTTATTAGGATTAAACGGGCCTGCCATTCAGCTGGACACGATCTGCTCATCATCATTGATGACCCTGCATTTAGCCTGCCAGAGCCTGCTGAATGAGGAATGCGATTATGCCCTTTCAGGAGGAGTGAACTGCATTCTTTCCCCTCATGCTTTGGTAGCATTAGCCCAGATGGGTGCTTTATCAAAATCAGCCAAATGTCAGGCGTTCTCCAAATATGCCGACGGTTACATCCGTGGTGAAGGGGTGGGAACTTTACTGCTCAAACGTCTGGAAGATGCAGAACGCGACGGGGATTATATCTATGGAATTGTAGAAGGCACAGCGACCAACCACGACGGGCGCAGCAATGGATTAACCGCCCCCAATGGCAAAGCGCAAGTAAAGCTTATTGAATCCTGCCTGAAAAAAGCCGGGCTTTCTCCTGAAGACATCGGCTATGTAGAAGCACATGGAACAGGTACCTATCTGGGAGACCCGGTAGAGCTGGAAGGGCTTTACCAGGTCTTTGGAGCTTCAAAATCATCATCAGATCCTCTTTTTGTAGGCTCTGTCAAATCGAATATAGGTCACCTGGAACCCGCAGCGGGTGTCGCTTCCCTTATCAAATCGCTGCTGATCCTTAAAAACAACATGATCCCTGCCGGACTGCATCTGGAAGAGCTGAATCCCGGCTTTAAATGGAACGAAAAACCGATCGTCCCGGTAAAGGAAAGCATGACCTGGGAAAGCACTGAGCAGTATATTGGCGTAAGTGCCTTTAGCATGACCGGGGCTAATGTGCATGCCATATTGGGTAAAGCTCCTGATCAGCATATCAATGACTCAACGAATGGATCCGTTCAGACATGGCCAATGCTTATTTCCGCACAAAATGAAACCACATTAAATCAATACATTTCTGCCCTTCTAAACAGTATAGATGAAAACACTTCTGTTGCTGCCTTGTCTCATACTTTGATGAACGGGCGTGAAATCTTTGAAGCATCGATTTATGCCTGCTGTAGCAGTACGGAGGAATTGATCAGGGAACTTAAGAACTTCCAAAACGGCATTTCAACCACTTTCAAAAAAGTTTCACTCAAAGGAAAAAGGAAAAGAAACCAGGCGGTTTTAAACATCGGAAACCTGACCGGCTTCAATCCTGAAAGCCTTAAAAGCTGGAAAAAAGAAGGATTCTTTACCTCAGCCATGACAAAAACAGACCAGGTACTGCATAAATTATTGGGCAAATCACTTGATCATCTTGCTGCAAATCCCGCTACGGAATTAGAACAGAAAGTGATCCGTTTTGCCCAGTCATTGATCTGGACGGAGAGTATCCTGTCTGCGCTAAAAACAGAGATACAACTCAACACATCAGGAGAAGGCGATTATCCGGGCGCTGTTTTGAGCGGATTATTATCCATTGAAGAGTCGTTAATGCTTTTTATCCTGGAAAATAAATCAAAACGTGAACAACTGCTGGACAGAATTACTTTCCTTACAGGAAATCAGCATTGGGAAAAATCAGAACAGGCTACTGACAAAGCATTCTGGCTGGAGAAAAAGGATGATACTTCGATAAAAGCGATCACGGTAAATATACTCAATGATACACAAACTATTTCCCTTTCACCAGCAGATACAGCCGATCAGTTACTTGATTTTCTGCTGTACGCTTATGCAAAAGGAGTTGAAGTCAATTGGACTCCTCTTTTAGGAAACCAACGTTTAAGAAAGCTACCGCTTCCTCCACCGCCACTTGCCATGTCAACTTATATTTCCGAATCGTACAGGATCAACAGCAGGAAAGCTCCGGGAACCTCCGGAAATGTTGTGGAAGCAGGAAAAGACAGGGTCATTGCTTCCGTTTTACATCGTCAGACAGGTATGGAACAGGAGAACAAGGCAAGCTTTATTTCCTCTTTCAGTCCCGAACAGGACGGTTTCATTAAAGAGCATATCGTGAACGGAACTTATATTTTCCCGGGTTCCGGTTATCTTTCCATGATCTGCCAAGCATTGTCCTATCTTCATAAAAGCCATCACATTACGTTAAAAAATGTGCAGATCTTCCAGCCGATGAGCTTCTTGTCGTTGCAAGAAAAAAGAGAAGTGCAGCTCGAACTTACCTATGAATTAAATAAAAGTGAAGCGCCATTTTTAGCAAACGGTTCATGGGAAATCAGGAGCCGGAAAGATCAGGAAGAATGGGCGATCCATATCAAAGGTGGTTTTTGGGTTCGTTCTGAAAACACTTCAACAGAAAATAAAAAACCATTATTCACCATTGATGGGACCCCTCTGAAGACGGTCGATACACAAGCCTTTTATAATCGCTTAAGCAACTGGGGGGTACAATATGGGCCGAAATTCCGCCTGGTCAATCACCTGAAAGCAGATGAGCACAGCATGAAAGCACTGCTGCAACAGGAGGAACAAACCATCGATTTACTGGCCGCTCCGGAACTGCTGGATGCATGTATGCATGCCCTGTTTTCCGCCAAAGCATTTGAGCAGTTTTCAGAGCCTTTTGTCCCTTCCCGTTATGATGAGATCCATCTCTATCAACCGCTTCATGGCCCAATTCATGCATCAGGGACCTTATTGAAAACTGATGCTGATGCCATGAAAGCACAGTTCAGCTTCTGCGATTCCGAAGGCAATCCCCTGCTGGAAATTACAGCTATGGAAGTCCGTAAAATTCTGAACGAATTTTTACCCTCCGCAAAAGAAAATGATGCAGTGTATGAGGAGCAATGGGAGCAGATCGACATCAGCTTGAAAAACGATCAGGAAAAAACAAATACGGATCATCAGCCTGTTTCAAAAGACCTATGGATATTCCTTGATGCACAGCAGGCTCAACAGACATTTTCAGCGATCGCTCAGAATGCTGGTAAAATTCCACAGATATACCTGATCGGGCCAAAAAACGATATAGCTTCGGATCATAACATATCAATCTGTGAAGCCATTTCTGATGTCATAAAAAGCAGGCAGGAAGGCAACCGACTATTGACTCTTTTTGCTCCACCTATCGACGATATTCAGAGATTATCCGGGATATTCACCTTATGCAAAGACCTGCTGCTGAATATGCCCAAAGACCTCAATTTCAGACTGTGCACAACCAAGGGAATAGCGGTCAGCACTGAAGAACAGGTCAATCCTTTCCACACCGCACTTTGGGGACTGGCCCGGACTATGCCTATCGAGGCAAAACAGAAATGGAAAGGGGTGATCGACATTTCCTCCATTCAGGAAGCTGCGCTTCTCTCAAATATACAGGGAAAAGACGTACTTATCTATGACCAGATAGCTCTAAGAGACAAAACGGCTTATACACCGGTCCTTACAAGACAAACGGAACCGTATTCCGAAAACATACAGCCGAAAGGCAACTGGACTGATCCGGTATTGATTACAGGCGGATTGGGACAAATGGGCCGGGTATTTACCGAACAGCTGGTGAAGCTGGGATGTAAAAAGATCTATCTGCTGTCCCGTAACCCCGCATGGCTTCAGGCAGAAGATAGTGAGGTCAGCAACCTGAACCTCAGCCGGGCACAGCTCGATTTCCGCAATTATGTGGAGCAATGCCAGTCGGAAGGTATTATGATTTCAGCCCTCAGCGGAAAAGTAGATTCCGGTGAAGATATGACAGCCATAGCCAGATTATTGAAAAAACAGGGAATCAAAGAAATCAACCTGATTCACGCCGCGGGAGCCATTACCCGGAATAAAGTGACTGAAGCAAACCCTGAAGCGCTGGAAGCTGAATGGAGTGCCAAATACGAAGGCGCCCTGCAATTGGATAAGCATTTCAAAAACTTCAAGGTAGGATTTACTGTATACACCTCTTCTATTGCTTCTCTTTGGTCGGGAGACGGAGTAGCCGGCTATTCAAGCGCTAACTTACTGCTGGATGGCCTGGCGATTAACAGAAATCTTGCGGGAAAAAGAACAATCTCGGTACGCTTCGGAAGGTTTGCCGAAAAAGGACTGATGAAAGATCACGAAGCACAGGAATTGGAGACATCAGGGATTTTGACCGTTCCTATGCATACCGCAGTGGACAAAGCCCTGGAGTTGGCCGGCCATTCAACACTTGCTACACCAGGCATTATGCATATCGACTGGCAACGCTTTATCCCGTTGTACCAGCTGCTGAATCACAACCGGTTCTTATCATCGCTTGCTCACCAGGAAAGCTACACAAAGCATAGCACTGAACGGGACTTCAGCAACAGTACAGACAAGCCGCTTCGGGAAATCATTACAGAGCTGGTAGCGGGTGAACTTGAAATTGACATTGATGAGGTAGATCCTTCCATCCCGCTTTTTGAGCTGGGATTGGATTCTATGCACTCACTGGGTATACGGACCGACCTTGAGCAAATGCTGAACATCAAATTATCGGTAAGCCTTATTTACGACTTCAATACCGTTGACCTTCTGAGCAAACACCTTGAAGAATTAACGAAAAAAGTCCCGGATCAACCTGCCGGAGATAAAAAAGAAGAAAGCGAAGAGGACCTTCTGCAACTTTTAATGCAGGAATTGCAGTAAACACAAAATAACATTCAATGGAAAACAACAATACAGATCGTTCGGATATTCTTAGAAAAGCCCTCGAAGAAATCAGGAGATTGAAGAAAAAAATAGAAGATAACCAGGAGACCCTTTTTCAACCTATTGCTGTAATAGGAATGGCCTGCCGGTTTCCCAAAGGCGCCAGCACACCGGCAAAATTCTGGAAAGCCCTGCAATCGCAGGAAGATCTGATCGGGCCTGTTCCCGAAAAAAGAGCAGAATATGCTTTGGGTGGAGCATGGGAAGAAAGTCCGTTTTTAAAAGAAGCCGGTTACCTGGAAGAAGATATTGAAGCCTTTGACCATCGCTTATTCCGTTTCTCTCCCAGGGAAGCGGAACGCACGGACCCGCAGCAAAGGCTGTTTCTGAAAGTGTGCTGGGAAGCGCTGGAAAATGCAGGCTATGCCCCTGATTCATTACGGGGCAGTAAAACGGGCGTTTATGCCGGGGTCATGCTTATGGAGTATATGCAGCAGCTCGCCAGCGAAAGAAAGCTGACCTCCCAGTTTGAACCTTATGATGTATCGGGCAACGGATTTTCCTTTATGTCCGGCAGAGCCAGCTATTTCTTTGGGTTTCAGGGACCAGGCATTACTACGGATACCGCCTGCTCATCATCGCTGGTCAGTATTGACCAAGCCTGTAAAGGCTTATGGATGGGCGACTGCAATATGGCGCTTGCCGGCGGGGTCAACCTGCTGCTTTTCCAGGAATCTACCGCTTTATTTTCATCCCTGAATATCCTTTCCCCGGACTGCCGAAGTAAATCATTCGATGCCGAAGCCAACGGAACTGTTCGTGGCGAAGGCTGTGGGATTGTAGTTCTCAAAAAATTATCGGATGCAGAGAAAGATGGCGATCATATCCATGCAGTCATCAAGGCTTCGGGAATCAACCAGGGAGGATTGTCTTCCGGGCCTACTGTGCCTCACGGCCCTTCACAGGAAATGCTGCTCAAAGAAGTCTGGAAAAAAGCCGGCATCAGCGAAACCGGCCCCGACTACATTGAAGCTCATGGTACCGGTACCGAAATTGGCGACCCTATCGAGATGAACTCCATCATCCACCTGCTCCCTAAAGAAAGACAATCACCGGTGTATGTAGGTACAGTTAAATCCAACCTCGGACACCTGGAAGCCGCTGCCGGAGTAGCAGGATTTATTAAAACGGTATTGGCATTAGAACATAAAAAAATTCCGGGGAACCTGCATTTCAATACCCCATCCGCTCATATCAACTGGTCGGAATCATGCATTGAAATCCCCCGCAACACCTTAGAATGGCAGCCATCACAAAGACCACGGACAGCAGCGATCAGCTCCTTTGGTTTAAGTGGAACCAATGCCCATATCGTGCTGGAAGCATATGAAACAGCTGCACATTCACAGGAAAAAACAGCATATACCTCCCGCAAATGGCCATTCCGTTTCAGCGCAAGAAGCCAGTCCTGCATCAGGGATCAATGGATGGCTTTTGTTTCTTTCCTGAAAGAAAACGAAGACCTGAATATGGATGAATTGTCCTACAGTCAGAACATATCCAGAGCCGATTTCAAAGAAAAGCAGGTGATCTGGGCAACCGGTAAGGAGGAAGCTATTCACATTCTGGAAACAGCCCTTGCCGATGAATCAGATAGCATTCCTGTTGACGGCCTGTGGAGAAACAGTAATGATATTCCTGAAGCTATAAGTTCTGAGGGAAAAAATGCACAGGAGATCTCCTTTTCTGACACGATAGCAAATCCTGATCTGGAACAACGTGTTTTTGCAGGCTGGATACAAGGGAATGCCATCAACTGGAAATCTTATTACCGGGAATCCGGTTTACAGAAAATCAATGTTCCGAACTATCAGTTCCGGGAAAAAGTATTCGGGCTGAAAACAACCTGATGCTGGGCAGCATGCATATAATGAAACGGTCATTATAAAATTTTCATTTTTATCACACAGGGAATGAAAATTTTATACCTGATAAGTTCCATTCGACAAAAATACGAGCCGCAAAGCGGCGCACTAAACAGATATACGAATGAAATTAAGATAACATTTAAAACAATATTGTGATAACGATAGAACAAGAATCTCCAAAAGTAACACTCACTAGTGTGTCAGAAGCTTTTGAATACCTTCAAAGGAATCTGATGGAAGAACTGAAGCTCGATGAAGACGAGCTGGAAGAGCTTGAAAATGATGAAAACCTGTTCACCATAGGATTAGACTCTATTGCCATGACCGATCTGACCGGCCGCTGGAAAAAAGAGCTGGGCATCGAGGTAAAAAGTACGGACTTTCTGAGGGAGCCTACCCTGCAAAGCTGGGCGGAATTTATTTTTGAGCAGATCAATGAACAAAATAACGGGACGTCTTCTGCGGATGCAACCTTAAGTCTGTATACCAGCGATGAGGAGCATCGGTACGAGCGTTTCAGGCTGAACGATATACAAAATGCTTATGTGGTAGGCAGGAATGCAGAGCTTCCCTGGGGCGGCATCAGCTGTTACGGTTATTTTGAAATGAATACCGGAAATCTAGATACCAACGCTTTGCAGCTTGCCATCAATGACCTGATCAAAAGACATGAAATGCTTCGGGTACGGGTAGATGAAAACGGATTTCAGAAAATCCTCCCGGAAATGACCTATACTCTTCCGGTGTACAGGATAAAAGAAGGTCAGAATGTGCAGGAGCATCTTGCAGCCATCCGGGAGCAGATGGAAAGCCAGATCATTCCGCTGGACCAACCTTTGTTTGACCTCCGGGTCAGTGAAATGGAAGAAGGAGCATGGCGTATCCACTTCGGCATGGACTTTATTGCCAGTGATGCCCTGAGTCTCCGTTTATTCTGGAGAGATCTCTCCATTTTATATGCCCAACGGACAGAAAAAACCTCATACCCAACCCCTCTTCCGGAAATTAAAGCCTCTTTCCGGGATTATCTTCAATATGTCGAGCTGCGGAAAAAATCCGACCGATACGAACAAGATAAAACGTATTGGCTGAACCGGATGGAAAGCCTGTCTCCCCCACCTCAATTACCATTAAAAAAACAGATCAGCGCGTATGGCCATACCGCAGAAGAATTTGCCCATTTTGAAAAAACCTTTGAAAAAGCGCAATGGGAGCAATTCTGTAAGCATGCGGCACAGAAAAAGCTGACCCCGACAGCCGCTTTAATGGGTATTTTTTCAGAAGTGCTTGCTGCCTGGGGTGCCGGACAGCATTTCGGACTGATACTGACTGTGTTTGAACGGGATCCCGTTCATTCGGATATTGATAAGGTCATCGGAGATTTCACCCATCTGTCGCTCTTGAGCATCAACTGCCTTAAACGAAGCGTGGAAGAAAATGCCCTGGCTCTGCAATGGCAAATGCAGGAAGACCTGGAGCACAAAACCTATTCTGCTATTGAAGTCGTGAAGGAGCTCAACCGTACTCATCCTTCTGCCGACCTTTTTTACCCGGTGGTATTTACCAGCGCTTTAGGGTTAAGCAAGAATGAAAATGATTTAGGAGATCCTTCCGTATTTGGGGAAGTCGGCTATTCGTCTTCTCAGACTCCACAGGTCTGGTTAGATTCCCAGGTAATGACCAAAAACGGCAATATGGTAGTGGCATGGGATGCGCTGAACACTATATTCCCTGAAGGTCTGGTAGCCGATATGTTTGAAGCCTATACCAGGCTGATCAAACTTGCTGTTAATGATATGTCTTTCTGGGAATCAACCTTGAATGACCTGAGACCTGATCATCAGCGCAATACCCATAATCAGGCCAATCAAACGCCATACCATTATCCGGAGCTCCTGCTGCATGAGCAAATCCTGGAACAGGCAAAAAACAATCCTGACAGGACAGCCATTGTGTTTAAAGAGCAGAGTTATTCTTACAGAGAATTAACAGAAAAAGCCAATCATATCTCGGCTGTATTGCAGCGCAACCATATTCAGAAAGGAGCCAGGATTGTGGTTCAGATGCAAAAATCCTTTGAATCCATTGCAGTCATTCTCGGTATCGTTCAGTATGGCGCCTCCTACATTCCTATGTCGCACAATAACCCGGAAGCCCGGACACTTGAAATTATTCAGCAGGCGGAAGCACAGGGCTTTATCACCGACCAGGAATTTGAACTAAAAGAAATCCAGGCTGAAAATTTCCTGCACCTCAGACATTCGGATATTACCTGGGAGCAGATGGATTTTGAACAGCCTGCTATTCTTCCGGATGATATTGCTTATATCATCTTTACATCCGGGTCAACAGGAAAGCCTAAAGGCGTAGTAATCACCCATCAAGCGGCTATGAACACTATTTTAGACGTGAACAGGCGCTTTGGAGTCAGTGAAAAGGATGCGGTATTAGGGGTATCGGCTTACAGCTTTGACTTATCTGTGTACGATATCTTCGGAGTGCTGGGAGCAGGCGGAAAGTTAGTCGTTCCTACGGAAGAAGAACGTATCGATCCTATCGCATGGAAAACGCTTATCATGCAACATCAGGTTACTTTATGGAACTCCGTTCCCGCCTTGTTCAATATACTGCTGGATTCCATTTCCGAGCAGAATAATATGAGCCTGGAGAAAGTCTTTTTATCAGGCGACTGGATTCCGCTCTCTACGTTTGACCGAATTAAAAAGTTGCTGCCACATGCCAATCTCGTAAGCATGGGCGGCGCTACAGAAGCATCGATCTGGTCCAATTATTATGAAGTACAGCAGATCAAAGAAGACTGGAGCTCTATTCCTTACGGATATCCGCTATCCAACCAGCAATTTTATGTGTTAGATGAATCCGGACGACCATGTCCGACCTTTGTAAAAGGAAAACTGCATATTGCCGGAAAAGGTCTCGCTCTTGAATACTGGGGAAGTAAAGATTTAACCCAAAAAGCATTTTATATCCATCCTGCGCTTAACATCAGATTGTACGATACAGGAGACTATGGACAGTATATTGAGAATGGAATCATCGAATTTTTAGGAAGAAAAGACGATCAGCTGAAAATCAACGGCTATCGTATTGAAATCGCAGAAATTCAAATGGCATTCCAGCAGTGCAATCCGGCTCTGGATCCTGTTATTCTGCCGATCGGAGAAAAAGCAGGAAATAAAAAACTGGTGGCTTATGTAAAATCAGCTGCGGAAGCTTTCTCAGAAACTGAATTCAAGAAAGAATTGGCAAAATACCTTCCACCGTACTTTATCCCGGACAGCATTATTCCTCTGGAAAATTACCCTGTGACAAGCAACGGGAAAATCGACAGGAATAAGCTGATACAGCAAGCAACGGAACAAACGCTATCCCGATCCGAAAAGCCTGATGCTACAAAAGACAAAGAAAACACTAAAACTCAGAACGGAACCCTGCATCCTGTGCTGAAAGTCGTGCGGGAAGTATTCGACCTTCCGGAACTTGCTGAACAGGACAAATTCAGTGAGCTGGGCGTTTCTTCGATGGACATCATCCGTCTTGCCAACCAGCTGGAAACCCATTTTCTGGACCGCCCTACAGTAGGCGACATGGTGAGATTTGGCTCAGTGGCAGAACTTATCGGTTATTACCAGGAAAAAAACATCCGGTTTGAAGAATTAGATGACATCAATACGCAATCTGTTCCCCCTCAGTTCCTGCTGTATACCCCGGAACAGATGAAATACCTGAACGGGCTCACCTTCATCGACAAGCTGGACGACAGGCAGTCTTACAAAAAAAGCCGCATAGCACAACGTAAGGACCTCGCTTCGGACAACCGGATTTCATTAGCTGAAACAGAAACGCCGGATCTATACAACGGATGGAGAAAAAGCTACCGCAGCTTCATCGATCAACCTGTTTCATTTGAAGCATTTAAAGGCTACTTAAACCTTTGCTCTGCCCAGGCTATGGATCAGCATGCCCGGTTCAACTATGCTTCTTCAGGAGGAATATATCCTGTACAGATCTATGTGACAGTTTTCAAAGATAAAGTGGAGCATGTGAAGGAAGGCTATTACTATTTCGATCCATACAGCCGGGAACTGGTATTGATTTCCAGTGAAAATGTCATTTCACCGACACAGCTTAATTTTAATCATAACTGGCTGGATCAGGGCGCTTTTGCAGTACACCTGGTGGCAGATATGGAAGCTGTTTATCCGATTTACAATAAAGAGTCGCTGCGATTCTGCATGCTCGAAGCCGGTCTTATGACACAATTGCTGGAAGCAGACGGCGTGCATTATAATGTAGGCTCCTGCCAGCTGGGTGGGTATGATTTTGAGCAGATCAGAGCAAATCTTCAGCTTTCCGCACAGCATTTCTACCTGCATACGCTTATTGCCGGAGCAATCGATTTTCAATCGGAAAAAGAAGCTATGCAGACAGAGCGTGAAGCTCTCGAATGGCAGAAACATACAGACACCCTGAATTCGTTAGTATCTCACTGCGAACAGAAAGGCGTGCAGCTTTGGGTGGAAGAAGACAAGCTGAAATTTAAAGCCCCTGAAGGAGCGTTGGATAAGGAGCTGCTTGAACAGTTGAAGACCAACAAAGCTTTCCTGATCGCTTATTTACAATCCGAAACCTATAAAGCCAGGCAAAAGCAGTATGAACGATTTGACCTGACGCCTATACAGGCTGCCTTTTTAATGGGCCGGGACAATACTTTTGAGCTGGGCAATGTGGGATCCCACTATTACAGCGAGCTGAAATGGCCTTATCTGGATGTTGAAAAGCTGGAAAAAGTAGTCAATCACGTCATCGGGCTGCACGATGCATTGAGAACGGTCATCTATGAAGACGGCACCCAGGCGGTTTTACCACAACAGCCTTACTATAAGATTAAAATATCCGGTGAATCCCCTGAAACCATCAGGGCAGAACGTTCGCATCATAAATATCCGCTGGGGCAATGGCCTATGTTTCATTTTGAAGTGAGCGGGGCCAATACTGCGGATACCATTCTGCATCTGAGCGTCGATCTGCTTTTACTGGATGCCTGGAGCGCCGACCTGCTGATGCGGGAAATCATTAAAGCCTACCAGGGCCAGGAAGTAAAAAAGCCGGGATATACCGTGAAACAGTACCTCACGGATGAAAAAGCCTGGCACCAGGAACATCAGCAATTTATACAAAAGGCAGAAGAATACTGGAATGCCAGGTTAGACCATATCCCTGCGGGGCCTGCACTGCCGTTTAAGAAACCGCTTGCCGATATTGAGCACCCACAATTCGGAAGATACAGGTTTGCGGTGCCGGACAAAGCCATTGAAACGCTTACTCAAAAGGCCGGACAATACAAGCTAAGCGCTACAGCGGTATTTGCTACCCTGTTTTCAAAGCTGCTGTCTCATTGGAGCGGCGGAAAAGCGCTCACTTTAAATATGACACTGTTCAACCGCTTAGGCCTTCATCCCGATGTCAACGAGGTAATGGGCGACTTTACCAATGTGGCTTTGATCTCCTATTTCCCTCAAAGCGATGCGACTTTCTTACAGGAAGCAACCGCCATTCAGGAACAAATATGGCAGGCCGTAGAGCACAGAGCTAAAAACGGACTGGAAGTGTTGCGTGCCCTGAATAAGAACAATCCCGGAAAAGCAGTGATGCCCATAGTATTCACCAGTCTGCTCAGCAGCGAGTCCGCTGATATGGAAAATAACTTCTTCCCGGAAGGCGTCAAAGAAGTCTATGCGGTCAGCCAGACGCCGCAGGTGGTCATTGACCATCAGATCTACCGCAGAGGAGATGAATACCTGATCAACTGGGACGTCGTGGAAGAAGCTTTTGACCTGAACCAGCTGGAAGCAATGGTAACCCTGTATGAAACATGGGTACATCAGATTGCAGGAGCAGAAAGCTGGGAGATTCAGCTCGATGCACCCCGAAAATAAATCATTTACCAATTGACAACTAAACTATAGAGATTAAAACAACATGAATTTATTACAAAAATGGTTTCCTTTTAACCATAGAAAAATACGGGAGGAACATGAAAAAAGCAGTTCGTTCGGTCAGCCCGAAGAACGCATTCAGGTCTTTTGTTTTCCTTCGGCCGGCAGCAGCGCCGGTTTGTACAGGGCCTGGTGTGATGCTGCGAAAAATACCGGGGATATAGATTTCATTCCGGTTGAAATTCCCGGCCGTGGTAACCACATCACCTCACCGGCCGCTGCCTCCATCGACGAGCTGGTAGAAGATTTTTTATCTGTATTTCCCAAGGTGGTACGCCCGCCTTATATGATCTACGGACACAGCTTTGGGGCAGCAGTAGCCTTTCAGGTAGCTTATACTTTGCAGGAAAGAGGTTTTCCACTGCCTGAAAAGCTCATCGTGGCAGGCCGTCATGCTCCCCACATGAAAGACCCGAATCCCATGAGCAGCGTAAGTACAGATGAGGAGATGACTGAAGAGCTCAAAAAGATGGGCGGTACCCCGGAAGTTATCCTGAACCATCCAGAGATGCTGCAGTTTACCCTTTCCCAGTTACGGGGAGACCTGCGCACCCATGAATCCTTACGGTATACAGGACAAAAACTGCAGATCCCGATAGAAGCCCATTGCGCTACGCAGGACGATGCCAATAAAGAAGCAGTGGAATACTGGAAGGACGTTACCACTGACGGGTTTCAGATAAAGGAATTTGAGGGCCACCACTTTTTCATTCAGTCCCTGGGGGACACTTATCTGAATGCCCTGATCGATACGATTAACAAAACAAGAAAATCATTCCCTTAATTGATTACCATGACAACAGATCACATTCATTATACAACAACATCCCAGATCATCCATGAAGGTACGTGGCATGCGGAAAAAATTCATATATCACCGGACACATGGAAGACAATTCAAGATCAATCGAACCAACACAAATTACAGCCGGAAGCCGTATTGGCTTTTGCGGCCGCATTATCTTTAAATACCTGGCTCGATCTGCCGGATCAGGAAGCAGGCGAACACATGAATATCATCAGCAAGCATGATTTTTCATCAATCTTACTCAACCCGTCTACTGAACATTCCGGATCAGGTCACAGTTTTTTGGAACACTGTAAAGACCTGCATCATTCTATGGCTTCAGCCGCCCAAAAAGCGGAAGAACTACTGACCAATAGATTTTCCGTGATGCTACATCATGATTCATCGGATTTTAAAATTCCTATCATAACCCCTTCTATCCTGGTCACCATCACAGTTGCTGAAGACGTGCAAATCGGCTGGTACATTATCCCTGAACTTTTAAATGATGAAAGGGTAAAATCTCTGGCTGAAACACACAGCCTATTGTTGAATTTGTTTTCAAAAAAAGACTGGAAACAGCCTCTGCCGGATCTTTTAAGCGAACAGCAAAGAAAGATCAGAAATGAAGTCAATCAAACCTCAACAGAGATTGAGCCGCAACTGATTCACCAGGCTTTTTTCCAGCATGCCTTACAGCATCCTGAAGATACCGCCCTTTACTGGGAAGAGGATCAGCCCATACAGATGAGCTACGGAGCGTTGGCTAACAGGGCTTTAAAGCTCTCCCGTGTTTTAGTAGATAGTGGTGCTGAACGGAATATCCGTGCGGCTGTCGTATTACCCAAAGGTCCGGCTCAAATTATTGCAGTGATGGGAATTCTGGGAAGTAGTGCCCTGTATATTCCTGTAGGAGTGGATCAGCCTTCGGGACGTCAGGAAAAGATCTTTAAAAAGGCAGGGGTACAGTTTATCGTTACCGACACTTCCACCCTTTCCGGTTTTCCCCACCTCAAAGATTTAGCACACGAACAAAATATAATGATCGTCAACCTGGATGAAATTTCGGAGGTAAAACCTTTAAATGCTCCGTTGCATATAAGTACAGACCAACTAGCTTATATCATCTTTACATCTGGATCTACGGGCGAGCCTAAAGGGGTAGAAATTACCCACGCCGCAGCCTGGAATACCATTCAGGATATCAATACAAAATTTGACGTCAATGCTTCAGACCGTGCTTTAGCGATATCTGCACTGGATTTTGACCTTTCGGTGTATGATATGTTCGGATTGCTGGCGGTAGGCGGATCGCTGGTGCTGATCCGTGAAGAAGAACGAAAAGAAGCTGCTCTATGGATTCAGCTGGTAGAAAAATACAAAGTGACTGTCTGGAATTCTGTTCCGGCATTGTTTGATATGCTGCTTTTAAGCGCTGCGGCAGAAAATGACTTATCCAGCCTACGCCTGGTTTTGGTATCAGGAGACTGGGTAGGATTAGACCTTAAAGACAGGATGAAAGAAAGATCAGGAAGCTGCCAGCTCATTGCCCTTGGTGGCGCAACGGAAGCTTCGATCTGGTCCAATTTCTTCCCTGTGAATGAAGTAAATCCTGAATGGAAATCGATCCCGTATGGAAAACCGCTTGCCAATCAAAAATACAGAGTGGTGAATCCTTTAGGTATGGATTGTCCTGATGGTGTTACCGGGGAATTATGGATCGGAGGAAAAGGCGTTGCTTCCGGCTATACGAACAATCCAGAGCTTACCGATAGCCGTTTCGTTACTGCCAATGGCGAAAGATGGTACCGCACAGGTGATCTCGGGCGCTATGGGTCCGACGGTAACCTGGAATTTTTAGGGCGTATCGACCATCAGGTAAAAGTGAATGGCTTCAGGATCGAGCTTGGAGAAATAGAAGCTGCGCTGAAAACATTTCCGGGAGTGGCACAGGCAACTGCCACCGTACTTTCCATCAATAATGCTGCACATTTAGTAGCCGGAATTGTCGGAGAAAAAGCTCCTTCAACAGATGGTTTTGATGATGATCTGCTGACAGGAACACTCTCTCCTGCTGCCAAAGCGGAATACGATCTTCAAAAACAGGTCGTCGGCGATTTCCTGTACGAACTGTTGGATTTGTCAAAATACACTGTAAAATATGTTGTTGATGATTCCGGTAATCCGGCTTTACATCAAGCTTCATCAGCTCAAATCAACCCGTTACGGGCACAGCTGATTAAAGATATGGGTATTGCTCCTGAACAGACTACCGTGCTGGATATGTGGCTGAACTGGCTGCATGAAGAAAACATATTGGCAGAGAAAGACGGCCAGCTTGTATTTGCTGCATTAAATCCTGTCGATTCCGGTGACACCTTCGGGAACACCTTCAAAGAGGGCTTACAGGAGCGCAAACCGTTGCTTCGCCAGATCCTGTCTAATATTGTTCCTTCCGTCTCTCTGCTGGATGATGAGCTCTTATCGCCTGAAATATTGAGTACGCATGACAGGAATACCCTCAAAGGAATTGAACAGATTGCAGAAAAGATCAGCCAGGCCGCTACCCGATCAGAAAAAACAATAAAAGTGGCCATCCTGGGTGGCCGTACAGGTATTTTAACGGAAAAGCTGCTTCAGGCAACCCACGAAAATACCATTGAATATTCGGTGATCGATGAAGGCCGTGCTATGGTACGCAGCTTTACGGAGCGCTTATCAAAAGCTGGGTATCACGTCAACGGCATTGAGCTGAAAAACAACCAGGTTCCGGAAGAATACTGGTACCAGTTTGATTTTGTAGTGGCGATCAACACCCTGCACCGCTTCCCTCAGCTTGATCAGGGGGTGTTTATCAGTAACCTGCTGTTGAACAACGGAGGCAGGCTTTTAGCCATAGAAGCCGAATCATTACTTCCAGTGGCATTGGTAAGCTCAGGGATTATTGATCGTGGCTTTCAGCACTTTGACCCACAGCGCAGCACAGCATTTAGCCCTATGCTCAATAAAGCATCCTGGAAAAACTATTTCCTCAAAACAGGCTTTACCGGAGTGCATGCTGAAGCTATACAGGATTCCTTCATTATTCTGTACGATACCTGCTGCCCGGAAGAACGCCATCAATTAAAGGAAAGCGATATCCTTGCCCACATTCAGGCTTTGCTTCCACCCCATATGATGCCTGAAAAGCTGGCTGTACTTCCCTGGATGCCCCTGAGCGCCAACGGAAAGGTAGACCGTAAGTCATTTGCCGAGCTGGTCAGGATGATGGTAGAAGCAGAGGTACGGAAAGGTACGGAAGATTTTGAAAAGCCAACCGGTAGCATGGAAGAAGGCATTGCTGCCATCTGGAAAGAGCTGCTGGCTCTGGAAGCCGTAGGAAGAAACGATGTATTCTTTGAAATAGGGGGCGACAGCTTGTCGGCTACCCGTTTTCTTACAGAAGTAAAGAAACAGTTTGAGGTGAATCTGTCACTCAGAGAACTGTTCGGAACTACGTTAAAAGAGGTTGCTGCCAAGGTGGAGACAGAACACCAAAGATTGCAGCAGGAATTGGAAACCATGGAAATAGGAGAAATTTAATTATGATAGGAATAATAGGAGGTTACGGAGAAGTAGGCCATCATGCCTGTCTTACCCTACAGCAATATGGAATGGGCCCTTTAAAAATCGGGGGACGCCATCCGGAGAAAGGAAAAGCTAAACAGTCGGATGTATTGCCTGACGCCATTTGGGAAAAAGTAGATGTGGAAGATGACGAAAGTCTTTCCGGGTTTATTGCCGGCTGTGATCTGGTATTGAATTGTGCTGCCCCATCCCACCGCTATTCGAGACGCATTGCCAGAATATGTTTACAGCACCATGTCAATATGGTGGATGCGGGAATAGACAATGATTATCACAGCAATCCATTGGAGACCGGCGACAATATCATCGTCTATGCAGCCGGTGCTACACCGGGATTTTCGGGATTATTCCCGCTATGGTTTGGGCAACAGTTTGATAAGATTCATTCGCTGTTGAGCTATTACGGCACTTCAGGACAGCTTTCAAAGGCTGGTGCGGAAGACTATCTGGAAGGCTCACTGCATTCCAGTAACGTTCCCCGTGCTGCGTGGAGAAATGGCATTGTTCCGAATGTATTGTCAAGGAAAAGCGGTATCGAGCTTCCCTTCTTCCCGGGAGAAGTTACGTTGTTTCCCCTGTTTGATGATGAAACCCATCTGGTAGCCCAAAGACTTGGGCTGGAAAACGGAACATGGTATGCTGCCGTGGAAGGAGAAAAATCGATCGCGGCACTCGACAGCGCCAGCTTTGAATACAAAGCCAATCCCCGGGCCATGATTGAAAAACTATGCTTTGCCGTAGAAATGGATACCCTCGGAAGAAGCCCGTACTTCATTCTCATGGTCCAGTTAACCGGGGAATCAGAAGGCCAGGAAAAAACACAGACGGCCGTTTTTGAGGTTGGTGAGATCATTCCGTTCTGCGGAAAAATAGCTGCGATCATCACAAAAGCAGTGCTGGATGGCAAAGTAAAGCCCGGACTGCACCATACGGCCTCCCTTGAGGATATCAGCTATGTGATGGATCATCTTGAACAAACAGATTCCACGCACAGCATTCAGGTCATTGACCACTCTATTGAAGAGCTTTCAGTGGAGGAAGAAGGAACATTATAAAGATTTCAAAAAATGAACAACAAAGAACAATATCAATCAGGAAAAATAAGAACGGTCGTTTTCGGCTCTACTTTCGGGCAGTTTTACCTGGAAGCGCTCAGCAATCTGTCTGATGACTTTGAGATCAAAGCACTGATTGCCGGAGGCAGCGAACGGTCCCGGAAATGTGCGGAGGCATATGGTATCCCTCTGCTGAA
This sequence comes from Chryseobacterium sp. UF-290, assembly GCF_058245615.1. Lineage (NCBI taxonomy): Bacteria > Pseudomonadati > Bacteroidota > Flavobacteriia > Flavobacteriales > Weeksellaceae > Chryseobacterium > Chryseobacterium sp. UF-290. The sequence goes on from NZ_JBSICB010000002.1 coordinate 145,860, forward strand.
TAGTATCAGCGAAATAGATCCGAATGAAGTTGACCTGGCCTGCATCATCCTGCGTTCAGGCGTTATGGGCGGTAAAGGAACCGAATTTGCCCTTTACTGTATGGAAAAGGGAATTCATGTGATCCAGGAGCATCCCATCCACCACAACGACCTGGCCACCTGCTTACGGGCGGCAAAATCGAATAACGTCCATTTTATTACGGGAAACTTATACGTTCATCTGCCCGCTTTTAAACGGTTTGCCGAAGTAGCCGGACATCTTTTTGAAACGAAAAAGGTCGCCTACATTGATATAGCGCTGGCAACACAGGTATCGTTTCCGCTGGTGCAGATGATGATCGGTCTTTTGCCTAATCCAAGACCCCTGAACATTCATCATGTTTTGAAAGATTCAGGCCCATTCCAGGTGCTTACGGGTGAATGGGGAGGTCTGCCGCTTACCCTTCGTGCCCATAATGAAGTCAATCCAAACGATCCCGATAACCATCAGCATTTATTGCATACGATTTCCATCGGATGTTCCGGAGGGACTTTATCGCTGACCGATACCCACGGGCCGGTCGTATGGAAAACCCAGCTTCACATCCCTCATAATGAACTGCTGAGAAATGTTTCTGCGGGGAATCACCTGGATGAAAAAAGCACAGTGGTTTTGGGACCTGAATTCCCACCCACTTATCAGGAAATTTTACAGAAACAGTGGCCCAGAGCCATCGGGAAAGACCTGCAAGCCATGAAAAGCTTTATCACAGGAGCAAAAAAGCCGGAACAAAGAGCTCATCTGGAACTACTCTGTACCCGCTTGTGGCATGACCTGACACACGCTTTAGGATCACCCTCCTTAAGACCGGATGCATCCTATGAGCAGGTAGAAACGAGTACCCTTATGGAGCTTGCAGACAGAATCCCGGCTGAACCGGAAGAGATCAGTATTTCCTGATCCGGCTTACAATCAAATACTATTAATACCCTACTATTTTAATATGACAACATATATAGAACCGGTTGATGTTCAGGAGCTGATGAGCAGCATGCGAAAAAAGAAAATTCAGCTTTGGACAGAAGATGGAAAATTAAAATTCAAAGCTCCGAAAGGAGTCATGGAACCCAGTGATATGGAACTGCTCAAGGAAAATAAAGCTAAAATCCTTGAATACCTGGAATCAGAGAACAAAGTGATAACCATCCATGATGACCTGCCTAATCGTTATAAGCCGTTTCCGCTTACGGACGTGCAGTCGGCGTATCTTCTGGGAAGAAACCCGGGCTTCCGGTACGGAGGAGTAGCCTGTCATCTTTATATGGAACTAAAATATAGTGCTTTGGATCACGAGCTTGTGGAAAATACCTGGAACAGGCTGGTTCAAAGGCATGAAATGTTAAGAGCCACGGTAAGTAACCAGGGCTTCCAGACGATTCATAAAGAAACGCCACGCTTTAAGGTAAGCTATCAGGATGTTTCTACATTCACTGTTCCAGAACAGTCTTCAGCTCTTGATGAAGTGCGGGAACGCATGAGCCATCGTGTGTATGATACCGGGCAGTGGCCTTTATTTGATATTGCAGTAACGACAACGCAGTCCGGACAGAAGAAAGAATCTGTTCTCCACTTTTCCATGGAATTCCTAATTGCGGACTGGATCAGCATGTGGATGCTGATGGCGGAATTTGAAAAGCTTTATTTCAATCCCGGCACACAGCTTTCACCATTAAGCCTGAGCTTCAGGGATTATGCCATTGCGGAAAGAGGGATACGGGAAACTGCGGCCTATGCCAGAGACCGGAATTACTGGATGAACCGTGTGGAAACATTGCCTGCGGGGCCTAATCTGCCTATTTCCCGCCGTGAAGATACCTCTTCCAATCACTTTACCCGGAACAGCACCCTGATCGGGAAAAAGAAATGGGAAAGCTTTAGGGCAATAGCTACTTCCTATGGGATCACCCCTACTTCGGCAGTAGCCGCTGTATATGCTTCCGTACTGGAACGCTGGAGCGAGACCGCCCATTTCTGCCTGAACCTTACTGTACTGAACCGTATGCCGCTGCATCCCGAGGTACATCAGATCGTGGGTGATTTTACCTCAGTGAGTCTGCTGGAAGTGGACGGCAGGGAACAGAAAATATTCAGTGAAAGGGCAAAGGATATGAATATCCAGCTGTTTGACGACCTGGACCATACTTTGTTTACCGGAGTAGAAGTGCTTCGTGAAATGACCAAAAAGCAACAGAACGGAAGGGTACTTTTACCGGTCGTGCTTACCAGTGCCATCGGGTTGCTGGATACCGGCGAAGAGGCAGGATTAAAAGGGCAAATCGGCGATTACAACATCAGCCAGACGCCACAGGTATTTATCGACTGCCAGGTGGTAGATACCGCACAGGGATTATCTGTCAACTGGGATACCCGTGACGGTATTTTCCCCGAACATATGATCGATGATATGTTCTTCACTTTTGAAATGCTTCTCAATGAGCTGGCGGATAACCCCGGCTCCTGGAATAAAAAAGAGCTGGTCTCCCTGCCTGAACGACACAAACAGGAAAGAGATCAGCTGAATCATGAACCGGCCACTTTGCCGGAAGCTTTATTACATGAACCTGTTATCAAAAACTTCAGACATTTTGCGGATAAAACGGCTATTATGGATCAGTACGGCTCCTTTACCTATCAGGATATAGAGCAAAAAGCAGCCGCTATCGCTTTACAATTAAGACAGCTGGGTTGTGGCAAACAGGATAAGGTAGCCATTACCCTTCCCAAATCACACCATCAGGTAACGTCCGTATTGGCTGTACTTGCATCAGGTGGCGTGTATGTACCGATAGACCTCAACCAGCCTATGGAGCGACGGGCAAAAATCATCAGAAACGCTGGCATCCGCTATGTGCTGACCAGTGATGAAATCAACAATCAAGGCTATGGCGTGGAAGAAGGTGTCCATATAATTGCTGTAGATACATTAGAAAGCAACAAAGAAACAAGTCTGGAAGAGATTGCAGCCAATACAAAACAGGATCGGAATGTCCCGGCTTATGTGATTTATACTTCAGGTTCTACCGGCGAACCCAAAGGTGTGGTGATTTCCCATTTAGGCGCCATGAATACGATTGAAGACATCAACAGGCGCTTTCAGATTGATGAAAAAGACAGCGTACTGGCCTTATCTCAGCTGGGCTTTGATTTATCGGTATACGATATTTTCGGACTGCTGGGACTTGGCGGAACCATCATTTACCCTCACCCGGACCGTCAGCGCGACCCTTCGCATTGGCTTGAATTAATGCAAAACCATCAGATCACGGTATGGAACACCGCTCCTGCCCTGATGCAGATGTTTGTCAATTTCCTGGAAACTGAAAAGCAGGAGATCAGCTCATCGCTCAGCCATTTCAGGATCGCCTTATTATCGGGAGACTGGATTCCTCTGAATCTTCCTGATACCTTAAAGCAGCTTGTTCCTTCCGTACAGCTGATCAGTCTGGGAGGCGCTACCGAAGCTTCCATCTGGTCGAATTTCCATGTTTACAAAGGCTTACAGCCGGACTGGAACAGCATACCTTATGGCAGACCGCTTTCCAATCAGGGTTTCCGTATTCTGGATGAGCAGATGCGGGGTTGCCCGGAATGGAAATCCGGAGATTTATTCATCACCGGTACCGGGCTGGCTCTGGAATATTTTAATGATCCGGAGCTTACCCGGGAACGCTTTTTCCCGCATCCTGAAGACGGCGAAAGAATGTATAAAACCGGAGACTTAGGCAGATATATGCCGGGAGGTGAAATTGAATTTTTAGGAAGAAGAGACAAGCAGGTAAAAATCAGAGGTCACCGTATTGAATTAGGCGAAATTGAATCCGCTTTGACGGCGCATCCTGAGGTTTCCAATGCCGTTGTGATTGCCAAGGCGCATGCGGAAAACAGCAGGATCAAAACTTTATTTGGCTTTATCGTTCCTGTGGGAGACCGGCCTGATGCAGACCTTACCGCTGAGCTGTTGCAGTTTTTAAGTAAAAAAGTACCGTCCTATATGGTTCCTTCCCATATCCAGCTGATAGATAGGATCCCTGTAACCGTTAACGGTAAGGTGGATGCAAAAAAGCTGGAAGCGCTTTGTGTCTTTGATACCGATCATACCACTGCCGGAAACCAGGATTTTAAGGATGAGCTTGAAAAAACCATTCATGACCTATGGTGCAGTTCCTTGGGTGTAGACAACATCGGGAAGCATCAGAACCTTAATGACTTCGGGGCAGATTCCCTGATATCAGCCCAGATGGCCGGAAAGCTACGGGATATTTTTGCTGAAAAAGGGCAAACCAATCTCACTTTTGACCTGATCCTGAGACAAATCCTGACCTCACCTACTATTGCCGGTTTGGCGGATTTCTTCCGGGAACAGGAACAAAACGCAGGAGTTCAGAAAAAGACTGAGGAATCTAAAAAAGCAACCCGCATCGGAACACTGACCCATTTTGGCGGCGATCCATCCGGTGAACATCGTATCATCCTGCATGCCGGCGGTGGTACGCTGGAAAGGTACAAGCACCTGATCCGTGAAATGGTCAACCAGGATTCCGGGGCGGTATATGGAATTTCGGTCGGAGATTTTGATGCTTATTGTGCGATAGAAAGTGATCAGCTGGTAGAGCGTATTGCAGACGATTATTGTGCTTCCATTATAGAGAACGGGGCCGGACAGGTACAGCTTATCGGCTATTCCATCGGAAGCATGATCGCTGTGGAAATGGCCAGAAGGCTGAGTGAAAAAGGAATTGAGGTCGTTGATCTGTGCATTATAGATGCGATCCGTGTTCCGTTCAAAGTATATGATGATCTGTTTGTTGAATTCCGCTTCCTACCGAATTTAGGGATTACTCCTGCTGATGCCGGCTTTGGGGAAATGAACGGAAAATTGTTCATGGACTGGGTAACCCAAACCCTGCAGGAAAATAGAAACGAGCTTCCTGAAGGAGCTATTTTCAATATAGAGGGTAGCAGTGAATTGGCTCAGGTAAGTTCTGTTTTCAACAAGATGAAAGCTACCAGCCAATCCGATCGTTTTGATGCCTACCTCGACACTATGAAACGCTTATCCGGCAGGGAAATGCCAAAAGAACTGCTGGAACGTACATACAACACTTTTGCCCAGAACTTTAAAGCTTCCCGGTTCGTTTCACCTCCTTATTTCGGTGATATCCGGTATTTTAAAGCCAAAGACCAGCGTACGACAACAGCGACAGGGATCAATGATGACATCGTAGAGCTGTGGTCCGAAATAAGTCTTGGTCAGTTGCATATCACCGATATTGAAGGCGACCATCTGGGTTGCGTGGGAGAAGCGTATGCACCTGATCTGGCAGGTCATTTAGGTAAATTTTCAGATCAGTAACGACATGAAAGACTTCCCAACCCATTTACAGGCCGCCTATTTTGATGTGGATGGCACGCTGGCCAAAAGCAATATTGTAGAGCCGCTGCTGTATATCAAAAAACAGGTAATGCCGCCCTCCGGATATCGTTTCTGGAAGGCAGCACTTCCCTTTCGATTTATGTACTGGACGATACTCGATACAATTGATCGTGAAATAGCAACAGCTTCTATCTACCGGCAGTACAAAGGGATTTCCGTTGAGAAAATGAACGGATTGCGAAACCAATGCTATCAGGAACACTATCAAAAGAAGCTTTTCCCGGAAGCCCTGGAAGTGATCAGATCATTCAGGGAACAGGGAATCCGGATTATTTTGGTCTCAGGATCTTTAGACATTTTCTTACAGCCTTTAGCAGAAGAATTAGGCACGGAATTAATAGCCTCCCGCCTGGAAACGAAAGACGGAATGTATACAGGAAAAATCAAAGGTTCTGCGGTTACCGGAAAACGGAAAGCGGAACTGATCAGCGAGCATTCCCATAAAAACCAGCTCAACCTGGAACATTGCGCCTCTTTTGGTGATTCAGCGGATGATATTCCTATGTTGAGTTCGGTGAAATACCCTGTAGCCGTTAACCCGGATAAAAGATTAGTCTCATTTGCACAAAAAAACAATTGGAACTCCCTGACCTGGTCTTAACATGCATATCTGTTGCGTACATATCGATCAGCCTTTGGATGAAATAGCGTTTCAGGAAATGATGCAATACGTTACTTCTGAAAAAAGAGCCAGAATCCAACGGTTCCGGAAACCCATTGATGCAACACGGTCTTTGCTGGGGGATTTGATCATACGTTTTATTTTGTGCAGGCATTATGGTTTTCACAATCACAAAATACACTATGAACATCAGGAATTCGGGAAACCTTATCTCCCGGAGCATCCTGATGTTTATTTTAATATCTCTCACTCCGGCGACTGGGTTGTTGGTGTCGTTTCAACTCATCCGGTAGGAATCGATATTGAAAAAATCACAGAAGCAAAAGAAAATCTCACTTCATTGGCTTTAACAGCCGAAGAGCATCAACAATTCCAAAAACTCAATGAAACGGAAAGAAACCTGTTTTTCTTTGAATTATGGACGCTGAAAGAAAGCTATGTAAAAGCTACGGGAAAAGGGCTTTCCGAAGGGTTAAATACATTGCAAATTTCGAGGGATAATGGGGAGATCGTTATTGAAAAGCATGGAAAAACCGTTCAAGCTTATTTTGAAATGCTGGAATGTATAGATGGATATAAGCTTTCTTTTTGTTCCTTTTCTAAAAATCCTGAGAAGGATATGAGATTGTTTCTGCTTAATGAGTTCATTGGAGAGGTAAAAAACTTGTTGAGAATGCCGAAAGGTCAATCAATATATTAGAAGTTCTTATCTGAACTTTCAGGTGCCCTGTTAAGTTCACAAAAACGGCAGATATCTGAGATGTTTTTAACCACAAAAGCCTTTATTATAAACACTTTAGCTCACTTTAGTTAGTTTAAAATGATACTGTATAGAAAGTTCACATAAGAAGAAAATCAAAGATTTTCATAAACTTAAGTGTGATTTTTGTGCACCAAGCTTGTGACTTAAAATAACTCTTAAGTGTTTAATCTTTTATGGCTTTTTTGGTTTTTATTGGAAAAGTTTAAACAGATTAATAGGTTGGGAGCTGGAAGAAGGAAGTTATGAAGGTTATTCAGAATAACTGATCAGCTTTTTTAAAGTAATTTAATTTCATAGAGCTTGTAAGTACTTATGACTAAGAGCCTGCTTAAATTTGTTAAAATATTATTTCTCGCTGATTTTGCAAATCCCGCTGATTTGATTTACGAAATTAGTCATTAAATTTCAACAGGCTCTAAGGGTAACTTCCAGCCTCCCCCAGCCTTTACCCTGCAACCTTCTCCCCTCTTCTTTCCAGAATAAGGTACGCCGCATCCAACATTTTGGTCAGGTGGATGTACGGAATAACGATATTCCTTTCCGGCAGATTATCATAGACGCCCAGCGAGAAATAGACCATCCCGGACATAAAATAATCAAATTCCTTGATGCTGTATTCTCTGAATGCTTTCTGAAAGGCCAGCAGAGGATTTTGGTATTCTTTCTCCGAAAGCAGGCCGAAAAGCAACGGAGAGACCTGCTCCGGCTGAGTATTGACCGCCCATTTCCTTTCCTTCAGCATAATGAGATAGCCTGCACGGATAAACGACCGCATAGACTGGTGAAACTGAAAGATGACGGACGGCTCTTCGTTGATCCAGACATTTCTTTTTACCGCATAATGCATAATGTTGTTTAACCGTTTTTTAGATGTTGTTAAGTCATTGAGCTGAAAAAATGTCTCTATTTGCTGTAAGGCAGAGCGTTTCTTACCGACTTTCCAAAGTCTGGTTTCAAAATTTGTTTTATTCTTTTTCATGAGTTGGTGTTTTTGTAGTGAGTAATTCTGTAAGGATGGGATCATTTCTTTTCATTATTCATTGTTTTTTTTTGGATTGAGCATAGCTCTGTATACACCATGAAAATTGCAACATCCGGTGTGTGCTAAGCTTTATTTAAAAAGATCATATGAATGAAATCTGTGTTCCCGTGAAAGCCCTGAAGCCGCAATGGATTGTACACTCCATTGTACCGTGTCATGATACTTTATGTAGTAAAGCGGCTTAGAAAAAGATAATTGCAGAAAAGCAGAACAGCATGAAATAAAAACGGCATGGGACTCTACAATATCCGAACAGAGGTACTGGTATACCATGCATACAGATAAGAGAACCCACGCCTAGGTCGTGAGCTTCCTGCTTATCGTCTCGTATGCTAAAAATTACCAGTTTTCTGTTCGAGATTCTAAGCAATAGCTTCTATTATTCTTTGAAGTATCGCAAAGCTACTTTATTGTAGCTTATTTTACAAATATAAGAAAAATTCCAAAAAGGATACATATAAGTATCCTAAATTTTAACTCTAAACTTAGAATTTTACAGTTAATGAATGAAATCGAACTTAATAACTGTAAAAAAGCTCTTGGTTATAGAATTTCTGAATTAAGAAAGAAAGTTATAAATCCCGAGACCAATAAACCTATTTCGCAGGAAGAACTGGGGTTAAGAACCGGGCATGCAAAAAAAACAATAGGAGAATTAGAAAGAGGTAATACCAATCCTCGATATGATACTCTACTTATAATAAGCAAAGAACTTAATGTTACAATACAAGAACTCTTTGATTTTGATATGAAAAAATACATCAAACTATCAAGTAAATCCTAATTAAATTTTAATAGTACAAAACAAAAATCCTTACTTTTGGAAGTAAGGACAATATCGAATGATTGGCCATTATTTTTAACACCTAATTGTCAGATCAAGTCAGGTTTAAATAACTGAAAAACCCGGCTATCAAATCAAATTATGATTATCACCTACCCCTCAAACCGAGCCTATATTTATATAAAAATGGAAATCTATATTCCTCACCTCTACCATAATTTTCTTTTTTAATTATACCATTTGTCAGTAGTAATTCTTCCATTTTTTTAGGAGTAATCTCGGTCATTTCTTCTCGATCCTTATAATCATTAATAACATCTTTAAAAAGCCTATAAAATCTATCTTTTTTTAAAGTTATTGATCTATATTCTTTATGATTCACAATATACTCAAATAAATATTCTATTGGTTTATTACCGATTTGGTTACGAACAATATCATTGAAATGTCTGTCAACAGCCTCTTTTCTAACCTCTCTATCAGTATAATATTTTTGAAATAAAATTGGCTTTAATCCTTCTTCTTGAATGTACTTTTTCTCCTTCCATTTATCTATTGACAATTTAATAAGATCAATAAAAGGACGCAAGCTTATTGTATCATCTCCGTTTCTTAAATTTTTATAAAACCAATCGTAGCTTTCCCCCATCCTACTACTTCCTTCAGTATCAACTTCTTTTCCGAAAAAAGTAGTAGCTAAAGGACGTAATAAATATTCTTCTAATGCAGTTTGTTCTAGTTTATTATATTTTTGTCTATTTTTCTTTATTAGTTCAGAATGATAGTCACCATATAAGTACATTATTACCCAAAAATAATCAGACATTTTATTAGAAAAAACAAGTTTGAAAAAATATGAAAACATCTCTTCTTGTGACCATTCAATATTTATAGCTTGATTTTCAACATCATTAATGTTTGTTAAGCCATATAAACCATTGAATAAATCCCTTCTGATAAATACTTTACCAAAAATACGACTATATCTTTTATTTCTCCAAAAATCAATTAATGAAGGAATCCAATCATTCCATAATGAAGGATGCACTATCTCATCTAGTTGATCATATAATATCATTAAAAAATTCTTTTGACCATTATTAGATTTAAGAAGATAATTATCTAGGTTATTGAATTCTTTTTCTACTTTAATTATATATTCTGTATCTAGAATCCTCTCATTTAATACACGTAATGTTGTTTCGTCATCTTTAATATCAAAACTTTCTACAGAAGATATAAAATCAAAATGATGACTTTTTATTTCTTTGGTGATTATTTGCCAAGTATATATTAACCAAAATCTATAATTAAAATTTATGTCATTATTATATCTAAACCTATTGACCTTGAAAATTCTATCTTTCTTATCGATAGTATAAATGAAAGTGAAATTATCCGTGAGATTTGCAATTTCTAATAATTTTTTCACTATCTTCTTGCTACGCAATGCATTGTATATATATGATTTTCCCGTACCTTTGCTTCCTAAAATAAATGGTTTATCAATATTAAAAACATCATTCATGCAGTTTCTAAAGAAAAATTGTTGATTTTCAAATTCTTGTTCAATCGACATATTTTCAGCATACAAACTGGTTGAATCAATTTTACGTGAAGTTTCAAATAAAATCTTTTCTTTTACTTGTGTAATATAATTATATTTTTTTTCTTCTGATAGTTTAGCAATTTCGTCTTTACTTTTAATGTCTAGAGTTTTTGAATCATCAAAAGTTTCTTTACCAGCTTGTTCTACATCTTTTACCAATATAGTATCTAAATTATAAGAGGTATTTTTATTTATATATGGTATAATTGAACACAGATGATTAAAAATTTCCTTATACTCTTTAATTTCTCCGTCTTTTATAAGCTCTAAAAAATCAGAGCAATTTTCAGATGTGCTTCCCAGTAATTCCAAATTCTGATTTCTTGAAATAGGAAAACATGTAAAATTTAATTCAGAATCGGGATCAATGTCTATAATTATATTTTGGACATCTTCTTCAAAAGATTTAAATAACTTTTTCTTTAAACTAATTGATTCTGGCAAAATAGAATTAATGATACAAGGCTCAATTGCTTTATTCTCAATTAAGTTCTCAATAAAGAAATGTAATCCTGGTAATGACTGTGCATCATTTCTAAAAAAACCTATTACTATTTTTGATAATTTAAATGCTGCAATCCCTAACATATCACTAAATCCTGTTCTTGAATCAATAAGAATTACATCTGGTTTAAAAGAATCACTTATATCTTCTAAGATACTTTTAAACTTTTTAATTATATATTTTTCATTTGTAAAGTCTATTCTAGAAAGTCCCTCAATATAATGATTCAAATCGTTTCTAAAAAAATCCTTACTATTTATTTGAGTACCTAAGTTTCCAGCTGGCATAATATGAATTGAACCAGACTCGGAAAATTGAGTATCCACTTGCCATGTATAGTTTTCTAATTTATTTTTATCAGAAAAACCATTTTCTTTATCAAAAAAATATTCAATAAAACCTTGCCTCTGGTTAGTTTCTCGTGGATTAGTTAAGAAAAAATTTGTAAAACCTGGTGCCTCAAAATCACAATCCACAATAACCACTTTTTTTCCTTCATTAATTGCAAGATGTGTAGCAAAAGAAGCTAATGTTGTGGATCTTCCCATACCTCCTTTATAGCTGTAAAATGTGACTACTGGACAACTGATTTTTTCGACTTGTTCATCCTTATTAAACAGAGAAGTAAAACGTCTTCTACCATTCTCTAAGTGAATTACCTCTGATTCATTAAATATTTCACTATAGAAATCATTATCTTGTAGCATATTTATAGTTACATAATCCACCTCAATATGAGGATAAATTTCTAATATTTTATTTTCAATTTCTTCCTGATCAATATCATTCTTAATTAAAATATAAACGTATAAATTTTCGTTTGTACGTAAATAAATCTTAAAATCAATATTATCACTCGACAAATTTTCTAAGTAAAACTTAATTTCATTACATTTATTGAGAATTGATATCATAATTAATATTGTTCTTTTATTTTCAAATATATAGGTTTTACAGTATTTTCAAAATGTTTTTTCAAATCAACAATAGAAATATTATCACAGTCGTATCGAACCATTACATCCCAATTTTTGCTAATGTCGAGCCATTTAATATCTTTTCTAGGAAAGCTGTAACCTAATCTGATCCAAAGCTCGTAAATATTATGGGTTTTTAGCTTCATCCTTTCTAAATCTTCAAGTGTGAGCTTTCCCTTAAAATGATTTTGTTCAAGAATATAATATTTTAATATACATTCCAAAATATAGCCACTCAAATAATATACATTATTGATTACATGTGGCTGTTTATCAGGTAATGTAGTTTCAATTTTTTCCAACAAATGGGAACAAGTAATAAAATGCCTATGCGCTGCTCTTTTAAATGTTTTTGAAGTCCAAGTAGCGGGAATAATCATGGTAGTTTTTTAATTATTAACAAATATATAAAATACAATCTTTGTAGCCATCACTTACTAGCCTAAGTTTTAAATTTAACTAATTACCACTCCTCTCCAAATCTTTTTGCTTGGGAATATTATTAAATCCCACTATACTTTTCAACTATCCATATTTCGAAAATCCACAACAAAATATATCAGTTGACCTAACTGCATTCTATAATTAAACTACTTTCAACTAATAAAACCAGCTCTCACCTTTCCACCACATTTTCCCTTACAACAATTCCACCATTTTCCCTAACTTTATATTCAAAGAATAATAGATGAAATCAGAATATACGTCAGATGCTTTTTTCAGGAAAATAGCTTCCTTATTTACTCTTATGGAAGGTGAAAAAGAATTTCTGCTGTCAAAAATTTCAGTTTCAGAATATAAAAAAGACAGTTATCTGATTAAGCCGGATACGACGGCTAAAAATTTATTTTTCCTGCAAAAGGGGCTTGTACGGAGCTTCTATCAAAAGGATTACAGGGAAATCAATACTGAGTTCTTCTTTGAAAACGAATATCTCACCGCATTCACAAGCTTTCTTACCGGAGAACAGACGAAGCTCCATTTTCAATGTCTTGAGGATTGCGAAATAATCAGTATCCCAAAAAATGTGATAGACAACCTGCTGGCGGCTGACCCTAAATGGCATATGCTGCTCAACGGGATCTTAAAACATGAATATATCAAAAAGTGCCGGCGGGAAAGCTCTTTTCTTTTATTTGACTCTAATGAAAGATATCTGTATTTCCTTGAGCAGTTTCCGGAATCCGAAAGCAGAATCCCTCTTTTTCATATTGCCTCCTATCTCGGGATAAGCCCGGAAACCCTAAGCAGGATCAGAGGTAAAAAAATGAAGCAAATTGATATACATCAAGTAAACGGCATTTAGATTTTTACATCTTTGCTTATAGATTGTAAGCGCATTTAATGGTGATTGAAAGTGAAATTTGACCATACATTCAATTGCGTTGGAATCAGAAATTTTGACCGTAGAACATCACCAAATCAATAGTATGGAACATAAAACAGGATTAACGAAAGATGCCGGCTGGCAGTTCGGAATCAGAAGAACAGTAGCATTACCATTGAATGAGGTATGGGATTATCTGTTTTCTGACAGGGGAATGAAGCTCTGGACTGAAGGAGTGGATGAAGATTTTTCCACTTTTAAGAAATATTCCCATATCCGCACAAAATGGAAGCTGAAAGACTGGACCAATACCTCCAGCCTTCAAATCAGGGTAATTGCCTCTTCCCAAGCCGGAAAAACAACTATTGCCATCCATACCGACCAGCTAAAAGATGAGCTGCAACGGGAACAGGTGAAGGAATATTGGACCAAAATTGTCATGGCTATTACGGATGAGATCGTAAAAGGCCATACCTGAAAGTAAAAAGATTACTATTCCGCATTTTTTTTAACGACCTCAACCATATGGTCTATATCAAAAGGCTTTTCGATGTAATCATCAGCCTTACATTCTTCTGCTGTTTTCGCCAGGTCATAAGAGGTGGACGTCAAAACAGAAGACACTTCTTCCGTCTGCGGATCGGATTTGAGCTCTTTGATGATCTGCGATCCTTTTTTCTCTCCTTTAATGTGATCATCCACAACCACCACATCAGGATCTATTTCATCAATCTTTTCTATAGGTTCAGTAGTTAATGAAGGAACAACATCAAACCCTTCATCCTCCAGCACCTCATCCATAATATTGAGCGTTTCTTCATTATCCTGAATAAGAACAACCTTTTTCTTCATCTTGCCGTAATTTTTATATAAATATATGAAAAATGGAAATGGTATAATTGAATACAGCGTAATATTTTCAATACAGCATCATCCCGCGTTAATCACTAAAAAACTGACAGTAAACAGCTTCATGAAAGAGAATCTTTTCAGGGTGAGTAGACAAAAAAAGTATTGACGGCACCTTTTTTGCCACAGCTTCTATGGTTTGTAGTCTATGATTTTGTATTTTGGTCATAGAGATTTGTCTATAAGCCAATTAAAGCCGCACCCGTCAAAAAAAACTTTGTATGAAAAAAACTTTCGTCCTGCTGTTATTGTTTGGATATCTCAGCATATTTTCACAATCAAAAGTTATCGTCAGAAGTTCTGGGGACCATTCTCCCGTTTCTGATGCAACCGTCTCCTGTAATAAAAAGGTATTAGGCAAAACGGATGCAACAGGGACATTGAATTTCAAAACAAAATGTAAAAAAGTAGAAATTTCTGCAAACGGATTTCAGGAGGATGATGCAGTGGTAGATAAAGTGATGGAAGTCTTTCTGGCCAAAGCTGATCCCAACATCAAAAATATTCAGACCATCGTTCTGGAAGACAAAAGTGATCCCAGAGCGTTGGAAATTCTCAGGAAAGTAAACGAAAACTACAAGCAGAATTCTCCTCAGAGCCTGGATTCCTATTCATTCAAATCCTATGAAAAAATTTCGCTGGATCTTGATGAAGACAGCATCAATGCATATAATGTTTACATTGCCAACCGGATAGACTCCCTAAAAAAGCTCCCGCAACGCCCTATGAAAGCAGCAGAGAAAAAAGACTCCCTGGAATCTGTAAATCTGATGAAGCTTTTGGGAGGCAGTAAAATATTTCTGTGGGAAAGAGCTTCCCAGACTCTGTATTCAAAAAAATATGGTGAAAAAATCAATATCCTGGATAATAAGATGGCAGGTATAAAAGACCCTATCTATGAGCTGATGACTTTCCGGTCCAACAGAAACCAGATCCCTAAAGAGATCCGGGAAGAAAACAGGAACCTTTATCGTTTCTTTTTAACGGATTCCATAGAAATTGAGGGACGGCAGAACTATGTCATCCGCTTCCGCCAGGTAGATTACAAGCAGCCCATAAAGCAGAGGAAATTCAACGGATATCTTTATGTAGACAAAGAAACCTATGCGCTGAAAAAAATTGAAAGCAACAGTAAAGTTAAAAGCGAAGGCAGCATTACCAGCATCTGGAAACCTGTGGATAATAAATGGTTTCTTGTAAAGGAAAATTATAAGCTGAAAATGGCTTCCGCCTCTTTTGATAATGATGGTAAGACCGATAAAAATAAAAGCGAAGAAGAGAAAGAAGCGGATAAAAAGAACATAAAAAAGTTCGGGAGCTATGCTTTTGTCACCGCCGATTATTTTGATTTCAAAACCCCGATTGAGGAAAAACCTGAAGATTTCAGAGGCTATACCATCGGCGTAAAAAACTCGGATGGGAACAGCATAGATCAGTACCGTACGGAAAACCTTACCGCCCGTGAAGCGGCCACCTACACAACGATCGACAGCTTAAGCAGTAAATACAAGCTCAATCAGAAAGCGAAGGCATTGACCGGTTTGCTGAAAGGAAAAATAAGGCTGGGAATGATAGATTTTGACCTTTCTAAAATAGTCGGTTACAACAAATACGAGCATTTCCGGCTTGGAGCCGGTGCCAAGCTGAATGAAAAATTCAACAGGTATATTTCCCCGGATGCTTATTTTGCATACGGTATCTATGATAAGGATTTTAAGTACGGAGCCGGTGTGGATATCCGTACCACCCTGGAAAAAAATTCGTTCTTCCGGGTTGAATATTTCAATGATGTCATGGCGGCGGGCCGTTTTTCTGAAAACTTATGGAACTTCAGAATGAAAATCATGAATTCCGGAGTCGCTTTGAATAATGGGGTGTTCTATGGCTATGAAGGCTTCAAAGTGAGCTATGAAAATGATATCACCAATGCGCTGACCATCAATGTCGCTGCGAAAAAAACTCAGGAAGAGTCGAAATTTGATTATAATTTTAAAGGACTCGGAGACCGCTTTGATATTGCATCGTCCGTCATCACAATAAAATATTCCCCGAATTCAAAAAACATCATGACGCCTACCGGAAAATATACCTATGAACAGAATCTTCCTGAGCTTTATCTGAATTATGAACAGGGCTATAAAGCAATGGGAGGTGATTTCAGCTTCAGCAGGTTTGATGCGCTGTTTGTTCACAATTTTAAAACCAAGCTTGGGGTAACAGGTGTGAGACTTTACGGTGGTCTGATTACCGGTGAAGCACCGATCTGGAAGAATTTTACGCTGAATGGACTAGGCAACGGAAGAGAAGGGCTGAACTTCAATCTTACCTCCTATCTCGGCTTTGCCACCATGGAAGGCGGAAAATACTATAATGACAAATTTGTGGGGGTATACCTTACACACAGGCTGCCATGGTATTTTAAAAGTTTCGGGAAAAATGTTTCAAGCTTCGACCTTATCTACAGGGGAACCATCGGTGATATGAAAAATCCGGAATTTCATCAGTTTGATTTCAAAAAGCTTGATCACCTGTATAACGAAGTGGGACTTGAATGGAATAACTTCCTATCCTCCCAATTTAACTTAGGATTTTTCTACCGGGTAGGCTATTACAATACCCCGAAGTTTAAAGATAATTTCGCGATCCAGTTTAAATTTAAATTCTTAGGATTTTAAACATCAGAACCGACCGCTTATTTTCCAATCATCCTTATCAAAAAAACAACATGAAAAAAAACTCAGGCCATCCAAAATTTCAGAAGAGGAAAAAAACCGTACTGATCATACTGGGAATAATAGGTGTTTTAGCCCTTATTTTCCCGTTTTTGCTGAACATTTACCTTAAACATAAATTACCTGAAATCATCAATGAAAAAACGCCGTATCAGGTAACCCTTAAGGATTTTGATATGAATCTATTCAGGGGGAATATTTCGGCCAACTCCGTTACTATTAAAACAAAACAGACGCAGGATTCTGCCGTTACCAAAATATCAGGGAATATTAAAAGCCTACAGGTTGAAAACTTCGGGATATGGAATGCTGTTTTCAATAAATCCTACCGGGTAAATAATGTGAAGCTTATTGATCCGAACGTTCAGGTAGTTCTCGGCAAATCAAAAAAGAAAAAAGATCCGGCAAAAAAGAAAACAGACTTCGGGATTGAAAATATCATCGTAAGCAACGGTAATATTTCTGTAAAGGAAAGTAACAAAAAAGATCTTTTTACCGGAAAAAATGTCAATATCAGGCTTACAGATATCCGTCAGAGCCAGGATGTTTCCAAGATACCGGTTGCCTTTAAAGATTTTAAAATCGATGCCCATGATGTGCTGATCACCGTGAATGATTTTTATACCATTTCTGCGGATAAGATCGATGCGAAAAACAAGCAGCTGCATATTTCGGCATTTCATCTGAAACCTATAGAAAGTCCTGCCCTGTATAATGCCAAAAATGTATTCGACCTGAAAGTCGGCCAGCTTGCTGCTGAAAACTTTATCATTGATCAGGATTCCCTTATCATTGACAATGCCAGATTCACCAAACCACAGCTGACCGTCACCTCTACCAATAAACACACTGTAAAGGAAAACCCGCAAGAAGTCAACCTGAAAATCGGGATCAAAGATCTTGACCTGCAGCAGGGATCTGTGCTGGTACAGGAACAAAATAAAACAAAATCAGCTTCCATAGACAATTTCCATGTGAACCTGAAAGATATTGTCTTTGACAAAAATACCGTAAAAGAGAAAGTGCCTTTTGCATTTTCTACCCATAATGTTGAGCTTCAGGATATTTATTTCAAGGTAGATCCTCTACAGGCTGTAAGCGTTAAAACGATCCGTTCCGACAATGCTGACATTTTCATTAATGACGCGCAGTTTCAGGCGATTGGAAGCAGCAGCACAAAAGATGTTTTCAACATTAAAACAGAGAAAATTGAGATCCTGAACAATACCTCAAAATTTGTCGGGCAACAGCTACAGCTTAAGCTGGATGCCATCAATGTATATTCTCCTGACATCCATATTATTGCCGCAGCTCAAAAGAAGAAAGCTCTTTCTAAAAAACAGGGCCATACTCCTGATTTAACATTAAATCTCGGAGCTCTGAATCTTATTAACGGGACTTTCAGCCAAAAGCAGCAGGGCATCCAGAAGATGAAGGTCGGAAATTTTAATGTGAACCTGAATGCCATTACCACCAACAGGGATATTCTTAAAGAAGCGATTCCTTTTCATATAAAAAATCACCTGATCACCGCCAATACCATTGATATGGATGCAGGAAAGTATTACCGGCTGAAAGCAGACCATATAAAAAATACCGGCAAAACGACCAGTATCAGCAATTTTGCTTTCCTTCCCAAATACTCAAGGAGCCAGTTCAACAGGATGATTGCCGTAGAGGAAGACCTTTATACGATTAAAGCGAAGTCAATCAGTATCACGGATAAAAACTCGGTAATAGGCGGAAAAACAAGTATAGACCTGGATCATATCATTCTGGACGGGATAGACTGTAATATTTATCACGATCTTGCCCCACCCGATGATAACAGTGCTCGTTATATGTTCAGCAAAAAGCTCCGTGATGTAAAATTCCCGCTGTATATAAGACAGGTAGATATTAAAAATTCAAAGCTGGCCTACGAAGAAATTGCGGAGAAAGCACAGATTCCCGGGAAGATCACCTTTGATCATTTTAACGCAAAAATCGCCAATGTAAACAGCGCCAAAATGAAAGGAAAGCCCACCATGGTGAAAGTAGATACTGATTTTAAATTCTTTGGTGACGCGCCTACAGATGTCCACTGGCAGTTTGATGTGGCCAATACCAATGATGATTATGCCATCAACGGAACCATAAAAGATCTTTCGGTAGAAAATGCCAATCTCTTCGTAAGGCCTTACCTGAATGTAACGCTTGACGGGAAAATTCATTATCTGAAATTCGATTATAAAGGAAACAGCAGTAAAATCGGAGGTAATTTTTATTTTAAATATACCGACATGCATGTTAACTTCATGAATAAAAATACAGGTAAAGAGAGAAAGCTGCTCACTGCCATCGCCAATATTTTTGTTAAAAACGATTCCAAAGGCGAACCTGATCATGTGGAAGTAGAAAAAGAGCGTGATCCGAACAGAAGCTTTTTCAACACTTTATGGCAAGGCATTATGGAAGGGCTTAAAAAATATCTGATTTAGAACCTGTTTAAATTGGTATTAAAATATTATTTTTAAACACTTAAGTTGTATTAAGTAAGAGTCTTTGAGTATAATAAGTACACTTGAGTTTTTTGAAAATCTTTGATTTTCTTCTTATGTGAACTTTTTATACAGTATCATTTTAAACTAACTTATTAAACTAACTTAATTGTACTGAAGTATTTAGAATAAAAGCTTTTTTGAAGTTAAAAATATCTATGATTCTTATGAGATAAAAAATTTAAACAGTTTCATTTTTAAAAATTGATACCACAACATTGCAACGGTAAAAAGAACAGTTTTGCCATTTGGTAATAAAATTGTACTGTTATGGTAAAAACATGCCTGAAGCTGCTTATAATACGGAAAGCAGGTAGATATACAATCCTGATAACAGGGTTTCTGTTTTTCCTGAAATTAGCAGGATCAGATGCAGAACATCCCAAATTGATCTAAGTCAAGTCAATAAAATCTGAATTTCAACAATTTTGCTTCCATGATTAAAACATATACCACAATGGATAAAAGAGTAAAATTTGATTTTGAAGTGTATTTCACCAATGGCGGAAGCCTTAAAGGCGAAGATTTCAGGCTGGATATTGCCGGCGATGACATAGGCGATAAAGAACTTGCGGATTATATTATTGAAGATTTACAGTTGCTGATGGCCGGAAAAGTAAATATCCTTAACAAAGAAATCTTAACAGAACAACACAAGCGGAAGCCTTTCAATCCCGGTATTACAACGGAATTACTCATTGACCTCAGCCATACCATTGAAAACGGACTTGTAACCTACAAAGGTCTCCCTGCTCCAATCATATGCGATTATCTATCCAGAGAAAGCTCAAAACAGTTCTATGAGCAGGGAACGGAATTCCAGATCGGAAAAATTGAAATGGTAACCAATACGGGAACCTACATTGACTGTCCGTTTCACCGGTTTGAACATGGAAAGGATATGTCCGAAATATCTCTGGCCCACTTTGCGGAACTGGATGCTGTTGTGATCCGGGTTCCGTTTTCAGAAACGCTGGAGATCACGGAAGAGCATATTAAAAACAGGGAAATCAGGAACAGGGCTGTACTCATTCACACCGGATGGGACAAGCACTGGAATACCGAGCTGTACTATGAAAATCATCCTTACCTGACAGAAGGGGCCGCAGAATATCTGAAAAGCTGCTCTGTCCGGCTGGTAGGCATTGACTCTCATAATATCGATAATACAACCGGCAGGACAAGGCCCGTTCATTCCCTATTGCTGGGCTCAGAAATTCTGATTGTTGAGCACTTATGCAACTTACATCTTTTGCCGGGTGAAAATTTCACCTTTACAGCTGCACCACCCAAGTTTAAAGGAGTAGGAACATTTCCGGTAAGAGCTTTTGCTTCAGTAAAAAAATCTGTGTAATTTTATACATTATATGATTTAACTTTAAGATTGGCTTTTATTATTCTGACTTCCCTATTAATATTTTCGGCTTATATTTTCTCTCAACTTTTGTATTTTATTTATAAACAAAACCCTCTTGCATTGTATACAGGAGGGTTCATCATTTGTGTTTAAATCATTTTGACGTTTATATTTCATATTTAAAAAATTCATCAACTTACTCTTCCCAACAATGGCTTAAAATAGATCCTTTCTTGAATTTCAGGGTACTGATAAAATACCCTGAAATATTCTTAATTTTTTTTAACTAATTTGCAGTGTAAACTGGTGCATTTTTTAGCATATATGCAAAAAGATTGATAAGAACTTTTTGAACATTATCCATTGCTTCGCTATTATAACCAAATTTATCTCCTATAATAAAGGCGCTCCCTGAAAGATCTATATATCCTGTATTTCTTTTAGCGCCAGAGCTTGATATTAAAAATTCAGATCCTCTATTTGATGTTATATAAGCTGCATCATCTCCCTGGTACCTTACTGATAATCCGTCTGTAAGTGCATAAGGAGCATCATAAGGAGCCGTTCTACTAAATAATTGCGGATAACTGGCCGTATTGGTTAGCTGGCTTGCAACAGCCGATCCTTTTTCAAGGTAATATCCCAGATTATCACAAATAACATTAACATTTGGTGTATCATTCATTGTGATAAAGAAACCTTTTCCTGCTTTGTTCCATTGCTCAATAAGACTGGACACAGAACTACTCAGTGAAACTTCGCCACCAACATAGACTATTGAAGCAGTATTAAGAGAATCCTGAAGAGCTGCCGGACCAATAGTAGCACTCAATTCAACAAGGTCAATACCAGCTGTACCCGAATAATAAAGAGCTGAATGCGCTGGAGATATATCATTATAATTGTAAATTGTCTCCCCCTTTAACCATTGGCCGGTTTTCGTAGATGCCGAAGCTTCACTATAAAAAGTTGTTGGTTTTAATGTAGAATTATATTTTCCTGGAAAGTACACAATTTTCATTCTAGCTCCTGATCTTGCCAAAAAGGACACCTTTATATTTCCGCATGTAGTGCCAGCTGGTCCTCCATTTTTCGTAGGGGCAATTGTTATTAAGGCAGGATAAGAGCCCGAGGTATTGGCAGGAGATCCGGATACAGGAACTAATGTTACCGTCTGTGATCCTAAACCTGTAAAACTTCCTGTAGCGGCAAATGTAACCCCATTTACAAGACATGTATAATTATAATCCCCCAAAGCCGTTACTTTAACGGGAACATTTATTTTCACCACCTGGTTACTCACAGTACTTTCTGTCATATAAACCCCTGATACTTTTATAGCGCTACAATCAGAAAATTCTGCCATTCCTGTTTTTTTGCCGGAAAGCACCCAGCTCGAACCATCCCAAAAATATATACCTTTATCCAAAGCTTCCCCGGTATTGTATACCAATAAGCCCGCGGGCTGATTTGAAACATTATTGTCTCCGTCGGGATTCAGATCCATCGTTGCAGAAGTCAGGTTAAGTCTTGGTATGAGAATCCCCTGATCGGTAGAAGCAATCTCAAGTCTTGAATAGGGATTGGGAGATGCTGTTCCTATTCCTACCACTCCATTATCTTTAGCTACGAATTCCGTTCCTGCATTTCTGGCAGATATTCCATCTGATTTTGTTCTTAATTTTGTCATAGTATTAGCAGCATCATTGCTCCAAACTCCATTATTAGTGTTACTTGCTGAAAAGCCTGTCCACGCAATACCATTCCAATAATAAAATCCCCTGGTAAAACTCCCCGCATCCGCTACAAGATATACCAATTGTCCGTTCACAGTACCGTTGGTGGCAAGATCTGTAACCCGGGGCACGAGCACTCCATCGGTAGCAGTCACCGCACCTGGTGCAGATCCTGTATGATTTCTGGCTCTAATATCTAGAGTTGCTTCAGGTGAAGGAGTATTGATCCCCACCTGACCGAAAGTGAGTCCTGAGAATACAAGTGTTGAAAGCATAACTGCTTTTTTAATATCCAATATTTTTTTCATCTTTATTTTAATTTATATTCTTTTTATTTTTGTGAACCTTTAATAACAGGAGTTCCATTTTAGATTTTCCCCATTTTGCAGGGAAGAAGATCCCTTCCAAACATATAGTATAATGCTGCTCTGATAAGGTGATTCTGTTTTAAATAACATTTCATGTGAAACAAGATGCTTTAATGTCTAATCATATCCGTCTATGCCTTGTAAGTGAGAGTCAAAACAGATATGAATACTATTTGCAGCGACAGGTATAGTTGCATTTATTCCAAGCCTATGGCATAGAAAAAACGAAAGGCGATGCTTTGCCCGGAACTATCCATCTGAATATTGTTTGTGTTTTTATTGGCAAAGATGTAACAGGCTGAAAAATAATTACCCTTAAATTCCCTTATTAATAATAAAACACCCCTCAAAACCCCTCGTCTTGCAGAATTTATGTGTATTACTAAGACAATTCATGAAAATTTAAAAGTTCAGTGTCAAAAAAATCCGGTCATTCTAATAACCGGTCCCTGCCTCATTTAGCCCATAAATAGTTTATTTATATCCCGATTAGTAATCCTCTCAATTAAATGTAAATAACTTTGAAAGCAAAACCGGATATTATTGTTATTAGAAGTACACTATAGATTAAAAAAAGTATAACAATAAATATCCGGTTTATATACATCAGAACCCACTTTATTGAAAGAAGCAATAATCCAATCGCTACTTTCCACATTAATCATTCAAAAAAATCAAACAGTGTAAGATCTGCTTTCACTACTACCTTATGGGGTACTCTTACCATATTTTTTATGGATAACAGAAGCAGTTCCGGTACCAGAATTGTTAACAATAAATAAGTTATCATATTGACTGTCACTAATACTCACATGGGTGGATGTATTGTTACTGAGCGCCTTTACAATTTCCGGAACGGTATCGGAGTGTCCGACTATAACAACTATTTTGCCACGGTTTGAAAGAAGAACATTCTCCGCAAATTTTTTAACAGGCTGATAAGCATCATATTCTGTAATAGTTATCCCCTTATCATCAGCTAAAGGAACAGCTGTTTGCCGGGTACGTTTGAATGCGGTAGTATAAATGGTATTAACATCAACTTCTTTCAACAGGTTTTTCAGTTCTTCTGCTCTAAGTTTACCCTCGCTGCTAAGATTAGGATCAGAACCTGCATTTTCTTTTTCAGCATGCCGTATTACAATACACATTGTTTCACTACTGCTAACGGATGCTGGTATCTGTATAATATTGTCAGCCCGATCCGTTGCAGCCAGTAAAGCAGACTGATCTTCCTGACCGAGGCTTTTTTCACAGCTTGTAAAAGATATTAATAGTAGATTTAAAATAATTGTTAATTTTTTCATGACAAATAATTTTATATGTTTTTTTTAAATAAAAGCTAATTTTATGATGGAGATCTAATATTCCAACCTTTCCAAAAATAATTCAGAAGCTATTAAAACCGGGTAAGGCTAAACTAAATAACCCTAATTGCGCATGAAAAGCGATCACCATTACCCGGTACATCATCATTACTTTATATTAATTTATTTCCCTTCAGTTCATTTTACGTATAGATTTAAATTTCATAAGCAGACCAGTTTTTTTTAACCGGCTAGTTTGATTTGCAAAAATTTAAAAAGCACTCTATCCGCTAATTTTTATTATAAGCCAGTGACAAAACAGATTTTATTTTTTGAATTATTTGGCAAAATTGGAAATAATAAAAGTCATGTTACTCTTAAAATCCCTCAATCACATTAAAAAAACCCCTCAATACCACTCACTGGGTATTAATCTGTGAAGATTTTGGATTTTGAATGATTAGATATAAGAAAACATATTGTACGCTATAGTGTAAAAGCTCTTATGGAAATGTAATATACTGAGCTAAGAAGCTATTGGGAAGAGAATAAGAGCTATTTATTCCACGGACTAATCCCGGAACAAAAAAGCTGTATTACTTTGAAAGATGGCCAGAAAGCCAGCTACGGTTAAAAAATTTCTTTTTAGGAAAGACAATAGAGATATCAGCTGCATCATTATAATACTACAGCCCTCATCTTCTATTACCTATACACTCTATTGAACATTTTATAAGCTATCTACCCAAATATATAAATCTTGTGTACCAGACAGGTTGAATTTCTTTCTTATCCGATACTTTTTAGATTCCACAGACTTTATCGTGGAGTTTGTTATCTGCGCGATCTCATTGGTTGTATAATTCAATTTTATTAAAGATAAGATTTCCAGATCTGCAGCACTGGCATTTTCCAGTTTTTTTAGTTTCATATAAAAGATTGGGAATAGAGCCTGAAAGTGAATTAAGAATCCTTTATAATCTTCATAAAGCTCGGATTTCAATAGATTAATATCTTCAATGCTTACACTATCACGTCCTGAAATCTGATCTTCATTACCATTTTTCCCATACCTATACTCATATTCATACCAATCCAGCATCCTCTTTTTTCTCATTATAAATATTATATCTACAACAAAAAAAAGAAAGAACAGGATAACCGCCATAGTAAACAGAGCAGTATATTGTTTCTGAGTAACCAACATTCCGGAATGGAACCAATCCGTAAAGATATTCAAACCCGCCCCTACAATAATAAATAAGAATAACGTGCAGATTTTAAATAGATCCTTTTTGAAATCAAAAATAAAAATTATGGCCAAAATAATATTTACATAAAAAATATTACAATACCTGAGCCTCCTATTCAGTCCAAAATAACATACAATAAAAATAAGAAGGAGTATACATATATACTGGACTGATGTTTTCTTATAAAAATCAAAAAAAGTAATAAACGAGAAAAACAACATTAATAATGTCAATAGTGCTATTGACATAAAATTTACGACTATAAAAATATTAGCCATAATAAAACAAAACAGAGCTATTTGTATTACAATAAGATAATTCTTTATAAGCTTATTCCTGGCAATGGATAAATCATAAGATTGCTGCATTTTGATTAAAATTAATTATTTGTTTATTTTATCATTACATTCCAAACATTGGTCTCTATTATTTGTACAATTGTTACAATTTACAATCAAATTTTACAAAATTTCAAATACAATAATAAAAAATCTAACAATACCATACAAAAGAAAGTATATCTGTAACTTTTGAATAGAAGAAAGAATATGACAATTTAACTGCCTTATTATTAGCTTGTATAAAATCGACAAAAAGGGTGAATGTACTTCAGCCATTCACCCTTTTATATTTTGTCAGGTTATCAAATGATGCTTTAAATAGTTAATTTTTACCAAACAAAGCCTTTTTAAGAGCCAGCGCACCCTGTTCCGTAGAAAACTTCACAGCTTCTATATGATCCAATGGATTTAATAAGCCGTAGTCATGGATAAATCCATTATACGTCTGAATGGTGGTAGGAACTCCCGCTTCATCCAACTTCCTCGCATAGGCTAATCCTTCATCAAAAAGAATGTCGTTTTCCGCCAATTGAACCAGCGCAGGAGGAAGGTCTTTCAGCTGATCTGTGGTAGCGCTGAAAGGAGTTGCATAATACTCTTTTCTTTTTTCAGTATCCGGCAAATAATTATCCCACATCCACTTCATCAAAGGAGCGGTCAGGAATCGTCCTTCACCATATTTTTGCCAGGAATCACGTGAGAAATCAGCATCTGTCACAGGCCACAGCAGCAATTGGAACTTAATGCGCGGACCTCCTTTGTCTTTTGCCATCAGGCAAATTACAGCAGTCATATTTCCACCGACACTGTTTCCTGCAACAGCCAGATTGGAACCATCCACTCCTATTTCCTTTCCATGTTCAGCTACCCACTTTGTAGCAGCGTATATCTGATTGATGGCAACCGGATATTGTGCTTCAGGAGATGGTGTATAATCTGTAAAAACAGCTGCCGCACCACTATTTACGACCAAATCCCTTACCAATCTTCTATGGGTAGGATAATCGCCCAGTACCCAGCCGCCACCGTGGGTAAACATAAATACCGGAAGATTCTCAGAAGCGGCATTTGCAGGTTTTATGATATGGATATTTACCGTAATTCCATCCTGTGTTATCTCCCTTTCCGTTTCAGTGATGCCGGAATAGTCGACCTCAACTGATTTTTGTGCATCTACCAGTACCTGCCTTGCTTCCTGCGGTGTCAGGGTTTCTAATGGTTTTCCGCCGCTATTATTGAGCGCATCTAAAAATTCTCTGATCTGAACCAGAATTTGCGGGTCTTTTTCACCCTGAACTGATTGTGACATAATTAAGATTTTAATGATTAATGTATAAGTGGAATAATAAGCTTTAAAAAAGTTATTTGAATTTATAGTTTCTCAAGCTGTCTCATAACAACTTTAGCCATTTCTTTTGAGCTGAATGGGTTTTGCCCTGTAATAAGATGACCATCTACGACAACATTGGAAGTCATAGGTATAAAGGCTTTCTTCAGATCAGCACCACGCTCTCTAATGGCAGCCTCCAGATTGAAAGGCACTTCATTTTTTCGCCTTGCAAGGGTTTCTTCAAACCAGTCAAAACCGATCATTGACCTTCCTTTGATCAGATACGCTCCATTGGAAAGTCTCACATTCAGCAATCCGCCGACACCATGACAAATAGCAGCCACCATTTTCCCGCTTTCATATTGCTTTTTGATCATCTGCTGCATAGCCATATCATCAGGAAAATCATACATCGTCCCATGTCCGCCAGCCAGATAAATCAGATCATATTGCTGATCGGCAACTTCTGACAATCGGCAACTGTTATTCAATAATTCACGAAAAGAGATGTCGTTCCAGTATATGGTGGAAATTCTGTCGAGTGTAAAATATCTGAGGCTTTCCGGATCTACCGGCACATGACCACCGCCGGGACTTGCAATGGTTATATCATATCCTTTTTCTTTTGCTGCATGGTAGATATGCGTAAGCTCACTCAGCCATAAACCGGTCTTCAGGTGTCCATTGGCATATATACCTACATTGGTTACGATAATCAGGATCTTTAAAGCGCTCATATCAATACTGTTTTGTACTTCAAAGTTCGGGAGAAACACTAAAAACAGAGTAGCTGAATCAAGGAAAATTGTAACCCAATCTCTGAATGTTCCAATATTATTTTACTTGCGACCTTGCCAAATCTTCAATGTATGGCTGATATTAAAAGCTTTAATGAAAAGAGGCCCTGAATTCTAATGGTGAAACAGAGGTACGGCTTTTAAACAGACGGTGAAAAGACTGCGGATGTTCAAAGCCCAGATGGTAAGCAATTTCAGAAACTGACATTTCCGTAGTGGAGAGCATCTCTTTAGCCTTATCGATCAACCGGCTCTGGATATGCTGCTGTGTAGTCTGCCCCGTCTGTACCCGAAGCATATCACTCAGGTAATTGGCACTCAAATTCAATTGCTCGGCGATAAAGTGAACGGTAGGAATACCATTGAGGATTAGTTTATCATTATTAAAATAATCATCCAGCAAATATTCCAGCTTTGAAAGTAAATCGTTATTGACTTTTTTTCTGGTCAGGAACTGACGGTTATAAAAACGGTCACAATACTTCAATAAGAGATCAAGATTAGAGACCAGCAGATCCTGTGTAAAGGAATCCATATTGGCATCGATTTCCTGACCTATATTGTTTATAATATCCATAATGGATTTTTCTTCCTTTTCGGAAAGATGTAATGCTTCATTCGTTGCATAGGAAAAGTATCCGTAACTCTTAACCTTTGATGCCAAAGGATAGCTTTGAAAAAAATCGGGATGAACCACCAAAACAAATCCTTTTACCCCGTTCAGAAGTATATCTTCAAACTGCAGTACCTGATGCGGGGCAATAAAATACATGATCCCATCATCAAAATCATAATACTGCTGGCCGTACCTGCACTTTCCTCCGGCACAATCCTTCTTCAGGGCAACAACATAAAAGTCAGTTATTATCGCGCTGAGAATGGTTTCCGGTTCCAGTTTCACATCATCAAAACTGAAAACACTGATCAGTGGATTTGACGGTCTTTTCAATCCCAGGGCCTGATGCATCGCGCTTATTGATGAAATTTTTATCGGCGTTTTCATAAGTTGATTTTCAGATTTATACATTTTTTATAAACCACATAGGGACATAGCCTTATGGGTTAGTAAAACGCTAAAATATTCATTGACCAAAGTCTTCTGTAAGACTACTTGTAATCAATTCTAAGGTAGCGATTTTATTTTTTCCCTGAAAGCTGCTCATTTTTGATCTGCCCAATTCCCTGTTTGTAGGTGGTCACCTGAAACTCAGGAAATCTTTTTCTGAACCTGGAATCGTCAAATATATTATCGTATTCATATCTTGGAAGCAGCTCCAGCAGTTCTTTTACCCGTTGATTAAATAATGCGCCTATCATAAAGAAAAATTTAGGAACAACCGAATATTTCAGATCTTTGCCATAAATTCCGGAAGCTATTCTGATAAACTCCTGATACGTAGGATGACTTTTATCAACCGGAAGATGCCAGGTCTGCCCGAAAGCATCAGGTGTATTTCCGATCAGTGCGGTTGCCCGGCTGGCATCAGGAGTCCAGATCAGACTTCTTTTCTTATGAGCACTCAAAGGAACCTTCAGCTTTTTGCCTTCCTTTATGTTGTTAAAGACCAATGTATTGGTAATGCTCTGGGTCTTACCCGGTCCGTAAAATTCAGGGGCACGGCAGATAACCGCTTCCAGCTCACCAGACTGCATTTCTTTCAGAATCATTTCTGCCATTTCTCTTCTTACCTTCCCTTTTCTGCCTACCGGAGCAAATATTGTATTTTCAGTCAGGGCACGGTCATCTTGCGGATACATATAAGTATTGTCAAAGAACACCAGTTTCGTTCCATTCATCTTACAGGCATCGATCACATTACGGAGAATAAGCGGAAACTGCTTCTCCCAGAGGTCAGAACTGATCGGAAGACCTAATGTGAAATAGGCGATCTCACTGCCTTTTACAGCTTCAACAGCCTTTTCACGGATTGACAAATCCGCTGAGAACACTTCGTCCGTATCATTTACTTTTCGGGCATCTCTGCTGACAATACGAATATCTGAAGTAAAATTTCTTTTTAGCTCTTTTGCAAGCTCTTCGCCAATCTGTCCATTGGCTCCTAATATTGTTTGCATATTATTTTATTTTTAAATGATCGACCATTAAAAAACTCTAAATTTCTTAATCCCTTAATCTCTTAATTCACAAGGTTTACATTACCTTTTTCAGCCAGTGCATTTTTTTATCCGTATAAGGCGGATACTTCCAGTCCGGCTCCCCCCAGTTCGCTTTTTCAATTACTGATTTCTGGTGCGAAAACGTAAGAAAGCCGAATTCTCCATGATAATTCCCGATCCCTGAGTTCCCTATTCCTCCAAAAGGCAGAGAGTCACTGGTAATGTGCATCAGGGTGTCATTGATACATCCTCCGCCAAAAGAAACCTCTCTTAAAAGCTGTTCTTTTTCTTCTTCATTTTTTGTAAACAGATATGCTGCCAGCGGTTTCTCTCCATCTATTATTTTACATAGCATATCATTGTAATCCGTATAGGAAATAACAGGAAAAACGGGGCCAAAAATTTCTTCCTGCATCACAGGATCTTCCCAGGTCACATTATCCATGATCGTTGGCTCTATGTAAAGTGTGTGAGCATTATATTTTCCACCATATACTATTTTAGGCTCATCAATAAGGCCAAGGACACGGTCAAAGTTTCTTCTGTTAATAATACTTGTGTAATGTTCCGCACCATCTGAATAATTGATCTCATCCAGTTTCTCTTTCATCAGCTGTAAGAGTTTGGGTTTCACCGATTCTTCTACCAGCAGGTAATCCGGAGCAATACAGGTTTGTCCGCCATTCAAAAATTTCCCCCAGACAAGGCGTTTGACGGCAACTTCCAGATCCGCAGTTTCAGTAACGATCGCAGGAGATTTACCTCCAAGTTCCAGGGTAACCGGAACCAGGTTCTTTGCAGCTGCTTCATAGACGATCTTTCCTACTTTAGGGCTTCCTGTGAAAAATATCTTATCAAAACGGAGGCTCAGAAGTTCTGTTGTTTCAGGAATACCACCTTCCACTACGTACAGATAATTCCACGGAAAATTGCTGTTGATAAGCTCTGCCAAAAGATGCATGGTATTTTCAGGCAGTTCACTGGGCTTTACAATACAGGTATTTCCCGCTGCAATGGCACTTACCATGGGGCTCAGTGTCAGCTGGTAGGGATAGTTCCAGGCACCGATGATTAAAGTTACTCCCAATGGATCATAGTGAATATGGCTTTTTCCGGGCTGCAGGTTGAGTGCTGTTTTTACCTTTTTAGGTTTGCTGAGCTTATCCAGATTCTTCAGGAAAAAATCTATTTCATTGTACACCAGATTCAATTCAGTGAGAAAGGTATCAAATTTTCCTTTGCGGAAATCTTTATAAATCGCTTCGTAAAGTCTTTCCTCATTCGATTGTAAAAGGTTCTTCAGCTTCAACAAGGTTTCCTTCCGAAAAGCAATATCCTTTGTTTGATGAGAATTAAAAAATTCTTTTTGTGACCGAAATATCGTAGCGAAATCCATTTTTTTATCTTTAAAAGGTTGAAGCTATTATTTTTTTGTGTCCTCTACCCAATCAGGGGTGTACAGTGCTGCCTGAAATTCAGGCTGGTAATCGTAGCGGATCAGTTTTCCCAGATCCAATGATTTGATAAATGCAGATAGCGGGCCATTGGTAAGCTGAAGCTGAAGATCTTCTTTCTTTTTACTGCTTGCTTTTTTCAGCGCTCTTACATCTGTGTAACCATGTGTCAGTTTTCCTTTTGCATCCAGATTGATAAAATTGGAACGAACAATCTCAGGCTTAGTATCTGCGACATCGAGTTTTTTCCCCTGGATTGAAAAATCCATTTTTCCGGATTCATCGTAGAAATTAAAGGTCATTGAATTTCCTTTATCATCGTAAGTAATCGGAATCAGCCATTTCGGCAAATTGTAGCCCACTACTCCACGTACCCTTGCCAGCTCCGTATCTACCGGAAGTTTCAGAACATATCCCCAAAGATTTTTATTCTTCACTTCACCCATCAAAGAAAATATCCCCCAGTTTCCCGAATTGGGCTTAGTCGTTACAATAGAAACGGATAATTCATTGTACGAATCGTTGTCACAATAATGATAAGCATAGGCTGTAATCGCTACCAATCCACGCCCGGGAGTAATAGAGATAGGTTTTACAACATCACGGACTTCTTCCGGAATCAGCGTTTTCAACGTTTTCATATCAGCCGTATAAATAGCTGTAATGCTGCTGTTGCTGTAATAAAAGTTTGGCGAATAGGTTGTAAATCCTACCTCTTTTTTCTGTTTCTGAATAGTTTTGAACCAGCTCAGGTCAATCTCCGGAGCCTCGTTTTCAATAACTGACAAAGGCGGGTTTGAACGAAACCTATCGTAAAGCCCGTCTTTTAAAACAGGAACTTTATGACCTGCAAGGTCAATTACTGACTGATCAGGTTTGATCGTATCCATTATAATGTGATTTTTATTGTTTGCAGTTGTTATATCGGAACCCAATAAATGCTGACCTGTAAAAGAACTCCCACCAACCGCTGCCATTCCATTGAAATAAACAGCAAGACCGGCAGCTGTAACTAATATTTTAAATGTATTCATATTCTGTTGTTTTGTACGACAAAGTTCAGAAGAATACGGATGATCAAAGTATCTCAATTAAGGTAAGTTGTAACAGAATCTCTGTTTTGGATTTTGGAGGTTCTTCACCGGCTCATGATGACAAAATGCGACTTCTGGTAAAATCAGAGGAGAATGAATTTGTTGGCGTGACTGACGACAAAGCCTGGAAGCATGTGGATGATATCAAATCTACAACAATAAAGGCCAAAGTATTTCAGATGACGGTAGAGATTGTATCGGGAATTAAGATTCCGGTTTCTGAAATTTTTCCACTACAAATGCACGAATAAATGGAAAAATTCGTGCATTTACGGCTATAAATAAAGCGTTTATTTTATGTTTACTTAAGCTAATTTAGTTCCTGATTAGCCTTCTGAATAAAATCATCCCACTGTTTGTTCAGATATTCTACGGCCTGTTTCTTTTCATTTTCATTCAAAGAGGAATAACTGACTGAATTGAAAACCAGTTTTTTCAAAGCTTTTACATCCAGATCCCAATACACAAAAGCCATCCAGAAATCATAGCTAAGACCTTCGTATCCATAGACGGAAGGGTCATCACTGCTAATAGAACATTGTATTCCGTTACTTAACAAAACTCGTGCGGGATGATTCCTCAGGTCACTGACATATCCTAAGATCTGATTGCTGATAGGGCTTACCTCAACCAATTTATTCTGTTTTCTGATCAGTTCCATTGTTTTGGGAAAATAGATCAGATTCAGACCGTGACCGATCCTTTGATTGTTCAGTAACGCAATATCCAGGACATTTTTATTAAAGACAGAATTGCTTTCACCGGCATGAAGAAAAAGAGGCATTTCCACCCCGTATTTTTTAGAAAGCTCATTCAGTTTCACCCAATTTCCCTGGAAATAATTAATACTGTTTCCGGCTGCCTCATCTGCAACAAGATCAAAACCGGAAATCATATCCGGGAATTCTTTTTTGAGTCCAAAAGCGGCCTCAAGCTGCTTTTCAATCTCTTTCTGATCATAAAACTTAAAGCTTGAATAAATTAATTTCAGAGTGAACCGGGGATTGGATCGATGCATTTGCTTAATAATATCCTGCAAATCAGTAATCGCAGTCTTTAATGGGTACTTCCCATGCTGAAAATCATAAAGCTCTTCAAAGATAAATCTGATTTCCACATGCTGTACTTTATCTTTCGCCAGATCCTGGAAGCCTTTTAAGTAATAGTCCTTGAAAAAAGGGCGATAAGGCAATAACAGATTAATACGCTTAAAACGCTTCTCAAATTCAGTCCAATAGTCGGTGTAAGTGCAAAGGTTGTCCCGCTTCAGGGTAAGAAGTTCCTGTAATTCTTTTTCAAATCCAGGATTGGAGATCAGCTTCTGATCAAGGCTGACGAATCCTTTTGGAACTTTTCCTTTTTCAAAAAAAGCCAGCTGCCCGAAAATGAATGAGTCATTATCCTTCTGATCGTAGACATAGCATTCTTTATATTTTCTTGCCGCTGCAATTATCCATTTCACATCTGTTACCCCTCCACTGTGAGTATGTAATAACCCTCCTTTAGGCATTGACCGAATGACTTCAAACAATTTACTGCTTTCTATCATCGGCTTTATTTCACTGAAAGAGCGGTTATATAAAGGGATCTTTTGTTTTTCCGCATCAGTAATGAATTGCTTCCGTAACCCGAACATTTTTTTATCCAATGCCTGTTCAGCATCAGATAATCTGATATCAGCATCAAAAGCCAGCGCTTCATTTTCCTTTTCCAGTACTGTCCAGTTCTTTTGATAATCAGAATTCTGAATGCCATTATTCTGACAGTTAAACCATGGGGATCCTAAAAGCAATATATAAGTAAGGTATTTTCTCATCGTCATATGGGTCTTTTACACGAACTCAAACAGTTCGTGGGTAAATTATTTTCAAAAATATAATTAATTTTCTGGTAAAAGAACAGCAAATCTAAGAAGATCACAGATACACAGATAAATTCCTTTGTTTTTCAGCAAATAAAATAAAACTTTTGTTGAAAATATTATTCTTACCACACTTTAATTCAACAATTTCATTGTATACCATACTTTTATGCAAACAATATTCACATTCTTATGAGCCTGTTTAAATTTAATGGCTAATCATTTTGTCTCATTAATTTAACGCTTTATTTTTTTATTTTCCCGCTGATTTTGCTGATTCATCAGATCATTATTCGTAAATCAAATCAGCAAGAAATAATATTTTAATACAAATTTAAACAGGCTCTATGACTCTAATTAAAAACAGAACCCTGTTTGCGCATAAAATAAGCAAAAAGTCTACAAAAACAATAGACTTTTATTATTAACCTTTATTCACAACAAAAGAAAGATCTCCTGTACTATCTTTTCTTTTT
This sequence comes from Chryseobacterium sp. UF-290, assembly GCF_058245615.1. NCBI lineage: Bacteria > Pseudomonadati > Bacteroidota > Flavobacteriia > Flavobacteriales > Weeksellaceae > Chryseobacterium > Chryseobacterium sp. UF-290. Next base: position 180,636 of record NZ_JBSICB010000002.1, read on the forward strand.
CTACAAAACATAATAAAATACTGATATACAATATATTAAATTCAAAATAAGATATCATAATCTATTATCCTACTAAATTAGTAGACTTATATGATATATCTCATATGCTCTTTTAACAAAGTTTTATGAATTATTAAATAATTTTGAACCAGTTAAAAAAATATAAACTTTATTCTCATGAATAAGAACAACTTTGATTCTTACCTATGCACAATTACGGCTTTAGTATCTGTTCAACATAAGTGTTCTACGGTACCTGCCCATTCACAGCACAATTTTATTTCTAAAGAAATGTGTTTTGATATGATGTGCAAAATGATGATGCCATAATTTCCAAAGAAATACATCCATTACTGTAGGAATTAAAGCGATTATTTTAAAGCTTCTTTAATCCGGATACTTCTCCTGTAAACTTTTAACATCTCTCATAACCTCCCTGAAAAAAGGAGGCAGGAAATTATTTTTCTTATCCGAAGAGACCGGCAGTAATACACACATTCAATTTTAAACCTAAGATTAATATAATGAGAAAAAAACAATGCAAAATTGGTGTATTGGCCGTGGTCCTATCCGCACAGTATGCCTTTGCACAAACCAAAGACAGTCTTTCCAAGGAGACCTCCATCAAGGAAGTGGTCGTCGTAGCCTTCGGGAAACAGAAAAAAGAAGAAATAACCGGGTCCGTACAATCTCTGAAAGCAAAGGACCTGTCTAACCTTCAGAACGGAAATATCCTTCAGGGAATTGGAGGTAAGGTCGCAGGGGTACAGGTGATCTCATCCGGGCAACCCGGCTCCCAGCCCACCATCAGAATGAGGGGAATAGGTTCCATCAACGCTTCCAGCGATCCGTTGATCGTATTGGATGGCATCCCCTACAGCGGAAACCTGAACAGTATTGCGGCTTCGGATATCGAGAGCATTTCTTTTCTTGAAGATGCCTCTTCCAACGCGCTATATGGTTCCAGAGGGGCCAATGGTGTCATCATTGTAAATACCAAACGCGGTAAAAATAAGGGACTGAGCATTGAGGCTGATATCAGAACCGGAGTCAATTTCAGGTCTATTCAGGATTATTCGGTGTATACGTCTCCACAGGATTATTATACGGCCTTCTACAACAGGGGAAGAATCGGGGAAATCGCGAGATTAAAACAGCCGGGAGCTGTTCCCTCCGGGGCTACACCTCATGATGTGGGACTTGCTGCATTGAACAAACTGGGATATAATGCCTATAATGTACCTTTCAGCCAGCTGATCGGCAAAGACGGTTCTTTCAATCCTGAGGCACAGCTTCTATATCAGGACAATTGGAAAAAACTTCTTTTCAGACCGGCATTGAGAAGAGAAGCAACTGTCGGGATCAATGCCAACGGTGATCAGGTAAAATCTTACACCTCTCTTAATTACCTGGATGACAAAGGATATCTTATCTCTTCAGGATTTGAAAGATTCGGGATAAGATCAAATGTAGACTATTCCATTACTTCAAAACTAAAACTGACCAGTGCTTTGTCTTATACTTACAGCAAGCAGGATTTCGGGGAAACCGGAGGCTTTTCCAATCCTTTCCAGTTTGCCAGAAACATATCTCCTTTTTATCCTGTCTTTCTCAGAGATGATAATTACCAGAGGCTTTATGATATTCATGGAAATGCCCTGTATGATTATGGGGACGGGCAAGGTCCCAATGGGGCAACCAGATCTTATGCGGTTTTTGAAAATCCGGTAGGTAATCTCCAGAAGGATAAATCCCAGACCGTAAGTAATATTACCAACCTTAATCTCGGATTAAATTATGAGATCATTAAAGGATTAGACTTCACCTATAATTTCGGAGCCTACCTTGAAAATGTAAAAAATCTTCAGTTCGGGAATACGGAAGGAGGAACCTCATCTTCCGTTGGCGGAACAATTTCACAGGCCTCCGTATTCAAATATACGCTGAACCATCAGCAATTGCTTACCTATCAGAAAAAACTGGATAAGCATAATTTCAATCTTCTTGTGGGCCATGAATTAAACAAAATAAAAAATGAAGGCTTCTCCGGTTCAAAGCAACAGCTTTTGCTACCCAACTCACAGTCTTTTGATAATGCGGTAAAGATAACAGATCTGTCAGGAAACGGATATGAATATGCTGTAGAAGGATATTTCTCAAGATTGCTTTATAATTATGACGGGAAATATTTCTTTAATGCCAATATCCGAAGAGACGGTTCTTCAGTATTTTCTCCGGAAAGCAGATGGGGGAATTTTTACGGATTGGGAGCAGCCTGGAACGTCGCAAAAGAAGACTTTCTTAGAGACAACAGCGTGATCAGCGCTTTAAAGTTAAAAGTATCGTATGGACAGCAGGGAAATGACAATATCCTTCTGGATGGTTCCAACAGAGATTATTATGCTTACCAGGATATCTATGGGATCAATAATTTTGGGGATGACAAACCGGTCCTATCTTTAAAGAAACAGGGAAACAAGGATCTGAAGTGGGAAACATCCAAAAACCTGAACGCCGGATTTGAAGTGTCTCTTTTGAGTAACAGAATCACATTGAATGCCGATTATTTTGAAAGAAAAGTTTCGGATATGATCTACACCCTGCCTCTCCCACCATCCAACGCGGGTTCTTATGTGAAATACGGAAACATTGGAGATATGACCAACCGAGGGATACAGGCCAATATCAATGTAGATCTTTTCCGAACGGAGCAGTTCCAGTGGAGCATTTACGCCAATGCGACCCATTATAAAAACAAGATTACCAAATTACCTGCCGAGCAAAGAAATACAGGTCTGGTTACAGGTTTGTTTATCCTTACGGAAGGAGGAGACCGCTACACCTATTACCTTAAAGAATTCGCAGGGGTAAATCCTGATAATGGAGATGCGTTATGGTACCGCACTATCATCAACCCGGATACAAAGCAGGAAGAGAGAATCGTCACCAATAACTATAAGGAAGCTACCGATTACAACACCGGAAAATCAGCCATTCCGAAAGTATATGGTGGATTCGGGACAGATGTAACCTATAAGAGGTTCAATCTCGCCGTTAATTTTGCCTATCAGTTTGGCGGATATGGGTATGACGATATTTACAGAAGCTTATTCCATTCAGATACGTATGGTTCCAATTATTCAACCGATCTGGACAAGACATGGACTCCTGAAAATCCTACCGCAGCTTTACCAAGAGTTGACCTGACCGCAACGAATCAGAATGGAAATTCTACCCTTTATCTGATCAAATCAGATTATATCAGCCTTCAGGATGTAACATTATCTTATCAGTTGCCCGATGCTTTCGCACAGCAGGCAGGGCTATCCGGCCTGAAAGTCTATTTCACTGGAAACAACCTTTATCTGTGGTCTAAAAGAAAAGGTTATGACCCGAGAGCTTCCCTGACCGGAGTATCTGATCCGTACAGATATTCGTTGTTATCAAGCGTTTCTTTAGGCTTTAAATTAACATTTTAAAAGAATACAATGAAAAAAATAAAATATTTTATAGCCGCTATTGCAATAGGTATTATTACCAATAGCTGCGCCAGTGATCTGAACACTTCGCCGGAAGGAGACATCTCCGGAGAACAACTGAATGAAGACCAGTCAAAACCTGAAAAGATATTAGGTGGAATTTATCTGGACTTCCGCAGTAACGGAGCCGGAGGGACCACTGCTCACTCTGATTTCGGTATCATGGGTATAAAAGCAGGAGCGGATCTGATGTCTAATGATGTCATACAGTCTACCAATCAGCATCTGGGCATGTTCTATAATTATGAAGCGACAAATGCCAGCAATATAGCTTCAGAGATCGTCTGGACTACTTTTTATGCAAGAATATTCGTCATCAATAAACTGCTTGACGATCTGCAGAATGATACAAGTGCAAAGAACAAGGCAATCAAAGGACAGCTGCTTGCGCTAAGAGCGTATTCCTATTTTCATCTGATCCGGTTCTATGCCAATGATTATAAAGGGCATCCATCTGATCCGGGGCTGCCTCTGGTCCTTACAAGCAGCAATCCGAGCCAGGGACTTCCAAGATCTACGGTATCTGATGTTTATGGGCAGATCATCAAAGATATTGAAGAGTCTATCGTACTTCTGGACAGCTTTGCGCGTCCATCCAGAGCCCAGATCGATCAAAGAACCGCTAAAGCCATTGCCGCAGAGGTATTTTTGCAGACGGGAGATTATGCAAAAGCCGGAAAGTATGCTGAGGAGAGCAGACAAGGGATCGCTCTGATGACTGAAAACGAGTATACCACGACCGGATTCTCCAATATCAATAATCCTGAAGTGATATGGGGCTTCCACAATACCATTGCCACGATGAGCATCGGAAACTATTATGCTTCCTTCTTCTCAATGTTTGATAATACCAATGAAGGCTATGCCGGTGCCGCACAGATCCGTAAGCTGATAGACAAACGTCTGTATGAAGCTATTCCGGAAACGGATTACCGTAAAAAAGTATTCAATGGCAGCCAGAATGCGCAGTATACTTTTAACGGAAAAACAAAAAATTATCCGGCTTACGTAAGCTGGAAGTTTAAAGATCCTACCCTTTTTGAAGGTGATTATATCTACATCAGAGCTTCCTCACTCTATTATATAGAAGCTGAAGCCCTTGCCAGACAGGGAAGAGAAGCTGAAGCCAGACAGATCCTGTTTGACATCACTTCCAAAAGAGATAATGCCTATACTTTGTCTACAAAATCAGGAAACGACCTGATCAATGAGATCATTCTGCAAAAAAGAATAGAGCTCTGGGGAGAAGGCTACGCATGGTTTGACATGAAAAGATTAAATACTCCTCTGGAAAGAATCTATACGGACACCAACCATACTTTCGGAAGGTTTAATCTTACACCGGATAAATTCAGATTCCAGATACCGAATAAAGAGATTAATAATAACCCACAAATCAAGCAGAATGAATAGATAGACAAAACATTAGCTGAAAAGCACGACAATTTTAATATATTTTGAATAAGAGTCGGCCTCATGAGGCCGACTCTTGTTTCATGTATAAACATTCAAAATAGGGTCTCTTTTTTATTTTCCTCTGCTAAATTACAGTGCCCCATCAGGATTTCAGCATCTCTTCTCAAAAAACAAATGACACCATTATTGAAATGATGTCATTTTTATACAATTTGATGATCAATAGCATTACTCTTAGTTTTTACCCTGCTTGCTTTTTGAACTATGTTTCATCCGCTGAATTTCTTTTGTTCTTGTTTACTGCAACAACTCATTTAAAAATGCAGTATTCAAAAATATAGTTATAAAGATACGAATATTTAATATAGTATTTCATGCTTCTCTCTATAAAAGCTATGAAAGTCAGCACATTGCCAGCAACCAGATAAAATGATAATTTTACATAAACATAAAATTTAAAAGCCATGAATGTCTTCACCTTATTAATTCTCCTTCTAATATTGGCTGCTGTCTATCCGTATACAAAGCAGATACCGGAAAATACAGCCTCTGAGATCATGCCGCCTGACCAGCCTCCTAAAAATGGAGGTCAGTGGTAAAGTATATATTCATTAACCTATAAAAAAGTCTCAGAATTATTAAATTCTGAGACTCATTTACATTTTTATTAATCTGAAGCACTATCAATTATGAATACATCCGTTTCCACTTTGTAATGGTATTTCTGCTGATCTTAAAGATCAGGGACAGTTCTTTATTACTGCAGGGGTTATTTTTCTGATAGGACAAAATTTCAATAATGGAGCTTTTGTCATATGATTTATGCCTCTGATTACTTTCCGTATGTCCGAAAATCATTTTATTAAGGGTGATAACGTCCAAAGCTTCCAGATTTCCTTTCTTTAAGACTTCAGAACAGATTTCTTTTTTATCCGGATATTTCCAATCCAGCATATCCATATAAATTCTTTTATAGTTGGGTCTTATTACTTCTGCCATATTATTTATTTTGATGAGTGGGTGTCTGTAGAATCTGTCACCTGGTGTTTGGTGATCCATTTATAAAGGGTTGTTTTGGGAATCCTGTAGTCGTCCACAACCTGTTGTCTGGTCTTTTTTCCGGTCTTTATGAGTTCCAGAATAAACTCAATCAGCTCATCCGAATAAATATTTTTTCTGAACTGCATTGATTTTGAAGGGGTTTTCTTTTTGACCGGGGTTGGATACTGCGGGGTATAAAGAATCAAATGTTGGGAGTATATTCTGAAAAAATCATACCTGAGAAGTTTAGACCATTTTAAAAGCTCCCCGGTAGAAATTTCCGGCTTATCGAATGTTTCTAAAACAGCAGCAGCAGGTATCCTGAAAACCTCAGCAATGTGGTGTACCGTCACCTCCATTTCATTCACTTTGTTCCTGATCATTTCTCCTATATGAATTTCTTTATATAACATATTCATTCTTCAAGTATTTTTTAATAATAAGTTAGAGTACCATACAATACTCTAACTTATTTATGTAAAGATTAGTTTTCTGTTTAAGTGTCCTTTTCATCCAATATGAGGGAATAATATCGGGGGTCCGGACAGAATAATAGCTCAGATATGTAACTTGTGTTTTTAGAATCAGTATGCCGTAATCTGATCGATTTTGAAAAAGATTTTTGTGCCATCACATGTTCCTGCCGGACAATTTGTTACATTACCTGCACCGCCTGGATTATTAGTCCCCATCATGAATTCAAGTGTATAAAAAACTTTTGTTGTAGGGGTAAATTCTGTCCATTTGTAAATTCTCTGTTCAGGCATAGATCCTGCATATACACCGGGGTCTCCCCAGTAAGGAAAGTTTGCGGCAGTTTGTGCTGTAGCATTTATAAGACCGGATCCTCCGTTATTCATATTACCGGACCAAACATTCGCAGGCAGTCTTAGCTGATTATTCTGGGTTCCTCCAGCTCCACCCCATAAATAATGGGTATTGGAAATAATGTCAACAGGAGATGCAGTATTGTTTCTGATCTGAAGATTGGCATTCGAAAAAGCAGTACCATCTGGAAGGAAACAACGTACGGAGTACTTTCCATCCCTGGTTGTAATAACTGTCGCATATCCGTTTCGGCCATCTTCACTGGTAGCCACCAATGGCCCCAGTATGGCAAATGTTTCCAGATTCGTGGCCAGCGTATTTCCAACTGTGATATTACATGTACCGGTATAGAACGGAACGATACTGCTATCAATCGGGAACGTTGTCGTTGCCGGTGAGCTTACCGTAGGAGTTCCTTGTACCTTGAAGTACAAATAGCCGCTGGCATAATCAAGGATACCTTCTATAAGCGTTAGTGTCAATCCATTCACGGTGATAGATCCGCCCGGAATATAGGGACGTCCATTTCCTCCTTCGTATGGAACTCTTATTGTCCCGTTGAATGGAACACCTGCAGTATAGCTTGATGGATACATTTCAGCCGAACCACAATTAAGCGTTGTAATAGAAGGGGCTTCAAAAGATGTGGACATTACCAGCTTCCATTCTGATCCATTCCAATAGTAGTACCCTTGTGAAAGAGAGCCGGAACCTAAATTCCATACCCATAAGCCGGTAGCATTTGCTGAAGTAGCGTTTAGCTGCATCGTTTTACTGGTCAGAGTAACTCTCGGAGGTAAAAAGCCTTTGTCTGTTGCTGTGACATCAAGCATTGCTGAACCGTCCGGTACTGGAGTTCCAATTCCAACAGTCCCATCATCCTGAGCTACAAATTCCGTCCCTGCAGTTCTGGCAGTTCCGTCCGATTTGCTGCCCAATTCTACACGGGTATCGGTTATATTGTCAACCCAGGCATCTTTTGAAGGGTCACCCGAAGCACCTCCGCTTCCCGCAAGAGGTTGCCAGACCGTTCCGTCCCAGTAATGAAATCCTTTTGTGAATATTCCTGCATCAGCCACCAGGTAAACCAGCTGACCATTTACAGAACCACTTACAGAAAGAGCGTTCACTCTTGGGACCAATACCCCATCCTCTGCCGTAACAGTTCCAAGATGATTTTTCGCCCTTACATCTAATGTCGATTCAGGAGCGGATGTATTAATTCCAACTTGGGAATACAATCCGCAGGAACATAATGCCAGAAACAGCATTGATAAATTTGTTCTCATAATGTAATATTAATATTGGTTTCACTTGTTATCTGTCGTTTTTAGTTTCAAACACACCTCCATATCACGTTTACTATTCAATATTGAAACTTGTTTGTCACTACAGTAAATTTAAATGAGACCAGGAAATACAACCAAAAAATACCATACTACAAATATCCTTCGAAAATAACAACATCCTGAATATCAGTCTATTATTTTAAAAACAACAGACACTACAGTATAAAAAATATAAACACAATACCTACCACAAGTGAAAATTCAAATAAAATAAAAGCATTGTAGTATAAAAAATAAATAAATAGACACCTATTATATTAAAATTATATCCCATAAAGCTGAGAAACGTAATCCATTTGAAAAAAATGAAATGATAAAAAGCAGCAAACAATAAAAAAACCATCCCGCAACAGGACAGTTTTTTAAGGCTGTTATTTATTGACCCCATTCAAGATCAATCCGTTATTGATGAAATGCCATTGATAAGGCCCGGGTGAATGCCACCGTTCTCGTCCAGTATACTATTACAGGTTAGGAATCCAGCCCCTGAAAGAAAGTATACAGATCCTGATCACTGGGTACATTAAGCTTTTTACGGAGTCTGTATTTTTTCTGCTGAGCAGATTTATGCAGAATAGACATATAGGCAGCAATTTCTTTTGAGCTGAAGTTCAGCTTGATCATGGCACACAACTGCAAATCTGCCCCTGAAAGATCTCCATTGATATCCAGCAATTTCTCTATAAAGTCCGGATACACTTCCTGAAACCGGGCAAGAAAAGAAGAATCATTTCTTTTAGCCAGCCTGATAAGATCACTGAAACTTTCATTCACCTTACTGGCCAGAACCTCGGTCTCATTGGTCAGAAGCTCAGTCTGATTCTTCAAAATAGCCGTCTCTTCTCTCAATTTACTTTTTTTGTTCTTCAGCTTTTTATATTTCAGGATAAAAACAGTTACCAATACCAATATGAGCAATGATACTCCCACAAACAACTTCATCTTAAAGCCTTCAATATCATCCTCTTTTTCAGTTAACAGTTTATCGATCAGAAGATTGACGGTCTCATTCTGATCCTGTGAAAGCTTTGCTTTTGCATCAAGATATTTATTTTCATATTCCGTTTCCTTCTCTTCATCCCCCATTCCCTTATAAGCCTCTGCGATAGATTGATAGATAAAAGGAATATTATACACCCTATGGGTCTTAAGGAAAACATCGAGGGCTTTCTGGTAAAAATCCCTGGATTCGGAATAGTTCCCCAATTGTCCATAATAAGCTCCCGCAATCCTATACACCATTCCCTCCTGTGCATCCAGTAATGCTGTATCCTGCTTTATAAGCATTAGAGACTTGTCAATATAAAATTTTGTAGAGTCAAGATTTCCTGAATAATACAGGTGATGCTTTGCGATCAGACTATTGACCAACGGGGTATTTTCAATTGTAAGCGCTTTATGAAAATAGATCAGGGATGAATCTATTTTTTTTGTTTCGTATAGAAAATCGGCCCTGTTTGCAAAAACCTTACTTAAAAAATATCTCTTTTCATCTTCATGTGTGCAGCTCCTGGTATAATACAAGGCTTTTGCATTGTATTTTAATGCATTCTTATACAGACCTGTCACCTGGCTAAGCTGCCCGTATTCCTGATAAAGCCTTGCCTTAAGTGCTTTATTTTCAGATTTTTTCAATATTATCTCTGCCTTTTTCAGAAACACAAAGCCTTTTTTGTAATTCCCGATCGTCACACATATATTGGATAAATTGATATAGCAAAGAGCTTCCCCATCCTGATACCCGTTCTTTTTTGCTTTTTGCAGATATTCCTCATTGAGAAGCATGCATTTTCCATAGTTCCCGGCAAGACGTAAAACTTCATTATCATGAAGCAGAGGATAATCAAAATTTTTCGTTGACAGATCCGACCCTGTACAGCTGTTCAGAAAAATAAAACAGAATATGCTTATAATAAAATAATCATTCTTCAGAGAATTAATATCTATCATAAATTATTTATACATAAAAAATTAATTACAAAACCCATTTAGGAATATATTTTGTGAAAAAAAGTTTAACGAAAATAGTAAAACAGACATAGGCTTCAGAAAAAACGCATCCTACAAATATCCTTCAATGCAACAAACTTTATGAAAATCAAACAATTAAAAAAATACGCACATTAAGCCTTACAAAAGGATTAAAAGCAATATCCCGTGTTGTAGTATGTGAAATTCTATCATCATAATCTTGAAAACAGATAAATATTTTCGTTAAAAAATGACTTTTTTTTCAAAATATGGTTCTCAAAACCCGGCTCAAAAATCCAAAGAATCGTATTCAAGAAAAGATAAAAAACTCAACTTAACGGGGGCAAAAAATTACGGCATTTTACCCGCCCAGCTTTTTCAGAAATTATACTGTATAATCTAAATTTTTAATATCCGTCAAAAAGAAGGACAGGAAATACATATATTTGACCATTAAAAAACTTACTAAATAACTACATAAAATGAAGAAGGAGATCATTTTAACAGTATTCATCCTTTTTTTAAGTTTGCCACTTTTCTCACAGACGAAAACATATCCGGACTTAGTAAAAACGCTTGAATCTATTATTTCAAGCAAGAAAGCCGACGTAGGGGTTTCAATTGCAGGACCTTATAAAAAGAAGATTACCCAAATCAATGGAAATAAGCTTTATCCCATGCTCAGCACTGTAAAGTTTCCTATCGCTTTAACGGTTCTGCATAAGATAGAAAAAGGTGAGCTTTCTTTACAGCAAAAAATATTCATCACAAAAGAGGAGCTTCTAGAAGATACGTGGAGCCCTTTCAAAAAAGAATATCCTGAAGGGAATATTGAGATCAGTCTGGAGGAAGCAATAAAATGGATGGTTTCTTACAGTGACAATAACCTGACGGACATTCTGCTGAGATTGATCGGAGGTCCTGAACCGGTTCAAAAGTTCATCAACCGTAAAGGCTTTATCATTCAAAACAATGAAGAGGATATGCATAAGGACTGGGAATCCCAGTTTGTGAATACAATAACACCCAATGAGGCTGTGAAATTGCTTGAAGCATTCAATAATGAAAAGATTCTGAATAAAGAGCATACCCAATGGCTGTATACCGCTATGGTCAATAACGTTGCAGGAGCTAAAAGACTTAAAGGCAGCCTTCCAAAAGACGTAAAAGTAGCTCACCGGACAGGAACTTCTTTTACCAATGAAGCCGGAATGACCGGAGCTGTGAATGATTTTGGAATTATTGAGCTTCCCAACCGCGAGCGAATATATATTGCGGTATTCGTTCATGATACTTATGAAAAATTTGAAAATGCAGAAGCTATCATTGCAGATATTGCCCAAGCGACTTATGACTACTACCATAAAAAATAAACGATGGACAAAACAAAATCATTCCTCGTTTTGATACTTTCCGTATTGCTATCTATAGCTACTGGCTACGCGTGAAAATATTATTTCAAAAAGTAAAATAGCAGATCTTGAAGCAGCTTTATCAGGGAAAGGCTTTGTAAGGCTCCACAGGTCTTTTATCATCAATTCCAAATTCGTTACAGCATTCAGCCATCATGAACTGCTTCTGGGCAGCCATCAGATCCCGGTGGGAAGAAGCTATAAGCAGGAATATGATTCTTTCACATCTGACATTAAAAAAAACAGGCTTTTATAAAACTGTTCATGAATAGCTTATCACCAGGTGTTATTTCCTGAATTATTATTTTTAACATTTATTTTTAATAATTTTTAATACAGGATATCAGACCTTCATTTTTTTAATCTGTTTTTCAATGCTTTACGTCTTATTAACTCATATAATCTTCCTTAATAGCAGGGGGTCACAAAACAACTAATCAAATGATTTACAACACATTATATTATCTATGAAATCCATAGCATTCGCAGATCAACGCCTATAAATATTAAAAAAAAGTATTACTTTTGCTTCAAGTAATAAAATTGTTTTATAACTTTTTTATTAATAAATTTATGTGCACCAAGTTATAAAACATTAAAATTCATTCCATGAGAAAAATAATTCTACTTATTATATGTATGTTCAGTATTTCAGTTTTCTCACAGATCAAAGTGTTGAAAAATGAAAGTTTGGTGGAAATTGGTAAAGATAATTCCGTCGGTCTATATAAAAAGGAAGATAAATTTACAGTTAACTACCAGGACCTGAACACCAGTAACCTGAATACGATCAGATCTTTTTCATTTCAAAACCTGAACGGAGATGTATCAGGATTATACAAACTCATTATGGATGGTTTCATATCCGCTCCTGAGGGAAATATAGTACTGGAACTTCCCAATGATATCATCGAGCTTCATTATGAAAAAAACTATGGTCAGCAGACCGTACAGTTTATCCAGGTTATCAACAAGAACAGGAAATACATCGGAAAATCCCAGTTTCTGACTCAAAAGCAGGTTGAAAAGATCTTCGGAAGAACAAACGGAAAGTATACACTGTATGATAAGCCTGCTACCATTAACAATAATACCCCCAACACCAACAAGCAAGGTTCAAATACGGCTTCTACAGTCACTCCTACCTCAGGTGCCGGCAATGGCAAAAAATCAAAAAAATAATCATAATTTATAAATATTACGAAACTCATTCCGGCGAATGAGTTTTTTTATTTTATTTTTGCAGAAAGACATTACAACTTATGCCGCTTCAGATAATCAATCTTACCAAACAATTTGGTGAACAGACAGCTCTTAACAACATCAACATTTCTATTGATAAAAATGAGATCATTGGTCTTCTCGGTCCGAACGGAGCCGGGAAATCCACTCTTATGAAGTCGATTGTAGGGGCATTGAAAATCGACCAGGGAGAAATTATCTTTAACGGTTTAAATATTTCGGATCACGAGATTGAAAGCAAGAAAAAAATAGGCTTCCTGCCTGAAAACAATCCCCTGTATCTGGAAATGTATGTCAAGGAATACCTTCAGTTCGTTGCCAATATCCACAAAATCTCTGAAGCCAGAGTAGATGAGGTGATCGAGCTGGTAGGGATCACTCCGGAAAAATCAAAAAAGATCGGACAGCTGTCCAAAGGGTATAAACAACGTGTAGGACTCGCACAGGCTATTATTCATCAGCCGGACCTGCTGATCCTGGATGAGCCGACTAACGGATTGGATCCTAATCAGATCCTGGAAATCAGAAATGTAGTGAAGGAAATCGGTCAGCAGAAAACCGTTTTGCTTTCCACTCACATTATGCAGGAAGTGGAAGCGCTTTGCTCAAGGGTTATCCTTATTCATAAGGGAAATATCCTTCAGGACTGTCCTATTGATGAATTTAAAGGAAAATTCAACAGCCTGGAAGAAGCTTTCGCCAGCTATACGGCAGTTCATGACTAATGATTTTCAAGCTGCAGCAAAAGTCACAAAAGCTTCTAAATAAAAACTTTTGTGACTTTTGTGGTTCATATGATATAAGTTTAGCATCTGCTTCTTTTAAAGCCTATTCAATTTCCCCAAACTCCTCTTGTTATAATGGCGTCATATTTGATAAGGTTTGAATGTTAACCAATAACCACTCATATGATCAGACATTTTTTATTAGGAGCTTTTTGTTTAGCTCAGTTTTCTTTCGCTTATGCTAAAGAAACACCGAATGATCTAAAAGCTGAGAGTTCTCTTGCTTCTCCGGCTTTTCAAACCGTACCCAAAACAGTCATCATTAAAACCAAAAAGTTCAAGATCAGAATTGATAAACAACCTAATGGTAAATACCTTTACCAATCATGGAACGCTAATGCAAGCCTTAGCACGAAACCGAGCATGATCATCAGTGACGGAGAGCTGGTTCCGGACGGAACCGGAGGGAATTATTATATTGTCTTCAATAATGAGGGCCATACCTATCAGGTCTGGAGAAATTATCTGACCGATTCTGCGAAAAAGGCACCATACACCCTGACTGTCACTGATCCTAACGACCGTGAGATCGTAAGCCAGGACGGATATGTGGTAAAAAAGTAGGTAATCTGATATTATAAAAAATAAAATCCTGTACTTTGTGCAGGATTTGTCTCATGTTCCGGACTGTCTCAGCTCTGTAAGGAAACGGCTGGATTCATAGCTGTCTTTAGCGGCTTTGTAGCCGATATTAAAGATCTGTTCCAGGCGGTCTTTTCCTCTTTCAAAAGTTCCGTAAGTCGATAGCTTCTGGGAAGAGATAAACCAGTCACAATAGTCAAATTTCACCTTTTCAATCCTGTAGGAAAGAAGATCATAGGAACGGGAAACAATGGCTTTGATCGAATTCAGGTCTTTGATCTTGGCATCATTCGGAGGTGATACAAATACTCCGATAAGTTTATCACAGTCGTCCCTGATGATATCTGCCGGAAAATTGTTCAGGACTCCCCCGTCACAATACATTTCCTCACCGATGATATAAGGAGTGGTAATTCCGGGAATGGAGCAGGAAGCAATGATCGCATCAACGACCTGAAAATCTTTGTCAAAGATCTTCTGGGTTCCGGAAACTAATTCTGTAGCAACAATTTTAACCTCCATATCCAGGTCTCCCAGCTTCATTTCATGAAAAACAGGCTTAAGATAATTTCTGAAGATAATGGAAGAAACCAATCCAGGCTGATTGAATGTAAAATGTTTCCAGTTGAAAAAGTATACCGAATTGAAAAAATCCAGAATTTCTTCCGGCGTCTTTCCTACGGCATGAAGGCATCCTACAATAGATCCGGCACTGCAGCAGGAAAGAATATCTATTTCAACATCTTTTTCCTTTAAGAATTTTAATACTCCTGCATGGGCGATCCCTTTGGTACCGCCTCCTGATAAAACAAGTCCTACTTTCTCAAAATTCATAGAATAAATTTAAGAAAAGACCATGAGATAATCAGGTTAATTTTTATAAATATGCTGATTTTAAAATTATTTTAACAAAAGACATGGCCAGTCTGCTTAAAAATGTACAATAAAAGGAGACAAGCGACTTTCAAACAATAAAAACACTACAGCAAATGGCAAAATACTATTTGTTGTAGTGTCATCATTATCTGTCCCGAATGGCTATTTCAACAGATATTCCTGCATAAACCTGATCATTGCAAGGCGCTGGAAATCTATATTCTCTTTCTTTCTGAAGCCATGTCCTTCATTTTTGGCTTCAAGGTACCATACCGTTTTTCCCTGAGCTTTCAGCTTATCACGCATTTGTGTTGCTTCAGAAACAGGAACTCTGGGATCGTTGGTCCCCTGAACGATAAACATTGGTTTTTTAATCTTGTCGATATTGTTCAGCGGAGCAATTTTGGTAAAGAATTCAGCCATTTTAGGAATTCTTTCATCACCGTACTCCACCCTTCTCAGGTCTCTTCTGTATTCTTCCGTATTTTTGAGGAAGGTGTTGAAATCTGAAATTCCCACAACATCCATTGAGCATCTGATCCTGTCTGCGTATTCGTAAGCTGTAGCCAATGTCATAAATCCACCGTAGCTTCCTCCTGTGATCATGATCCGGTCTTTATCTAATTCAGGCTGCTTGGCAATCCAGTCTAATAAAGCGCCGATATCTTTCACGGAATTCATTCTCAGGTATCCGTTATCTGCGGCAATATAGGTTTTTCCAAATCCTGCAGAGCCTCTTACATTAGGATAGATCAGCGCAATTCCCATCTCATTGGAAAAATAATTGGAAGCTCCCAGAGAAGATGCCATTGACTGGCCTTCAGGGCCTCCGTGAATGGAGATCAGAACCGGTCTTTTCCCGGTAAATTTCGCAGGTGCGGGATAGTAAAAGCCTGTGATCTTCATTCCGTCAAAGCTTTTCCAGTCGATCAGTGTTGGAACAGCCATATCTTCCGGCTGCATTTCGCCCTGCTCACTTTCTGTCCATCTTTCAATGTGCTGGGAAGCTACATCCATTTTATAGACATCTGTGCCTAAATTGGCAGTTGCCTGTGAAAAATAGATCGTACGTCCGTCCCCTGAAAATTTACCGCCACCAATAAGCCCTGCCGGAATTTTATTTACCGGAACATATTTTTGAGTATCGGTATTCAGAATATACAATTTATTAATTCCGCTTTCATTGGTAATAAAGGCCAGCCTGGATTTATCTTTAGAAAGGTCATAGCGTTCTACATTCCACGGAATGGCTGTAGTAAGATAGCTGATCTTTTTGGTTTTCAGGTTTAAAATTGCCAGCCTGCTGAATTCATTATCACGGTCTGTAATATAAAAGATCTCATCAGAATTTTTCCCGAAAGAGGCATTAAGCTGTACTATTCCCTTTTCTTTTCTGTCCGTAACAGGCTCAAGCTTTTTAGTCCCGATATCGTAGATATAGAGATAGGAATCGTTTGCAGAAACATATTCTGTGATCAACAGCTTTTTGTTGTCATCAGAAATATCACTGATTCCCCATCCACCCCCTTTCAATTCCAGGACAGGCTGAACTTCTTCCGGTTTTAGAGGGTTGATGTAGTAAATATCACGGTCTCCTCCGTTTCTTTTAGTAGAAGTAAAATAAAATCCAGAGCCATCTTTTTTCCAGGTAATCCCACCGTTTTGAGATCTTCCTCCATCGGTAAGCAGCTTAGATTCCAATGTTTTTAAATCCAGTCTGTAAAGCTGCCCGAACTCATTTCCTCCGGTATCCCTCGAATAAATAAGGTATTCACCTTTTGTAGGCTCATAGGAAGCTATATTTACCGGCTCATCGAAGAAAGTGATCTGTTTTCTAGCGCCCAAAGGCATGGATATCTTATAAAGCTGATTGGTAGAAGCAAAACGGGTAACAGCAATAATTTCTTTTCCATTGGGATGGATATCCGCCAAACTCGCATTTCTGCTTTCAGAATATTTCTTGATCCCCTGGCTCAATGTTTTGGGAATTGGTAAAATATTTTCGGTAATAAGATTTTCATTAGGAGTTACAAATTCAGTTGTATTCTGGGCCTGAACAAATATTCCTCCCAACATCAACAGCGCTACAATAGATGTATTCTTCATGTTAAATTTTTACCGAAATTAGGCATTTTTTACAAAAAAATCATGAGAAAAAGTGGTGGTTTAAGTGAGTAAATATTATGCCTATAAAAACCTAACAGGTTTTAGAAACCTGTTAGGTTTAGTCTCTCCCCATTTTTTATCAGCTTTGCATCCACTCAATAATACCAGCCTTAACTCATTTCAATGAAAAAAGCCCAGATTTCTCTGAGCTTTTTGTTATATAAAATTCTGTATATCTTCAGATTAAATGTGGATCACCTCTCCGTAAGCTGCTGCTGCTGCTTCCATGATCGCTTCAGAAACTGTTGGGTGCGGGTGGATCGATTTGATGATCTCATGACCTGTAGTTTCTAATTTTCTCGCTACTACAGCTTCAGCAACCATATCCGTTACGCCTTCACCGATCATATGACATCCTAGCCATTCACCATATTTCGCATCGAAAATAACCTTGATAAAACCATCCGTATTTCCGTTAGCCGTCGCTTTACCACTTGCAGAAAGAGGGAATTTACCAACTTTGATCTCATATCCTTTTTCTTTAGCCTGCTTTTCAGTAAGACCTACAGAAGCTACTTCAGGGTGGCAGTATGTACATCCAGGGATATTGCCATAGTCAATTTTCTCAACATGCATTCCTTTGATTTTCTCAACACATGTAATTCCTTCCGCAGATGCTACGTGAGCCAATGCCTGAGTAGGAATGATATCTCCGATCGCATAGTAGCCAGGTACTGAAGTTTCATACCATTCGTTAACCAATACTCTTCCTTTATCTGTCTGGATTCCTACTTCTTCTAAACCGATGTTTTCGATATTGGCAGCAATACCTACGGCAGATAATAAGATATCGGCTTCAAGGGTAATGTTACCGTTAGCGGTTTTAACGTTAGCTTTTACTCCTTCTCCTGTTGTATCTACACTTTCTACAGAAGCGTTTGTCATGATCTCGATTCCTGATTTTTTCAGAGATTTCTCTAAGTGCTTAGAGATTTCCTCATCTTCAACAGGAACGATATTCGGCATAAATTCTACAATCGTTACTTTAGTTCCCATTGTATTATAGAAGTCAGCAAATTCTACTCCAATGGCTCCGGAACCTACAACAATCATAGATTTCGGCTGCTCAGGAAGAGATAATGCCTGTCTGTATCCGATTACTTTTTTACCATCCTGTGGTAAGTTTGGCAATTCTCTTGAACGAGCTCCTGTAGCGATGATAATATGGCTGGCAGTATATTCAGTTACCTTACCGTCTTTATCTGTAACAGAAACTTTTTTACCTTTCTGTACTTTTGCAGTACCAAGAATTACGTCAATCTTGTTCTTTTTCATCAAGAACTCGATTCCTTTGCTCATTTTGCTGGCAACACCACGGCTTCTCTGAATAACATTCGGGAATTCAAAGCTTGCTTCCACTTTATTTAATCCGTAATCTTCAGCATGGTTGATATAATGAAAAACCTGAGCAGATTTCAATAAAGCTTTAGTTGGAATACATCCCCAGTTAAGGCAGATCCCCCCTAAGTTTTCTTTTTCGATAATTGCGGTTTTGAAACCCAATTGTGCTGCTCTGATCGCAGTAACATATCCACCAGGACCACTTCCAATGACAATAATATCGTAATTCATTACTTTAAAAATTTTTATGCGAATTTAAGGAAAAATATTGGATGTTTCATGTTTATGCAAACTGATCTTAAAATGCATTCATAAGGCTATTTTTATTTAATTTTAGATAAAAAAAGAGAACACAAACTCATTCCCTTTCAATAAATTTTATTTAAAGTTAAAAATTCTTCAAAACAAGCCCTATAAAAAATGATCCTTCTGATTTTAATAATGGCAAGAAATCCGTATTATTTCATTTTTTTAAGTAATCGTTTCTGGCTTTGATATTTTTTATTTAAGGCTTTCATCTGATCTCTTTTCATTTGTTTGGTAGCAAGCGGATGATTCAGGATCAGCTTCTTTTCTGTATTGTATCTTTTATCCAGTTCCTGCATCTTATGATTGATCAGTTCACTTTTCGACGGGTGTGAAGGATGTTCCTGCGCAGGAACATTCATTGATAAACCTAATAGCAATAATGCTGATATTAAAAACTTCTTCATGATATTCATATTTTTGAATGAATTCAGCAAACCTGTCTTATTTAGATCCATTCATATTTTATACAATACATCTGCATATACCATACCAACGTTCTATTGGTTCAATGTAAAAAATACACCCAACCTTCATATACTATGTAAGACATACATTTATAATTATTCTAAATATCCATCCATGCTTTTATAATTTATAAAATATTTAGTCAGAATAAATTGATGATCACTTATAATGAGTATTGCTTAAGTTTAACATTTATATCACTTAAAATGAGAACATTATATTTAATATAGTAAAAAAAATAAAATACTCACAAAATAGAGATCTATATTAAATAATTATAAAATCTATTGATTTAAATCTGGTGCCAATGTTTTTTTTATACTTTTGCAAAAAAAATAATTTCTTAAAAAAGTCAAGATGAGAAAATATATTTCAATTCTTTTATTTGGAGTTGTCACTTTACATGCGCAGGTTGGAATTAATACAACTACCCCTAACAGCACCCTGGCCGTAAACGGTTCTTTAAGAGCAGGGTACAAAGAAGTAGCGACTACTTCGTATGCGATCACGGCTACTGATCATTATATTACCTATAATGGAACGGGTGCTACGACATTTACGCTTCCTGCCATCGGAACCGGGGCAACAAGCTACACAGGAAGGATATATAAAATAAAAAATATCTCTAACTCAAATCTTACTCTTCAGCCCTCCGGCGGTAATACTTTAAGAATAGACAACACTCCTGTTTCTTCTTTTGTTGTTCCTGTAGGAGCATATGCTGAAGTAGTCAACAACAGCAATACCAGCGGTGGGACATGGGATCTTTCTTTTACGGTTCTTCCCAAGCCAAGTAATGTGGAAATTTATGGTGTACAGCTTACGATACCTCCCCATAATGGAGGAAGCCCAAGTGTAGGAGACTGGAGTGCCCACCAAAATACGGCATATGACACAGGAACAGGAACTGATGCATGGTGGGTTATCAGTAAATCTTCTGTAAATGCGGCTCACACATCTGCCTATTCAAATAGCAGTAGAATGACGATTGTATATGAATACCAGGGAGCTCCTTTCAATGTAGCCAATATGTATCCTATCCTTACAGCAGGAAATAATTCAAGTTTTCCGGATGTATTTACAGCATCATTCGTAAGTCTTGCCAATGTAGGTGGAAAAACCAGACTTACCGTATCGGTTGCCCGTGTAGATTTCATGGGAACCAACTCAGGTAACAACAGTAACTGGACCGGTACATTCCTGTTGAACGTACTGCTGGCAAGAAAATACTAAATTTTTAAACTCATATTTTTCATAAGAGCAGATGTATCTCTGCTCTTTTTTGTTTTCTATTGCTTTAATTGGATCACAGCAGCATATCTGAGTTTTTTCCTGTCCTCCGGAAGCTGTACTTTGACAATGTTTCCGGATCTTTTCCACTGTACTTTAGAGAGTCCTAAAATGTTGAGTGATCTTGGGTTAAATTTTGCTGGCAATGTAAAGGTTAATTCTGCCGGAGCATGGTATTCTGAATTTTCATCAAGATGGAAAACATTGACAGTATTACCGTCTTTGCTTTGGGTGTAATAAAAATTCCCTTCATGATAAGGAGCAATACTTCTCGTTGCAAAGACAGCAGACTGATTTTTATCCATCCAGCCGGAGATTTCCTGTAATCTTTCATAGACTACCGGATCATAGTCACCATCAGGCCCCGGCGCAATATTCATCAGGTAATTTCCACCTCTTGAGATAATCTTAACCAACGTTTCAATGATTTTCTGTGAAGATTTATAATGGTCATTGGGTACATAAGAAAAAGAATCTCCCATGGTGATGCAGCTTTCCCACGGAATGGAAAGGGCATGCTCGGGAACAGCCTGTTCAGGGGTAACATAATTTTCCCATTTTCCGGGAACTGTACGGTCTACAATAATAATTCCCGGCTGATTTCTCCGGGCCATCGTACCTATCTTATCCATATCAATATCCTGTTCTACCTTGATCGTCCGCTGCCACTCGACTTTGGGATCAATGGTATGAAAGGGACGAACCCAGCCTCCGTCCAGCCAAAGGATATCAATTTTTCCATATTGGGAGGTGAGTTCATTCAGTTGGTTGAAGGTAAACTTTTTAAAGCTTTCCCACCGTTCAGGATATTTTTTAGGGTCATAATTGACGTTCCTGTCTTTTGGCGGAAAGTAAGACCACCAGTAATCATCGGAATGCCAGTCTGGTTTTGAAAAATAAGCACCGATTTTAAAGCCTTCTTTTCTGAAGGTGTTAAAAATCTCCTGGGTAACATCTGCCCTCGGGTTTTTCGAAAAAGGTGTTTGGGGAGAGGTAATTTTATAATCCGACTGTTGGGTATCAAACATCGCAAAACCGTCATGGTGCTTGGTTGTAAAAACGACATACTTCATTCCGGCTTTTTTTACCGCATCCGCCCACTTTTGTGGATTGAACTGAACCGGATTGAAAGTGGTCTGAAGGTTTTCATAGTTTTTTACATACTCATCATAAGATTTTCCGTGCTCAGGCTTTCTTTGGGTCCATGATTCGTCTTCCGGACACAGGCTCCAGCTTTCAACAATCCCCCATTGACTATAGGTTCCCCAATGCATAAACAGACCGAATTTCAGATCCTGCCATTGTTCCAGGTTCTGAACAACAAGCGGATCTAAAGGTTTCTGATAGCCTTCAGATACATTATGAGCCTGTGAAAACAGGACTGAACCGGCAAAAAGTGATGAAAAGAGCAGCAAGTTTGCTTTTGGGATTAGCATATGGAAGTCGTTTCCGCTAATTTAATTATCCTTTGACTAATTTACAAGTATTAGGGACTTAACAATTTATGGATGGCTTCATCAAAAGTTGGATAAGAGAACTTAAAGCCAGCTTTCATGAGGTTTCCGGGATATACGTTACGGCTTTTCAGTAATAACTCGGTTTCTGTTCTAAGGAATATGGAGGCTATTTCCAGCTGCCAGACCGGAGCATTCAATCCAAAAGGAATTTTCAGCTCTTTTCTCAATTTTTCCATCATCATCTTATTAGATATTGGGGACGGAGCCGTTATATTGATTGCTCCTGAAATATTTTCCTCCTGAATGATCCATTGTACCGCTTTACAGAAATCATCAATATGGATCCAGCTTACCATCTGATTCCCTCTTCCCTGTCTTCCTCCCAGTCCCAATTTTGTAATCATCCGCAGTTTCGGAAAGGCGCCTCCATTGTTTCCCAGAACGATAGAAGTACGAAGAGCTACTTTTCTTATTTCTTTATTTTTTGTCTTAAAAAACTCTTCTTCCCAGCTTTTGCATATATTCATGGAGAAGTCATCTCCTATTATCCCGTTCTCTTCTGTATTCAAATGTTTTTCTGAATGCGCATAAATCGTTGCAGAGCTTGCATTCAGCCAGACCTTCGGTGGATTCGGACATTGATCAACAGCATCCTGCAAGGTTTTTGTACTGTTTATTCTTGAAGAATAAATTTCCTGCTTGTTTTTATCATGATACCGGCAATCCACAGATTTTCCTGTAAGATTGATCAGGACATCTGTTTTTTCCAGGGTATTCCTCCAGTCGCCTACTGTTTCTGCATCCCAGTAGATTTCATTTTCTTTTTTAGGATTACGGGTCAGGATATACACTTGATTTCCTTTTTCTGTAAAGTATTTTTCTAAGTTTTCGCCGAGAAATCCGGTTCCTCCGGCTATGAGTATTTTCATTGTTTCGGGTTTTAAAGGGTTAGGGAGTTCGAGGGTTCGAAGGTTTGAGGGTTTGAGAGTTTGAGAGTTTGAGGGTTAGGAGAATAAGATCGGCTAACTGATTTGTTTTTCCTCAAAATTATAATGTTTCAGATTGCATATTTCTTTGTTCGTACTTCGATTTCGGAGCCTTCGGCCAACATTACGGAGATAGGGTTCTGATGATCCAGCTCTTCAAAATCTTTTCCGTAGATCTTACTGAAATGAATCTCCAGCTGATAGTCTTTGACCAGATAATAGTCCCATTTCGGATGGCAGACTTCATATTCTGACGTTCTGCCTTCTTTCCTGGTAAAGCCCCAGTAATGCTCCGTGATAAATTCAAATTCCGAACCGGCTTCCATTGACCGTGCGGTACTCTCTGCTGTAACCTGAATGGAATGCCAGCTTTTATCCTTCCAGGAATACCTGATCAGCAGCTCATCTTCTCCTTCATGAATCAGATTTTTCATTGGCATGGTATGATAGTTTTCTTTATATACAGAATTGGCGACAAAGCTTAAAGCCGGCTTCGGAACGATTTCCTTGATGAAGGCCACTCCTCTTTTCCAGACTCCGTTTTCTTTTTTCTTTACATAAAACCTTAAGTTCACCTCTTCGAAATTGCGATGAAAAGGAATCGGCAATCCTAGCAGCTTTGTATTTAAAAACATAAATCCGACTAAACTTACATAGCATTTTCCTTTATAAAAATCCAGTTCGGTACCTTCAGGAAGGTATTTTAATATTATATTGGGATTGATCTCGTAATTGATGATCGCTAATTTCCGCCATTCTGCTTTTAAAAAATTCATAATTACCTGTGTTTTGATTGATTATTATATGTTATTTATAGAACTGAATTCTATTCCGGTTGACCGTCACTCCGCGGCTTTGGAGGATTCTGCCTTTGCTTTGATTAAACTGTTTCTTTCCAGCAGGAAGTTTTGAAGATATTGGGTGAGAAAAATTTTATTAACGAATTTTCCTATCATACCTAATGGAGACTCAAATTCAAAGATGTCTATCATCTGTGTTTTTCCATTGACGGATTTAAAGATATGCTGATGGCGGAGGGATTTGAAGGCTCCTTTCTGCATTTCATCTATAAACCGGTCCGGTTTCTTCATGCTGATGATTTTTGTGGTAAGGGTTTGATAGACTCCTAAATGCTTAGCTCTCCAGGTCACGGTTTCATTTTCTTCGATCAGCCCTGATGTACGGCCTTCAATTGCTTTTTCGTGGGTGCGTGAGGTTGATTCCTGGTGCAGGTCAATATTCCTTGCCAGATCAAACACACATTGAATATCAGCATTGATCCATGTTTCTAAATAAATTCTTGCCATTTTTCAAAAGGTTTATTTTTTATATAGTTTCAGGAATCGCTGTCAAAATGATAACAGCTAAAGCTGCTATTCTGAACAGCACCCACGAAATTGTAGGAAGATAACTGAATTTTAATATTTTACATCTTCTCCAGTGTTCAAAAAGCATTAACAGCACTACAACTCCGAAATAAACGACATAGAAAAAAGGAGAAAAGTCTGTGAACAAAACCGGAATTAAAAGAAGTGTGCCTAGTAAAGAAACGGTCATCATATTTCCCAGGTAATCCCAGAACTTATCCTTCAGGTAAGTTCTTAAGAAAACAGTCTGCCAGAGAATCTGTCCTAAACAAACAGCCAGTTCTCTCATAAAATTCCGGTTAATATTTAGCTCCATCTTTCCTGAAAAAAGGTTTAAAATATAAGCTGAAAAAAGGGCAACAAAAGCTATATAGGCTACTCTATATTTCAGGTTAAAATCAGGAACACAGGATTGTCCGGTATTATCTTTTGCAGACGGAATGATCTGCTTCCGGTTATAGGATACAAAAGAATACAGCTTTGTGAAAAACCAGTACAATGGTGATACTCTTGCTATTTTCTCCAACAGCGGAAAGGAGTTTCCGATGATCAGAAGAAGACTGTCTAATCCATACACTACTTCATTTCTGTTGTAGTCTACCAATGCAATCTCGTTTTTCGCCCTGTTAAAATCCACAAGATCACTGTTCTTCGCTGATATTTCCGTAAAAGCTTCTCTTCCATTTTCATCCAGCATTCCACATTGGATAAAGCCTTTGGAATAGAGATTACACATTGGACATTCGTTGTCATAGATAAGTGTGTGGTTGCTAAGGGTTTTCATTGGTAATTATTTTAAGGTTTATACATATTAAAGGCGAAGAAAGTCTCCTCTGGTTCTTTTATGCTGTGATCTGAACGTAAAATACATCCAGATTTTAAAGATTAATGTTTTCATTTTTGATTTGTATTTCTTTATTTAATGCATGCTTACGGCCTTTCAGAAATAACAGAAGATTCAAAAGCATCATCAGCCCAAGGTAAATTGAAAATCCACCAATCTTTTTACTTAAAGCTACCACTAGCCTTTCTACTGTTTCAATTTGGAAAAATTCAATAATGCATAAGGCAAAACCGATATTTAAGAGATAAAAGCCTATTTTAAACAAAGAGTTTGTCGCCATAGCTATATCTTTCTTCTGATGAAAAATATCAATCATAAATGTTTTTGAATTTTTAAACAGAAACTGGGAAACAAAAACTGTAAGAGCAATGACAATAGGCAGATAGATCATGTACGCAGAAAAATTGTAGGTTGTGGTTAAAACTGTAGTTTCCATAATGGTATTATTGTAAGGTTATTTTTTTTCTCAAAAAGTACAGGACAAAAATGTTTGTATAATGTAATACACAAAGAATCAAAGCAATGCTTCCAATGCGTACTGCTGTTACTCCCACTACCTCCTCCACGTTGTTTACTTTCTCCCAGAAAGTGAGACTCAGTGCGATATACCCCAGATTCAACAGATAATAACATCCAAGAAGGATCCTGTTGATCGTCAGGCAAAGGTCATCGTCATGAAGTAAATATTTCAGATATACTTTTCCTGCCTGAAAACATCTTCTCCCCACATCGATCGTGATATACGAACTAATACCAAGAAAAAGTATATATGAAATAATATTGAACATTTTAAATATATTATATTTTCAATAATTTTTGAAAGATTAATTGAAATAAAAAAGGATTTTCATCCTCTTTTCTATTTCAGCAGATTGGTGATCTTCCCTACCAGCCAGTGATCATCGCTTTTTATCGCAAGATCCATAATATTGTTGATCTTCCCTGTTACAGAACTGAAGTCATTCATAAGCTTGATGAACTCCTTTGCTTCTTCCGAGTCCTTATCATCAATATTCTTTAACTCTTCCAGGAAAGAAATGACAGGCTCGATCTCTCTTTTTCTCCGTTCTTTGGTGATCTGCTTAAAAAGATACCAAACATCTTTTTCCGCTACAAAGTATTCTTTTCTGTCCCCCTTGATGAATTCTTTCCTCACAATTCCCCAGTCTATTAAGGCTCTGAGATTCATATTGGCATTTCCTCTTGAAATTTCGAGCTGTTCCATGACCTCATCGGTAGAAAGCGGCTTACCACTTGCCAGAAGCAATGCATGCACCTGTGCCATCGTACGGTTGATTCCCCAGTTGGTAGCAAAGGTTCCCCAGGTCTGAATATATTTTTCTTTGGCTTCTGAAAGTTGCATTTTGTATTCTCTTTTAAGTTTCTGATACAAATATAATTATATTTTCCGAATTTTCAATAATTTCTGAAAATTAATTTAAAAATAAAACAGACATCCTTTTGAATGCCTGTTTTTATAGTAGTTAATTTTTAATAATTTTAAAAGTATCCCATTGTTTTCCATATCTACATCTCATCAAATAAACACTTTGAGGATAAGATGTAATATCAACCTTGTTTGTTCCTATAGGTAATTTTTGTTGTCTGATTAAAATTTTACCGCTGAAATCATATAAATATAACTCATCAATTTGCTTGCTTGATTGAATATTGATCAGTCCTTTTGTAGGATTCGGATAAATTTTAACCTTCGGATTTTCTTCATTCTCTAACTCTACTTCAATCTTCTTATTAATATATCCATTATTAGAAGGAGCCTGGCAGGAAGGTATTATTGAACGCTGCAGAATCAATCTTAATAATAGGTCATTCAATTTTTCAACTTCATAAGAATCTGTTGTTGGTTCAATATGATTATTTCCAATCCCACTATGGTTGGTAAGGAATGTATATGTACCGTTTGTAAGCAATGCAAAAGTTCTCATCAGGTATTCTGTCTGCTTGTCCGTATCACTTGCAGCCAGTGGAATTATTGTAATTCCTTTTTGTGCTGCCAATTTTATCTTATTGTACAGTTTATTAATATTTTCCTCTGTATAGTGAGGCGGAGCGTCCAGAATTAAAAACATAATCTTAGTAGAGTTTCCTTTGCTCCAGCTCAGTTTATCTATCGAAGAATCCAAGGCTTCCACCACAGCTTCAGGAAAGTCTCCGCCACCACCTGCACTTTGATTTTTAATAAAGTCAATCATATCTACAGCTTTATCAGAAAAATCAAACTCTCTTGTTACATATTCGTCCCCCTGATCCCTGTAAAATACAGATCCATACCGAATATCAGTCGTGTTAGCTAATTTTTTCTCAACTTTTTTCAATACATCCAATAGTTCGGATTGCAAGTAGGTAATCTCATCACCCATAGAACCTGTAGCATCTACGACAAAAACCAAATCCAGATTTCTTTTTTGAAGACAAGGAGCGTCAACGATAATTACATTTTGACCTTTTTTGAATAAAATTGCATTGCTTGATAATATTTCTCCCGTATCATCTGCAATAAAATATTTTTTTGATGAAGATTGCTGATCAGTTCTTGCATCAATCCATAATTCAGCATTCCCTTTATTGTCAGAAACAGCCTGCCAAATTATTTCATTCTTGTCATTCAACAATCTTAATCTCTTACCGATAACCGGTTTTTGGCTTTTATTCACTAGTTGAACCGAAACTCTTTTGTCCGGAAAAAATTTCCATTCTTCTTTATACTGAGATAAAACAGGAACAGCCATATCCTGCCAATAATCCCATTTTGAAAAATCATTTACTTCTCCTGCAGTTAGTTTGCCAGCTTCAGGAAATTCATCTTCAGCTTTGATTTTTGATTTTTTTGATTTTTTTATTCCTGAAACCTTCCCTGCTACTGCCGATCCACTTCTTGCACTACTGGACACTTCCGATGCCAACATTGATTTTGGCTTCGGACAGCCATTATAGTCCGGCATTCCCGGAACGGTAGGGCAGGCATCGTCTTTATCCAGAATACCATCACCATCTGTATCCGGCCACGGGCAGCCATTATTTTCAGGTGGTCCAGCTACTTCAGGACATGCATCATCTTTATCAATGATATCATCACCATCTGTGTCAGGCCATGGGCAGCCATTATTCTCAACCGGCCCGGCAATTTCAGGGCATTGATCCAATTTGTTAGGAATTCCGTCCTGATCTTTATCCTTTCTGATGCTGTAAGGTTTAGCCTCCTTCGTTGAATCAGAAGCATTTTGAGTTTTGCAGCTTACGACTAAAGTAAGTCCGAGCAGGGTTATAAAAGTTTTTTTCATCAGTTATAAATTTCGGAGTGGAAATTATTAAAATAAATCCATATAATATCAACAACTCCGAGTAATCATAACCTTTTTTCAAAAGTTCTGAAAAGAAAGGGTTTGTTATTAACTATAGATTTGTATCAGATTCAACTCTATGGTTCGATCCTGGTGGTTATCCCCTGATTCCAGTATTTTAATTCCGGCATATAATAGAGATAAATATTACTTGATTTACCGGTATACTCCCCGGCAAACTCCACTTTCAAATCAAGATTGATCACTTTTGTTTCTTCAGCATCCAGATGCTCCCAATACAGCACAAGATAATTATCGAAAATCTCATAATAAGAAACCTGCTTTTTATCTACCAAATCTTTTAATAGGGCATTTTGCAATGTCAGTCCTGCAGGAATACCTATTTTGGCAGCTGTCATCGGCAGCTGATTATTCACTTTATTTTTAATGGTAACTATCATCCTGCTCGTCTCTCCCACTTTAGACCGTTCGGACTTCAGTTTTGTTTCCATGGTCACAGGGATATCTGCACCTGCCGGAACCTGTAAAGTGTAATATTCGTATTCCAGCTTATAAGGAAGTCCTTTTTGGGCCGGATAACGTACATTGATCTGGTTTCTTCCTGATGTATAGGCTGAAGAAATGCTTATTCCAGGTAAGGCAGGGACACCATTGATTGAAATAGCCGGTGTGTCATTTCCATACAGTTTTTCATTTTTAGAGAAAAATTCAGATAAGGCTTCTATTGCCAAAGTTGTCGCCTGTGTAGAGCCAAATCCATAATAACCGTTATAACCAATAAGTTCATCTGCAGCTTCTGCAATCTTCAACCAGTTGAGCTTTTCATCTTTCTGAAGTGCCATCATATACAGGGAAAGGGTTTCTGCATTTGCAGACATTCCTCCGGAACCGGTAAATGTAATCTTATATTTTACGTTCCGGGTTTCATACTGCTTGCTTAGAATGGCCATCAGATCTCCATATTCTCTATGCTTTCCAAGATTAGCAGAGGCATTGGCCAGCAATGCCAACTGATAAGAGTCTTTTGTTGCCAAGGCTCTGCGCAGCATTATCGTATAAGAATCTTCAATTTCGCTTTTTAAACCAAGTTTAGACAAAACATAAAGAACATACATATTTCTTGACCATGAATGATCAGAATAGCCTGTTTTTGGTTCATAGCTTCTCCTCACTTCGAAAAGCCCGTTTCCATTTTTCTTAGACAGGATAAAGGAGGAAAGTCTCTGAATTAACCCCGGATCAACAACTACATACTTCTTCAGGGCAGTGAACTCTAACAATGCAAATGCGGAAAGCGCAACATCAGATTCAGCTGTATTGAAATATCCAAAACCACCATCCTTGTTTTTATAGCTCAGCATTTTCTGAAATCCTTTTTTCAAATTTTTAATCACATGGTTTTCTGTAGAACTGTCAATTTTTTTACTTGATTTTAAGTAGTTCAGGATAAATATATTGGGATAAACCGTTGATGAAAGCTGTTCAAAGCATCCATAAGGTTCTTTTTTCAATCTCTCCAGGTCTTCAAACATCTGCAGTGCTGCATTTTCAAATACATAATAGAATGAACGAAAACTCCCGTTTATGAACTCCGGAATATTGATTCTGATGTTCTCAGTTTTATTGTTGATAAGGGAATACCGGTGGGGAAATCCTTTTTCTTCTACAGTAAACGGAAGTATCATCGTCTCCCGAAAATCTCCGGACCTTAATGTAAACTGAATATTGGAACTCACAACTTCATCGGTCTGTATCTTAACGAACAATCTTCCGGATTCTAATGGCTTTAAAATAATTAAGCTATCAGACTGCATCAGCTTTACATGGTTGGGAACAATAACATCCATGATCATTTTCCGGGTTTCCGGGGAATTATTTTTAATAACAACGGGAATCGTCATCTGATCTGTTCTTGTCAGATACTGTGGGATCTTGGCATCTATTGAGATCAGGCTTTGTACAGCATAAGTGGTTTCATCTCTTCCCAAAAGTCCTGATGCAGAAATCCCTTCAGTCATAATCCTGAATGTAGAATTGGCATCAGAATTATAGAACTCAACTTTGGCCTTTCCATTTTTATCGGTTTCTACTACCGGATTCCAATATAATGCTTCTCTGTAATCAAACCTGTAGGATGTATTGACCGATTTATATTCAGGGTAGGCAAATTCCCGTTTCTCTGAATATACTGTAAAATGATCATTTGTTACGGCTTCTACTGCAAAATACGATCTTGGGGTAATATCCCATTTCATTTCAGAACCGCCACTTCTAAAAGAGTTAATCAAAACAACTCCATTAGCAGCTCTGCTTCCGTAAATCGCCGTGGCATTGGCATCTTTAAGAACTGTAATACTGTTGATATCATTCGGATTAATTGTGGTATTAAAATTCTCAACCGGAATCCCGTCAACAATAAACAAAGGACTTTTATTGGGTACAGAAGCTTCACCTCTAATGCGTATTTGTGTATTAGCTCCTGATTGTCCATCATAAGTTATTGTTATTCCTGCTACCTTTCCATTTAACAATGAACTTATATTGGAATTCTGAATTTCAACAGGAGCCACGATTGTTTTAGCTGCAACAGATTTTTGTTCTTTAGCTGTAGAATAGCCCAAAACAATGACTTCTTCAATTCTGCCGCTACGGACTGTGTCTGATTTCGCTCTGCCTTTATTGCTTAACTGTTTTGGAGTATTGTTTATTTCTTTTTTTAATTCTTCCTTAACTTCTGCCTCCTTTATAACCTCCTCTATATCTATATTCATCAGCTTCTGCTTGGCCAGAGGATTGATATCCAGATTATAAGATATGATTCTGATTTTTACTTTATGCTTTGGTTGAAGAGATTTAGCAATAATTTTATATCGACTGTTTCCATTCAGGTCTGAAAAATAAAATCGGCCGTTTTCAGTAGTTACCTGTCTGATAATCTTACTATTATACTCATCTACAAGAAAAACCTCTGACTTCACAGGCTTCTTGCCTTCATCTTCTACAATTCCATAGATCGTATTCTTTTTTTCAGGGAAATAGTTATATTTATTGGTTTTAATGATATCCGGAAGAAGTTCAAAATATCTGTATCCATTGGTCAGCATAACAAGATCTAAACTTTTATCGGCCTTTCCTTCTTTTTTGTCAAAATAAAACTGCGGTTTTTCAATCTTACCCCTCAATTCGGAATCCATCAGAAACCATGAAACAATATGATTCTGCTTATCATCAGCATAGGTCCAGAGTTTGTCATCCACCACACTAAGAGCCAGATTTGCAGTAACAGGTCTGTTGTTTCCATCTGTTGTTTCAATATCCAGGACGACCTTTTCTCTTGGCTGATACTGCTGCTTTACAGGCTTTATCTTTATATTCATCTGCTGGTCTTTATTCGTAAAAACAACACGTTCTGCCAAAGGAATATTATTCTCGAATACTGTAAATCTGCAGATTCCAACCGGAAAGTCTTTTTCCTGCAACTCCAGAGAGTTGGTTCCCTTTTTCAATAAAAGTTCCTTATTGTACACTTCTTTTCCACGAAAAATTCCCTTTAACGTAACGCTCCTTTCCTGTGTAGAAACGGTTTTAAATAACAGCATTCCTCTTTCTTTTCTGATATTTAAAATCAAGCCATTATTTTTAGCTGCAGGAAGATAGTAGATCTTGGTAATATTTTCCGGTCGTACAATTTTTGCATAATACATTTCTCCTTCTTTAGGAGTAAAATAGAAATTCCCCATCCCAAAGTTATAGGCAGCAGCTTCTGTTATTTTTTGATGATTTTGATTGTAAATACCCAGGACAGCATCTACCGGACTTTCAAATTCATCAAGAATTTTAAATGCCATATTTTGCTCTATTCCATTGATAAAAGTGCCTCCTTCAGGCATAAATTTTACGTCCGGATTATTCAAAACAATTGGAATATTCCGGGAAACAGATTCCGTAAAACCATCAAAATTCACTTTGATATTCAACAGCGCATCAGAAGATTTTAAAACTTCAGGAAGCTTAAATTTCAATACGTTTTTGCCTTCTTTATCGGTAATAAGTTTTCCTTCTGAAACCGTTTGTCCATTGTGCATTACAGTATAATCTGCTTCATAAAAAGGAATGGGAAGATTACTCAGACTCCGCATAGAAAAATCCGCCGTTACCTCATCTCCGGCCCCATACCCTTTTTTAGGGAAGTCCAGTTTCATTAAAATTCTTGGGGATACTATTTTCTGGAGGGTAATCTCTTTTTCAAAAGCATTTTTTCCTTCTTCATTCTGCATCCAGTTAGTATAAGCTCTGATCTTATAAATTCCTCCTTTCATCTCATCAGAGAAATAAAAATATCCCTGAGCATATCCATTAGTAATTTCATATTTCATTTTTTTCACAACACTTCCTCCCGGATCAAGCATTTCAAAATTCACCACCCTGCTGTCCTCTGCCGGAAGATTATTTTCCCCCTGTACTACGTATATTTTGAAATACATTTCTTCTCCGGGCTTGTAGAAAACATGATTGGTCTGAATATAGGTCTTTTCTTTTTCATAATCCTGGAATGAGCCTTGAGCCCTTATCAGTACAATTGAAAACAGAAAGCTCAGTAAGGTAATATATGATGTTAATTTGAGATTCATAGGTTAAAATTTGAATGAAACAATGCAGCCAAATGTTTTAAAAGAGGGTAAATTGAAAAAATCCAGCCCTCTTCCATTATCCATATCATAAAAAGTATGATTGGGATCTGCTCCCTTATTGGCCTGCCAAAGCATTATATTATCGGCATAAAAAGTAAGCTTCAGAGAACGTTGGCTATAGTTAATAGGAAAATTAACCGATAAGGAAATCGTATTGATCCTTATATGATCTGCTTTTTGAACATAATTTTCCGCGATCCCCGGATAGCCATATCTTGACCATCTGTTTTCCAGAACATCAAGATTGGGGTTATAAAAGTCCACAGGAATTTGATTAACGCTTCCATTAGCCTGTACCCCTTGAAAAACATAATTTTTAATATTTCTTTCTTCTCCTGAATTATAGGAACGTCCGTAATAATCCAGAACTGCCTGAGTTCCGTTCCAAAGCTGTCCTCCTTTTTTCCATTCCCAGTTGATATCTAAAGAAAATCTTTTGTAAGTAAGATTATGATTGAATTTCATCACAAAATCAGGAGTAGGGTCTGCAATGATTTTCATTCCATCCGCCTTTTTCGGAAAGCCCAACTCATCAATAATTAATTGTCCGTCAGCATTTCGTTCAAAATAACTTCCTCTTACGGACCCCAGGACCTGCCCTTCTTCCAATGTTTTATAAATATCCTGAAATCCTGAAACAGCCATATTGTTATAACCAGGAGCAACACGATCCACAATATCCTGATATTTAAAAAATGAAACTTTATTTGAGGTAAAAAAATCATATCCTAAACGCAGCCGCTCATAGGCAAAATTAAACTCATATCCGCTGTAGGTATGATCTGCAATGTTCTTTATCTTCAACTGATTATTTTCAAATACAGGAAAAACATCATCTTTGATTTTCCTGTTAAAATATTCTCCTTCGATACTTATGCTGTAATTGATATTTATTCTCCCTCCTGCTTTCCACTCTCTTGTATTGACGTTGGACAGTCCACTAAAGCTCTCTGCTTCCTGTATTGGAAAGTATTGATAATAATTCTCCGCTTTCAGTAATGTAGTGGCGTAAAAAGCGTAAGAACGTGTAATTTCCGGTTCGTAGCTTTGGTGTATATAGCTCCCTAAAATTTTAACATCAAAACGGGACCAGTTAAAAATATCCTCAAATTTCACATATGCATTTGCTTTTGGAAGCCAATAGCTGTTTTTATACGACGTATTGGAGATGTAGAATGAATTTCCAAGATTGAAACCGGCCTCAAAATCATGATCATCAATTTCCATATTATAATTCAACAGGTAATCCTGTGAAGTTCTCTGATAAACATACTTTCGATGTATCAGACTGTTATTTATCTCCGATTTTCTGTCATTTAAAATAAAATTAATGAGGAAACTGTTTTTAAAATCATATTCTCCTGGTAGTGTATATGTTCCCTGTATATTGGAATGATACAAACTGTTATTTTGTCTTCTTTCATTGAATATTCCGTTGCTGAAACCGTAGGTAGAAGGTTTATATTGATCAAAATTCCCTATACTGTCATGCTCATAAGACTGGGTGATATTTAATTTAAAATCTCTCCAGGTTTTAGCTATATTCAAACTAAACTGGTTTTGATAGCTTAGATAGTGATATTTACGATCCTGTGCTAAAAGAAATGATGGATTATCAGCATATTGGCTATAACTTCTCTGTGAACCGTCATTTAAAAGTATCTGCTGTGTATTTGAAAATGAAATGGGTGTCAACAGCGCATTTTGATAAATCCTGTTGAAAAGTCCTGCTCTATTAGTATTTGTAGCTTTATTTTCTTCATAATTGAACGCCAAATTAATGGCATAGCCTCCGAAATTGGTAGTAAGCTTTGTCTTAAATGTATTGGTATTATTAAATTGATCCATAAAATACATTTGGTTTTTCTGCTGTCCGAAGTCTAAAGAAAGTCGGAATTTTTCAAGATTTCTTTCTTTGATAAAAATATTTGTATTAAGCCGGTTACTGTATCCTACCGTAGTTTTAAAAAGGTCATTACGATAAATTTTTGCCTGCGGCAGTCCATCTACCCAACGGATCAGCCTTCCGTTCTCATCATAGGCATAAGGCTGTCCATCGAACCCCAGTGTAGAAATATCCGGTCCAAAGCTGAACATCTCATTCGTTTCAGGTCCTTTCCAAACCAGACTCCCATTTTCAGATCTTCCCTGCGCATATTGACTCTGCGTTTCAGGAATAGCATTTCGGTTTTTAATCTCAACGGAAGTGGTAAAACTTCCGTTAAAAAACAATGTCCTCTGATTGAGATTTTTCAAGGTATAGCTGCTGTCATTTTTTTGTCTCAGTTTTTTAACGTTGCTGAAGTACCTGTCTGAATTTTTGCTTAGAACTGTTTTGGTATTTTCTATACTGAAATCATCCTTCATTTGCTTCAAAGTCAGACTATTATAAGTTTTGCTGTGAATATTTTTCACATATGCTTTATTTATCTGACTCTCCAGGATTGTTTTCAGCTCTTTCAGTTGGTAAGAAGAGATTACCTGAATATTTTTTCCCTGATTCCAAACCAAAGTATCATAAGGCTTCGCAGCAATGATTGCCCATCCTTTTTCATCAGTCAGTTCATAAATCCCACTATTCTTATTGTAAACTTTCAGAAAGTTTTGTGCTTTATTTTTAGGTGCTAAAAATATCCCTGAATAATATAAGTTTGAGTTTTGTGCCTGCAATACTGTAACAGCAAACGTCAACAATAGTAAATAGTTTTTTTTCATCTGCCAATAATATTTCTCAATATAAAGAAAAAAGAAATTCCCGGAGAAATTTCTTTCTGTTTTTAAATTAATTTTTAATGACTTTAAAAGTTTCCCAGGCTTCACCGGAGCGTATGCGAATCAAATAAATACCTTGTGGATAAGAAGTCATGTCAACAGTGTTTTTATTTTCAATCAAATTCTCTTTTCTTATGATAATTTTTCCGGCCCAGGCCTTGAACGTATCTGGACTCTGAAATTTTCAGGTGAGTTAGAAACATGGTAATTTTTTTTAAGGCAAAAAGGCGAAACTACAAAAGGGCAAATCAGTTTTTTTGCCTTTTAGCGATTTTGCTTATTTACCCTTTACATTTCTTAATTCCAAATTTAACTTTTATCCCTGTAACAAATCTCTATTATGAACGACTATTAATACAAATAATCTTTTTATAGTAATGAAAAATGCCAAATTTGCAACATTACTTTTTGTTTTGTCTGCAGGAAGTATGATGTTTGCCCAGGATGACTTAATCAATAAGTTAAAAAACAATCACTCACAAAATGCTAATTTTCAGTTCACAACGTTAAAAGACGTTGGTGCGACTTCTGTAAAGAACCAGGGTTCATCAGGAACCTGCTGGAGCTATTCAGGGAACTCTTTCCTTGAATCTGAAATGCAGAGAATGGGCAAAAAGCCTGTAGATCTTGCTGAAATTTTTACAGCGAGAAACTCTTATCATGATAAAGCAAAGTTATATGTGTTAAATAATGGCGCTATCAGCTGGGGTGATGGAGGAGAACTTCACGATGTGATCAATATGTACAAAAAATACGGTGCCGTTCCTCAGGATGTATATTCAGGATTAAAGCCTGGCCAGACTACCAATAACTTCAAGGAAATGCAGGGGAAACTGAAGCCTGTTCTTGACAGCCTTGTTCAGGCTTCATCAAAAGGGAAGCTTACAGACAACTGGATGGATTCGGTAGATACAATCCTTGATGAATATTTAGGAAAGGTACCTTCCAATTTTACCTATGAAGGGAAAAGCTATACTCCGAAAACATTTGCGAAAGAAGTAGTAGGAATAAATCCTGAAGATTATGTAGAATTGTCTTCTTATAAAGATTATCCATATTATCAGAAATTCGTAGTTCCGATTCCTGATAACTGGAGCCACGACTCTGACTGGAATGTTCCGATGAAAGACCTTACAGCGATCATTGATAATGCGGTGACGAAAGGATATTCTGTAGGTTGGGCTACTGACGTTTCCGAGCCTTACTTCTCTTACAAAAACGGAGTAGCTTATGTTCCGGATATGGATTTGGACCAGATCAATGCAGACAATAAGCAGACCTTGTTCACAGAGCCTAAAAAGGATAAAACCATTACTGAAGATATGCGTCAGAAAGGACTTAATAACCTTTCTACAACTGATGACCACGGTATGCACATCGTAGGTCTGGCAAAAGATCAGACCGGTAAGGAATATTATATGGTAAAAAACTCCTGGGGGGTAACGAATGACTTCGCAGGATATCTATATGTAACAAGACCATACGTTGAATATAAGTCAACAGCGATCTTGGTACACAAAAATGCGATTCCGAAAAGCATTCTGAAGCAATTAAAGCCTACCAAGAATATTGGCTTATAGTAAAATAAAATCACTTCTGCCTGTTTATAACCGGCAGTTTTAGATATTTAAATCTGTTAAAATGCCGCTCCCGGAATTGCCGGGAGCGGCATTGTTTTTATCTTTGAAACATTGCAATAAAAACCGGCTTTCAGAAATTCTGAAAGCCGGTTTCTTAATAAATAGGTGAAAAATTAAATATAAAATAAAGTGAATTATGATAATTAACAGAAATGGTGAATTGTTGGTTTGCCTCGCAGGTAAATAAAATATGCTGTTAAAAAAAACTGACAGCGAGGCCCATTCACCATTCGCATTAAAATAATACGCCCATACTTTCTGCTGAAAAGTCCAGAAGAGCTTCCGTATTGCCTTCTTTGATCTTTTTTACCCATTGGTAATCCTGTAAAATAGCACGTCCTACCGCTACAAGATCAAATTCTTCATTATCGAGTCTTCTGATCAGTTCCTTAAGATCCTTTTTTTCAGTTCCCTGACCGGCAAAAGCATTAAGGAAATCTCCGTTCAGGCCAACAGATCCTACTGTAATAGTTGGCTGTCCGGTAATTTTTTTAGCCCAACCCGCAAAGTTAAGTTCAGAACCTTCAAATTCCGGTTCCCAGAAACGACGCTGTGAACAATGGAAAATATCTACTCCGGCTTCCTTTAACGGTAATAACCAATCTTCCATTTCGTTTGGAGTAAAAGCCAGCCTGGTCTTATAATCCTGCTGCTTCCATTGCGAAAGACGAAGAATGATGGTAAAGTCCTCTCCTACTGCCGCTCTGATCGCTTTCACCACTTCAACGGCAAATCTGCTTCTTTCCTTTAAGGTCTTTCCGCCATATTCATCGGTTCTTGTATTGGTTACCTCCCAGAAAAACTGATCGATAAGATACCCGTGAGCTCCGTGAATTTCAAGACAGTCAAATCCAAGATCTTTTGCAGATTTGGCGGAAGCAGCAAACTGTGCAATCGTCTCCTGAATATCTTCTATAGTCATTTCAGAAGCTTTTTCCATGGCTACCAGCGGATAGTCTTCCGACATTCTTGTATCGCCTACATGCCAGATCTGGGGACCCATTTTACCACCATTCTGATGTACGGTATCTATTACGTTCTTCCAGCCGTTTAAAGCTTCATTTCCGTAGAAATCAGGAATATTCTGTAAGTTTTTTGACCCTGGCCTGTTGATAACGGTTCCTTCTGAAAGAATCAGGCCTACTTCTGAGGCGGCTCTTCTTCCGTAATAATCCGCTACTTTCTGTGTAGGAACTCCATTGTCAGATTGCGCTCTGGTCATAGGAGCCATTACAATTCTATTTTTAAGCAGTAGATTCTTATATTCAAACGGTTTAAATAATGATGATGTGCTCATATTTAAAATTACATTTTATAATTGTTACACAAAGTAACTAATAATAGTTCGTTTTTGTATCTTTCATTGAAAAAATAGTGGTAACTTTGCAGTAACTTACATTAGTAACATAAAAGTAACTTCTATGAAAAAGAATGAATTGATGCAATACAGCTGTCCTCTGGGCAAGGCAATGGCCGCGTTGGGAAGCAAATGGAAACCTATCATTGTATTGGTGATCAAGGACAGAAAGTTACGTTTTGGAGAGCTTGCCGTCCGCATTAATGTGATTTCCAGAAAAGTATTGACTGACCAGCTGAGAGAAATGGAAAGTGACGGTCTGGTTATCCGGGAAGAGTTTAAAGAACTTCCTCCTAGGGTGGAATACTCATTGACACAAAAAGGATTGGCATTGCTGCCTATTTTATATTTACTGGAAGAATGGGAGGCCAAATATCAGAATAAGGATCTGCAATATGATAAGGATTGTGCTATTCTGAATGGGAATAGCAAGAAGAAAAATATTATAGAAGCCTAATTCTTCAATATGAGACAGGTACTTTTATTAATTTTGATGTTTTGTATTCAATGTAAAGAAGTCAGGAATACTGATTTTTCAGGTGAATGGAACTATGAGAATTTTGATAATGAGAATTCTCTCGAAAATAAAACGTTTTCCCTGCACTTGAATCAAAATAAAGACTCTATAACCGGATATTACTGCTCTTTATCAAGAAATGGCAATAGAATAGATTGTTTCGACGAAAAAGATGAAAATCTGAAAGGTAAAGTTGATAATGATACTTTATATATTGATTTTACAAGCAGTTTTAATGACAAAACAGGCAAAGCGAAACTCTATTTTAAAGGTAAAAAACTCTATTGGAGCATCACAAAATCTGAAGGGGAAATTTATTTACCTTCAAATATTTTGCTTGAGAAATAGATAATTCAAAAATAAAAACCGCTTCCAAAAGAAAGCGGTTTACAATTTATTTAAAATTCCAATTAAAATATCGCAGGATATTTCTGAGGATTTGTTTCATTAAACATAGCGTAGATCTTTTCTACCATGTCATCTGCAGATGGTTTGCTGAAGTAGTCACCATCACTCGCATAGGCTGGTCTGTGATCATTGGCAGCGATCGTCAACGGATCTGAATCCAGATATCTGAAGGCTTTCTGTTTTTCCAGGATCTGCTGTAGGATGAATCCTGTAGTTCCTCCTTCCACATCTTCATCGATCACTACCAGTCTGTTCGTTTTCTTAACGCTTTCAGCAATTTCGTGAGATAAATCGAAAGGAATTAACGACTGAATATCAATCACTTCTGCAGAAATCCCTAATTTTTCCAGCTCGTTAGCCGCTTCCGTTACAACTCTCCATGTAGAACCGTAAGTCACCAAAGTAACATCTGCTCCTTCTTTTGTTACCTCAATTTTACCTACAGGAACGGTAAATTCTCCTAAGTTGTCAGGCTGCTTTTCTTTTAATCTGTATCCGTTCAGACATTCTACGATGATGGCCGGATCATCAGTCTGAAGCATCGTGTTATAGAATCCTGCTGCTTTCGTAAGGTTTCTGGGTACCAATACCATGATACCTTTCGAAAGGTTCAGAATACCTGCCATAGGAGAGCCTGAATGCCAGATTCCTTCTAATCTGTGACCTCTTGTTCTGATGATCAGCGGAGCTTTCTGACCTCCTTTGGTTCTGTAATGTACCGTTGCAAGGTCATCACTCATCCCCTGTAAGCAGTAAAGGACATAGTCTAAGTACTGAATTTCTGCAATGGGTCTTAAACCTCTCATTGCCATTCCAATTCCCTGCCCCAGGATCGTTGCTTCACGGATTCCCGTATCAGCGATACGCAATGCCCCGTATTTTTCCTGCATTCCTTCCAGTCCCTGGTTTACATCACCGATGTTTCCGGTATCTTCACCAAAGATTAATGTTTCAGGATATTTTTCAAAGATTTTATCAAAATTATTTCTGATCACTACTCTTCCGTCTACATCTTCAGAACTGTCAGAATAAACCGGCTTGATCTCCTTGATGTTTTCAGCCTTCCATTCAGACTGAGAATATAAATGAGATGAATAGTTGTCTTTTTCGACCTCAGCAACTTCATTATATTTCTGCATCAATTGATTTCTTTCTGCAGAGTTTGTTCCTCTTGTTGCCAATAAAGCTTTTCTGGCTAAATGGAACACATCTTTTTTAGCTTTTGAAACCAACTTATTGAAATGAGTAAGAGCAGCTTCTACTTCAGCATTCTGATCTTTAAGGTTCTCTACTAAAGGTACAACAGACTGAATCAATTCTTTAATGGCATTCTGGTAATTATCCCAGGCTGCTTTTTGTCCTGCTTTAGCTGCTTTTTTAGCTTCTTCATCAATAGCTTCCAACTCTTCAGCAGTAGCAATCACTTCTTCTTTTCCGTCAATCTCAATAGAGTAATTCAAAATCCACTCTTTGAACTTTGCCAATCCGTCAAACTCGGCTTCCCAGGCAAGACGTTCTTCATTTTTATATCTTTCGTGAGATCCTGATGTAGAGTGCCCCTGAGGCTGGGTTACATCCACTACATGAACCACTACAGGAACACTTTCCGTTCTGGCAAAATGCTCTGCTCTGGCATAGGCATCCAATAATGCGGGGTAATCCCATGCTTTTACCTGAATGATCTCACAGCCTTGGTTTTCACCTTCTTTTCTTTGGAAACCGCTTAGCATTTCACTGATATCAGCTTTAGCTCTTTGGTTTTTGGTAGGAACCGAAATTCCGTACCCGTCATCCCAGATCGATACGATCATAGGAACCTGAAGTGCACAGGCAGCATTCAAAGTTTCCCAGAAATGTCCTTCTGCTGTAGAAGCATCTCCGATTGTTCCGAAAGCGATTTCATTACCTTCTCTGGAGAATTTCTCAGAACCTTCGAATTTTACACTTTTATAGATCGTGGAAGCCTGAGCCAATCCTAATAATCTTGGCATCTGCCCTGCTGTAGGAGAGATATCGGAAGAAATATTCTTCTGCGCCGTCAAATCTTTCCAGCTTCCGTCTTCATTTAAACTTCTTGTCGCGAAATGCCCGTTCATCTGTCTTCCCGCTGAAGCAGGCTCTCTTTCTACGCTTGTATCCGCATACATCTGTGCAAAGAAACTTTCTACTGTCAATGCATTTATTGCCAATGCAAAAGTCTGGTCTCTGTAATATCCTGAACGGAAGTCCCCATTTCTGAAAACCTTCGCCATTGCCAGCTGAGGAAGCTCTTTACCATCCCCAAAAATTCCGAATTTAGCTTTTCCAGTGAGTACTTCTCTTCTTCCGAGATAAGACATTTCACGAGAAATCCTTCCTAACCTGTAGTCCTCAAGTATCTGATTTTTAAAATCTTGAAAGGATATTTGCTGTGTTTCAATATAGGTTGTTTGCATAGCTAAGTAAAAAAGTTTTTAATCTTCAAGTATTTTGCTAATATACAATTTTTAAATTAATTTTAATTTTTAATAATCTTTTTTAAAAATTTGATAATAAAAAAAATTGTGCTTTATTTTGAAAAAAATTGTAAAAGATGGAAAAAAAATCACCTCACATCCTGAATGCATCCAGCAATCTTCTAGGGTTTTCATTGATCATTATCACCTCACTGAAAATCACTAAGATCAGTCACAACACATATTTGGACGAATTTGCAGGTGTTGCCTGTCTCCTTTTTGCATGCAGCTGCTTCTTTTCGTTTCTGGCTATAAGAACCCAAAACAAAAAGCGGGAATACACGTTTGAGAGTATTGCGGATTATTTATTTTTAATCGCTTTATTTTGTATTGTCCTAGCTGTTATTATTGTGACCCTGAAAATAATTTGACTTAAAATTTTCGCTCAATGACATAATCCAGCATAATATGTAACGATTTTCTCGCTTCAGAATCCGGAAATTCATTCAGAATATCCTTGGCCTTCTGGTGGAAATCTTTCATCACCTTGATCGCATACTCCAATCCGCCGGAGTTTTTCACAAATTCTATAAGCTCCTTTACTCTTTTGGGATTATTATTATAACGTTTTATCGTATCAAAGTAGTATTTTCTGTCCTTTTCATTGGCTGTTTTCAGGGTATGGATCAAAGGAAGGGTC
This sequence comes from Chryseobacterium sp. UF-290, assembly GCF_058245615.1. Lineage (NCBI taxonomy): Bacteria > Pseudomonadati > Bacteroidota > Flavobacteriia > Flavobacteriales > Weeksellaceae > Chryseobacterium > Chryseobacterium sp. UF-290. Next base: position 223,745 of record NZ_JBSICB010000002.1, read on the forward strand.
ATTTTCTGCTCTTTAATATCAATTCCCACAGGCTTGCCAATTACATTGGAGCTCAGGTAATCAAAAAGGTCATCTTTGATCTGAAAAGCCATTCCGGTAAAGGTTCCGAAATCCTGCATTTTTTTGGCCAAAACCTCATCATTGCTGTTGGAGAGGACTCCGATTTCACAGCAGGCAGCGATTAAAGTAGCCGTTTTCTGGCGGATGATCTCATAATAAACATCTTCCGTAATATCCAGCTTCCTTGCTTTTTCCAACTGAAGAAGTTCTCCTTCAGACATTTCACGGATCGTTCTTGAAATAACACTCAACAGATCATAATCTTTATGATCCGTAGAGAGTAATACTGATTTTGACAAAAGGTAATCTCCTACCAGAACAGCGATCTTATTTTTCCACAAAGCATTGATAGAAAAAAAATTACGACGCTTAAAGCTTTCATCCACCACATCATCATGTACCAGAGTTGCGGTATGGATCAGCTCTATCATAGAAGCACCACGATACGTTTTCTCCGTAACCTCTCCCACCAGTTTAGCGCAAAGAAATACAAACATAGGTCGCATCTGTTTCCCTTTGGTGGTAACGATAAAACGGGTTACTTTATCTAATAAAGCTACTTTGCTCTGCATTGATTCATAAAACTTCTGTTCAAAAAGCTTCATTTCCTCATTGATCGGTTGCTTGATTTCTTCTACGATATTTGCCACAATCTGCGAATGCTGGGTGAATAATTATTAATTCTCACAAAGATAATTTTTTTCGCTTAATTTTAAGAGAAAATTAATCCCTGAGTTGATCTTTTGGAATAAAATAAAAGGATGGTTTTGTACTTCCCAGCGGTGACCTGAACTTTTCTCCTGATATATAGATCCCATTTTCATTTACGGCGATTCCCTCGATCTGCCCTATTGACATGGCACTTCCAAGATAATAATGCTTTGGAGTTTCTTTAAAGAAGACTCCCGGCTCGGTTTCTTTAAAGATATCCAGAAATACTTCCGTTTTCCTTGTATACCCTACCAGATACAGTTTATTCTCAAAATAAGAAGCATCCGTTACTACAAAATTAGTTTTATAAGATTCTGTTTTTACGGCATCCTGTTTTTCATATACTTCGGGGTCGATTACATAATGTGTTGTTGCTTTTGCGCTCCATTCCTTTGTGAAAAGATGAATTTTTCCGTGAGCAAATACCATTGCTTCCGCATCAAAGTCGGTCTTCAAATATCCGGCACCGTAATCATCCTGCTCAGGATACTGAAACTGGATTTTTCTGATCTGCCCGTTCTGCAGACTGTCATTTTGAAAGGGAACTTTGTAAATTTCAAGATCCCTCCTCTTTCCGCCATTGTTTCCAAAATCACCTATATAAAAATGAGTGCCATCATTCGTCAAAGCTTCCCAGTCCTTATTTTTAGCATTAACCTTTAGCGTATTTACAATCTCCCCTGATGTTTTACTGATCTCAAACAATTCCGGATCATTCCCGCTATCATTGAACGTATACAGTTTTCCATCCAAAAAATTCAGTCCGGAAGTTTCCTGGATTTTATCATCCAAATGGCTGACCCTATATTTTCTTATTTTCAGGAAATCAGCCTGTTGTGAAAATACTGTCTGGGCAGTAAGAAGAGTAATAATCAGAAAGAGGTTTTTCATATAACAAAAGTAGGTTTTTTATGTTTAAATGAATGTTTCAGAGTTCTGGATGCGGGGTTCGGGTTTGTGAGTATAAGAGGTGCAAATGTAAAGTCTGCATACATTAGATTTTTTTGATTATCCAAATTGTCTTTTTCTCCTTATCAGCTTTCTTCGCCCTTTTACCTTCTTGCAATTTTGCTCTTTTCGCAACCCAAAGCTTCTTCTACAACAGAAAAACGGGCCCAAAAGCCCGCTTTTCCCTTAGATTTCTATTGATATAAAACAGAAGTTAAGCAATTTTCTGCTCTTTCTGATTTTGCTGTTGTTCTTTTTTCTTTGCCTGCTTTGCAAAATATTCCCTCTGATATTGTCTTACGGTTTTTCCTGTTCCATCGTGCCTCCATCCCGGGGAATTAAAAATATAGTTGATCCTGTCTGTGAATTTCAATCCCGGCTGTTTAAGGTCTTTCCAGATCTTTCTCCATTCATAGAAAAGAACCGTATCCGGTCTGTTATCCGGCATTTTTGGATAGATCCCATATTTTACCGGAACATTCGGATCTTCCTTTTGAAAGGTACCAAATATCTTATCCCAGATGATCAGGCACATTCCCATATTCTTATCCAGATATTTCACGTTGCATGCATGATGCACACGATGGTGAGAAGGAGTTACCAGAATATGTTCCAGGAATCCCATGCTCTTCACCGTCTGTGTATGTACCCATGTTCCATATACCTGTCCGATAGCATAAGCTACCATGATATGCCATGGATTGAACCCTAAAAAAGCCAGTGGTGAAAAATATAAATATCTGTAAAGCGGCTGTAATACAGGGCTTCTGAATCCTGTCGTAAGATTAAAATATTCTGAACTATGGTGTGTAATGTGAACGGCCCAGAACGCTCTGGAGCGGTGATCGACATAATGCAGTACATAGTACGCAAAGTCCGTAATCACAAAACAAGCCAGCAGATACCAGATGCTGAGATCCCATGAAAAAAGTCTGTGATTGTAAAAGAAGAACATGACTCCCATGGCAAATGCCTTCATGATAAGGTCAAGGCCAAAATTCATCAATGCCAGATAAACATTCGTAGCAAGGTCCTTACCACTATATAATTTAGCTTCTGAAACATGGCTGTAAATCATTTCAGCTAAAATAACGGTTGCATGTAACGGAATAGCCCACGCATAAACATTTTCTAACCCGTCCTCGCTCATAAGAAAATCCATCATCACAAAATAATTTCTGCAAAGGTAGGATTTTAAGCAGTTCTTTAAGAGAGTTTTAAGTTTTTTTTAAGGAAATTTTAATCCGCATTTTTGTTTGCTAACTGCCCGCAGGCAGCGTCAATATCACCTCCACGGCTTCTTCTCACCATAACTGTAATTCCGGCATTTTCAAGCTGACGGATATAGTTTTCCTCCGCCTGTTTGTTGCACTGGTCATACTTTCCGTCTCCGATAGGGTTGTATTGAATAAGGTTTACTTTAGAAGGAACCTGCTTACAGTATCTGATCAAAGCTTTGATATCTTCATCAGTATCATTAATTCCTTTCCATACACAGTATTCAAAAGTAATAACCGAACCGGTCTTTTGATACCAGTACTGAAGGGCTTCCATAATGTCCGTTAACGGGAATTTGTCTGAGAAAGGCATAATCTCATTACGCTTTGCTTCGATCGCAGAGTGAAGGGACAAAGCCAGCTTCACACGCAGCTCATCATCCGCAAGCATCTTGATCATCTTTGGAATACCGGATGTAGAAACGGTAATTCTTCTTGGAGACATTCCCAATCCTTCCGGCTGGGTAATTTTTCTGATGGCTTCCACTACATTCTTGTAGTTCATCATCGGTTCTCCCATTCCCATGAATACAATATTGGAAAGGGGTCTTTCGAAGTACATTCTGCTTTGGCTGTCAATAAGTGCCACCTGGTCTACGATCTCAGCAACTTCAAGATTTCTCATCCTTTTCAGTTTTGCCGTTGCACAGAATTCGCAGTTCAATGAGCAGCCTACCTGTGAAGATACACAGGCTGTAGTTCTTGTTTCAGTAGGAATAAGAACAGATTCCACCATCAGTCCGTCATGAAGTTTCACTCCGTTTTTGATGGTTCCGTCCGAACTTTTTTGAAGAAGGTCTACGGAAACAGGATTAATGGTATACTCTTCGGAAATTCTTTCACGAAGTGATTTCGAAAGATTCGTCATTTCATCAATCGAATGGAGATTTTTACTCCATAACCAGTCATAGACCTGCTTCGCACGAAACGGTTTTTCTCCTAAAGACACGAAGTAGTCTTTAAGCTGGTCTAATGATAATGTACGGATATCTTTCATAATATTCAAGAGCCAAGTTAAAAGTATAATTTAGTAAGTAAATCATTTTGTCTCATTTCGACTTGTATTACTTTTAACTTGGCTCTTTTTATTTTTTTATAGAATTAACATAGCGTCACCGTAAGAATAGAATTTATACTTTTCTTTTACGGCTTCTTCATAAGCATGCATGATAAAATCTCTTCCCGCAAATGCAGCGATCATCATAATCAATGTAGACTTCGGAGTATGGAAGTTGGTGATCATAGAGTTGGCTACACCAAAATCGTGAGGTGGATAGATGAATTTATTCGTCCATCCGTTGAATGCGGAGATTTTTTTGTTTGAAGAAACAGAGGTTTCCAAAGCTCTCATTGTTGTAGTACCTACTGCACAAACTCTTCTGTGAGCATCTACGGCCTTATTAATGATCTCAGCATTTTTCTCATCGATGATGATCTCCTCAGACTCCATTTTGTGCTTGGAAAGATCTTCTACTTCAATCGGGTTGAAAGTTCCCAATCCTACATGAAGGGTAACTTCAGCAAAATTGATTCCTTTGATCTCCAATCTCTTCATCAGATGCTTAGAGAAATGAAGTCCTGCTGTAGGGGCAGCAACCGCTCCCTCTACTTTTGCGTAGATTGTCTGGTATCTTTCCGCATCTTCCGGCTCTACTGCTCTTTTGATATATTTTGGAAGTGGAGTTTCTCCCAGTTCTTTTAATTTAGCTCTGAATTCTTCGTAAGAACCATCGAACAGGAATCTTAATGTTCTTCCTCTTGAAGTGGTGTTATCGATAACTTCAGCTACCAAAGACTCATCTTCAGTGAAGAATAATTTGTTACCAATTCTGATCTTTCTTGCCGGATCTACCAATACATCCCAAACTCTGGTTTCCTTATCAAGCTCTCTCAGAAGGAAAACTTCAATTTTAGCACCTGTTTTTTCTTTATTTCCGTAAAGACGTGCAGGGAAAACTTTGGTATTGTTGAAGATAAACAAATCATCCTCATCAAAATAATCGACTACATCCTTGAACAATTTGTGCTCGATAGTTTGTGTTTTTCTATCAAGTACCATTAGTCTAGCCTCGTCTCTGTGTTCTGATGGGTGTTCTGCTAATAATTCCGCAGGAAGATCAAAATTAAAATCTGATGTTTTCATTTTTTAAATTACGGTTTAAAAATTATTGAAATTACAAGGTGTAATTTTCGGAGTGCAAATATACGACAATGAACACCCCTTTGTCAAGTATTATTTACAATCAAATGTAAAACCGTGATTATACGGGGGATTTTGATATAAAAAAAGATTATTTTAGTGCGCAGTAAAAAAAATTAACGGGAGAATTAGCTAGCAGAATTTACTTCCAGAGCAGTCCACATCCTGACGAATATAAAAACTCTTGCATTCAGCTTAAGCGGAAAATCTGTAGATCTGAACACTAAAAGTAACAAAAGGGAACATAAAAGCAACCAAATAAAAAATTATAATTATGAGCAAATATTCAATCGAAGCATTTATCAACGAAACAAAAGAAAATCCACAACAAAGAGATTATTTTGAGCTGGAAACCAAGCATCTTTTGGAAATCAATCTTAACAATCAGGCAGTGTGGACAAAGAGAGGAAGTATGGTGAGCTATGTAGGCCATATCAATTTTGAAAGGCAGGGAATGCTGGCCGGCGGTATTGGTAATCTTTTGAAAAAAGCCATCAGTGGAGAAGGAAGCAAACTTATGAAAGCTGAAGGAACAGGAAAGCTTTATGTGGCAGATTCAGGAAAAAAAGTCCGTATCCTGTATCTTAATAATGAATCGGTATGTGTCAACGGTAATGATGTTTTAGCTCATGAGCAAAGTGTGAAAAGTGATATTACCATGCTTAAAAGTATTGCGGGAATGATGTCAGGAGGTCTTTTCCAGGTAAAGCTTTCCGGAACAGGACATATCGCCATTACCACTCATGGAGACCCTCTGACTTTACTGGTCACTCCGGATACTCCGGTTTTCACAGATCCGAATGCCACTGTTGCATGGTCTGGAAATCTGAGCCCTGAGCTGAAAACGAATGTTTCTCTTAAAAGTTTAATCGGAAGAGGGAGCGGAGAAGAGTTCCAGATGAAATTTTCAGGAAACGGATGGGTCCTGATCCAACCTTATGAGGAAGTATATTATATGGAAAGATAATTTAGCTATTATGCACAATATGAAGGACTGTCTCAAAATATTGAGGCAGCTTTTTTATTTATAGAAGGTAAAAAAATAGAAATTATCACCCCTGTAATATTCTCCTGACCGGGATTTACAAAAGTTTTAATATATTTAGAAAAAAAATAGATGGACAATAGCACTTCCCGCAGAAACTTTATTAAAACAGCAGCTTTGGCAAGCTTTGGCGCCTTGGTTTTACCTAATTCTTTATTTGCCTATTCCAATGATTTTACAACAGATAAAAAGGTCCGTGTCGGATTCATCGGTGTAGGGCTTCGTGGACAGGAACATGTAAAATTACTGGCAAAACGCAATGATGTAGAAATTGTAGCTTTTGCTGATCCGGATAAAAGAATGCTTGTTGCCTCTCAAAAAATATTAAAAGACAATAATAAGTCTGCGGCCCAGGAATTTTCTAACGGTGAATATGACTATCGTAATCTTTTAAAGTTAAAAACCATAGACGCAGTTGTCATTGCTACTCCATGGGAATGGCACCTTACGCAAGGAGTGGAAGCGATGCGTGCCAGGAAGATCGTTGGTATGGAAGTATCCGGAGCGATACAACTTCAGGACTGCTGGGAATTCGTGAAAGTATATGAGGAAACAAAAGTTCCTATTTTCATGATGGAAAATGTATGCTACCGAAGAGATATCATGGCCATTCTGAATATGGTCCGCAAAGGGATGTTCGGGGAGCTGGTTCATGGAAGAGGTGGCTATCAGCATGACCTGAGAGGTGTACTTTTCAATGATGGTGTCACTCCTTATAATTCCGGAGCCGAATTTGGTGAGAAAGGCTTCAGTGAAGCGAAATGGAGAACTGAACATTATGTAAAACGCAACGGTGAGCTGTATCCAACCCATGGATTAGGCCCGGTCGCCATGATGATGGATATCAACAGAGGAAACCGCCTGACCAGGCTTTCTTCATTCTCTTCAAAATCTGTAGGCTTACACAAATATATTGTTGAGCACGCCAAAGGAGGTGAAAACCATCCGAATGCTAAAGTAAAATTCAACCAGGGAGATATTGTCACCACACAGATTGCGTGTGCTAATGGAGAAACAATTCTTTTAACTCACGATACCAGCTTGCAGAGACCTTATGATCTTGGGTTCCGTGTACAGGGAACTGAAGGATTGTGGCAGGATTTCGGCTGGGGTGATTTCAATCAGGGACATATTTATTTTGAAAAAATAATGAACCATACCCACCGTTGGGAAAACACGGAGAAATGGATGAAGGAATATGACCACCCGATGTGGAAAAAGTTTGAAAGCACTGCTGCAGGTGCCGGACATGGCGGAATGGACTTTTTTGTTATGAATACGTTTATTGAATGTATTAAGAGAAATATAGAATTCCCGATGGATGTCTATGACCTCGCATTATGGTACTCCATTACTCCATTGAGTGAAGAGTCTATTGCCAAAGGCGGTCAGGTGGTTGATATTCCTGATTTCACCAACGGTAAATGGAAAACCCGTAAACCTGTATTTGGAATGACCGATGAGTTCTAAGAAAACATTACTCATCCTGGCAGGTGGATTAGGCAGTCGTTACAAAGGTCTCAAGCAGGTGGATGGAATACTTAACAACGGTTCTCCGATCCTGGAGTATTCTGTCTTTGATGCGCTGGAAGCAGGCTTCAATAAAGTGGTCATTATCGTCAACAAGCTGATTCCCAAAAGCTATATTGAAAGGCTGAACAGCATTTCCGAAACAAAAGGATTTGAACTGCATTGGATATACCAGGAAATAGACAGTATTCCCATACAAGGCTTTGATTATTCCAAAAGACAAAAGCCCTGGGGAACAGCCCACGCTGTGCTTTGTGCAAAAGATATTGTGCAGGAACCGTTTGTCATGATCAATGCTGATGATTTTTATGGAAAAGAGGTCTATCGGTTAGCCGCAGAAGGATTCGAACTCAATCAAATCTCAGATTCACAATTGGGTATGGCTGCTTATCCTGTAGCAACAACTTTAAGCGGTAACGGAACTGTAGCAAGGGGAATCTGTACCTTAGATCCTGAAAGCTACCTGATCAAAGTAGAAGAACAGACTTCCATTCAAAAGGTAAATGATAGTATTATTTATATTGAAAACGGAAAAAATATTGAAATAACTCCTGACACATTAGTATCTATGAATTTTTTCATGTTCCATCCGGGTATTTTTAAGGTATTGGAAACTTATTTTTATGATTTTATCAAGTCCGGACCTCTACCCAACCAGGAGTTTTATATTCCTTCAGCAGTACAGAAAATGATGGACGAAAAAAGAGTAAAAGTCATGGTAAGGACTTCCCCTTCACAATGGATGGGAGTCACCTATGCAGATGACAAGAAGAATATTAAGGATTTTCTGACCTCAGAAATACAAAAGAACAGATACCCGGAGAACTTATGGAACTAAACGATATTGTGATTCAATTTATCGGCACAGATAATTACCATCTCTCTCCTATTACGGATGGATTGATCAATACCACTTACCTCCTGGAAGATAAAGACCGGAAAGAAAAATTTATCCTCCAAAGGATCAATCATCATGTTTTCAAGCAGCCCGAAGTCATTATTAATAATCATATCGCCATCAATCAGCTTCTTGAAAACGGGGATTACCCGCTAATGCTCATCAAACCCATTCCTTCTTCAACCGGAAGTTTTATTGTAAAAGATGATCAGACGACAGGAGCATGGAGAATGACCGGTTTTATAGAAGGGGCCCAAACCTTCTTCAGAATCCCTGATTCCGGGACGGCCTATGCTTCGGCAAAGGCAATAGGATGCTTTCTAAATACCGTCAATACCGGAAATATTCCGGATATCCGGACTCCGATTCCTGATTTTATCAATTTTGAAAAGAGGATTTCAGATTATAAAGATTCCTTACACAAAGCGGACAGCTCTTTCATCAGCAATGCCTCTGCTGAAATTGAAGAGACCAACCGGTTTTTAACTCTGCCAAAGCAATGGATTGATATGGAAAATAATAATTTACTTCCCAAAAGGATCATCCATGGAGACCCGAATGTCAGAAATATCCTTTTCAAAGACTCCGCGCCTCTTGCGATTATTGATCTTGATACCATCATGATCTCTACCCTGTTATATGATTTTGGAGATATCGCCCGGTCATACACCAATACGACCAATGAGGATGACGGAACCGCTACTGAAAACTTCAATGCTGATATTTACGAAGCGGTAAAAGAAGGATTCTTATCTGACCTGAAAGAAAAACTGGTGCCTGAAGAACTTGGCAATCTTGATTATGCTGCTCAGGTAGTGATCTATATCCAGGCTGTCCGCTTTCTGACAGATTACCTGAATGGGAGTACTTATTATTCCATAACCTATCCTGAGCATAATCTGGACAGAACAAGGAACCAGCTACAGCTGTTAAAAGGATTAAGAGAGCATTTGGGTATTGACTGATTTATAAAACTGTTGCGGATTGAAGAAACCATGTAGGGCTATTGAAAATTTTTAACCACAGATTAAACAGATTTACACAGATTTTTATGGTAATTTTTTAAGCTCACAAATTGAACGATTATACAGAACTTTCTTCAATCTCAAAGCCACAAAAGCTTTTGAAAACTTAAGTTTTATAAAGTTCATTGAAAACTGAAAAGAAGAATACATAAGTTTTCAGAATCAAAGATTTTTTACCACACTCATTAAAGAACTGTGCTATCCGCATAATCTGCGAGGGACAAAAAAATGATCAGAGATTAATAAGTATAAAATTTAAACCTTATAGGTTTTTAGAAACCTATAAGGTTTGTTGTAAGCAGTGAGAGATGTTGTATATCTTATAATAGGTTCTGCATTATCTGCCCAATCCGCAAGAGATAAGATCATTTCAGGAATTCCTGGATTTTTTTCCATTCTTCCAGCTTCTTTTCAAAGGAAACCGTATGAAGCGGGCTTGTGGAAGGTAATAAAATGACAGGCAGCCTGTAATTCTTACCCAAGAGCTTCTGTAAGTTTTTAAACGATTTTCCTCCGTTGCAGAAAATGGCTTTTATGTTCGGATGCTCTTCCAACAGTTCGGCGATCTGATTGGCTTCTTCATTCCTGATCTCAGAATCCAGGCTTCCTTTTCTTTCGCAGGTATCGATGACATCCCAAAGGGCAATATGCTGCTTCTTTAGTGTTTCAATTCTTTTAGAATAGTCTTCTGTGAATTCTTCATTCAGCAATTCAAAGATGATCTTCCAGAATTTGTTCTGGGGATGGGCATAGTACTGTTGCTTTTCCAATGATTTCACTCCCGGAATGGAACCCAGGATCAAAATTTCAGACTGGTCATTAATAAGCGGTGGAAATGAAGAAATACGGTTTTGCATATTCAAATATATAAAATCCGGTCAAATCATCAGAAATTTCAAATAAAAAACGGGCATCCTTTATATTCAGAATGCCCGTTTATATCAATGTTCAGAATTAATTTTTTAATTCTTCATTATTAATGCTTAAAGTGTTTCCTTCAGCCAGTCAAAGAATTCTCTCTGCCATACCAATCCGTTCTGTGGATGAAGTACCCAGTGATTTTCGTTCGGGAAGTAAACCAGTTTAGATTTCAATCCTCTTAATTTAGCAGCCTGAAATGCTTCCTGACCCTGTTCGTAAGGCACACGGAAATCGATTCCTCCCTGAACGATCATGATCGGTTTGTTCCATTTTTCCACAAAATTGCTCGGGTTGAATTCCGTATAAGCTTTTGGCTGTGGCTTTTCCCAAGGAGAGCCAATATCCCAGTTGGCAAACCATAGCTCTTCGGTAGTAAGATACCAAGATTTCATATCGAATAATCCATCATGGGCGATGAACGTTTTGAATCTGTTCTCATGAATTCCTGCCAGCATAAATACACTGTATCCTCCATAGCTGGCTCCCACTGCAGCTACCCTGTCACCGTCTACGTATGGCAATGTTTTAGCATAGTCTGTTGCAGCGAGGTAATCCCTCATGGGCTGTCCGCCCCAGTCTTTGGAAATATCTTCATTCCATTTCGTTCCCCAGCCCGGCATTCCTCTTCTGTTGGGTGCCACTACGATATAATCGTTGGCTGTCATCAGGGCAAAATTCCATCTTACGCTGAAATATTGCGTCAATGCAGATTGTGGACCTCCCTGGCAGTATACCAGTGTCGGATATTTTTTGTTGGGGTCAAAGTTTGGCGGATAATGAAACCAAACGCCCATTTCTTTGCCATCCGAAGTTTTTACCATCTTAAGTTCAGATTTTCCCTGAGCTAACTTAGCATAAGTATCTTTATTGGCTTCAGTAACCTGCTTCATTTCTCCGTTCTTAAGGTTTACAGAGAAAATCTCCGTTGCATGGTTAACATCTGTTCTTCCGACTAAAAGCGAAGTCTTATTGTCTGTAAAGATCTCATTAACGTCAAAGTCTCCTTTGGTAATCTGCTGTACTTTTGCAGTTTTTGAATCCAGGGAGAAAAGCTGTTTTGTGCCTCTGTAAGCTGCTGTAAAATACACCGTTTTTGAATCCGCTCCCCAAAGGACATCTCCTGAAACACTTTCATCCCAACCGGCTGTAAGGTTTGTTGTCTTTCCGGTTTTCCAGTCCATGATTTTTACATCATTCTTATCCGCTTCATAGCCGTCTCTGGCCATACTCTGCCAGATCAGTGATTTTCCGTCCGGGCTGAATTTAGGATTAATATCATATCCTTTGTTCGATTCTGTCAGGTTTTTAGTTGTTCCTGAAGCCATATCGTAAGCAAAGATATCCGTATTGGTGCTTATAGCATATTCTTTCCCGCTTTTAGGTTTTGTAACGTATAAAAGCTGGGCGGAATCCGGGCTCCAGATAAAATCTTCCGCACCTCCGAAAGGTCTCTGAGGTGAATCCCATGTTTTTCCTTCCAGAAGGTCTTTAGCAGCCTCTACTTTATCAGAGGTATTGACAACAAATACATGATTGTATTTTCCTTCATTGAAGTAATCCCAATGTCTGTGGTTCAGATCGGTATACACCTGAGCCGTCGTTTTTGGAGTATCGCTGTATTTATCTTTCCCCATCAGTTTTTCAACCAAAACCTGCTTGCTGAAAGCTATTCTCTTACCGTCCGGTGAGATAGCAATGTTGTCAGCTTCACCAATTGTGTAGAATTCTGTCCAGGTTTTCCCGGCATCTTTTGAAAGGTAAATTTTATCGCCTTCCTGCGCATAAATTCCGTTTTTATCCCATTGAATCAGGGATTTTTTACCGAAATCTATTTTGGAGGACTGATGATTAAGAACATTCAGAAAGTAGTTCTCACTTTTTGTTTTTTCTGTTTTCAGATCTACCTGTCCCATTTTATAAATAAGGGAAGCCTGATCGGGTGAAACGGCCTGTACTCCTACTTTTTTCAAAGTCCAAAGAATTTCAGGCGTCATTCGTTGTTGTGCATTCATTAAAAGCGGAGCTGCCAGAGCCAGCAGACTGTACTTAAGTTTCATATGTTGATATTCATTTTTTAACAGATCTATGGGACCATGCCGATTAGATCCGTTTTATTAGTTCAAAGATTGCCAAAGTTAACCATTAAAATAAAATTAACGAAACTTTTCATGCTAATAAATTCTTACTCAGGTTTAATGGGTGCTTAGTCAGCTTTTTAGTACTATTTCTGTTTTTAAACCTGTAAATCACAGCATAACAGAGCAGGCAACAGCTCTGTATCCTGTCAGCTGATAATACCACGTTCCAGATAATCAAAGAACATCTTTTTATAGCTTTCTCCGATAGGGATAAAGGTACCTGCTATATTGGCCCTGTTCCCTTCCACAATGCTCAGGTGTTTTGTGGAAATGATAAACGAACGGTGAATCCTGAAGAAAAGCGGACTGGGTAATGACTCAGACAGCGTTGCCAGGCTCTGGTAAGAGATAACATTTCCTTTCGCTGTTACAAACTTCACATAGTTGCGCAGGCTTTCGATATAATAAATATCTTCCAGAAAAACTTTGTGATATTTATGCTTCCGGTCACCTTTCAGCATGAGAAATGCTTCTTCCTGCTTGTCTGCCTGTACCGGTATATCCTGACGCTGAACTTTTTCAACAGCCCTTAAAAAACGGTCGAATGCTATAGGCTTCATCAGGTAATCCACCACGTCATACTCAAAGCCTTCGAGCGCATAATCAGGATATGCAGTCGTAAGAATGATCTTGCAGCGGCTGCCGATTATCTTAAGGACATCGATACCACTTAGGTCCGGCATCTGAATATCCAGAAAAAGCAAATCCACCTCACCCTGAATGATTTTATCAATGGCTGAGAACACATTGTCTGAGCTTTCAACGACAGTAAGTGAGGGAACTTTCTGAATAAAAGATACCATAATATCTGCTGCATATTTTTCATCATCGAGAACAAAACATCTGTACATGGCCCGGATTGCTATAAGGTTATCTGCAGCAAAATACAAAATTCTTTTTGATCCTGCCGGATATCCAGGCGGTGCCGTCCGTTATAGAGTAAGCTCAGCCGCTTTTGTACATTAACCAATCCGATACCACCGGATACTTCTTTCCTTTTATTACTTTTTCTATTGGATACGGAAAATTCAAGTTTATTATCCCGGATGGAAAGATCAATATTTACCGGATATTCCGACTGATCAACAACGCCATGCTTTAATGCATTCTCTACAAACGCTATCAGGATCAGAGGGGCTATTTTGAGATTATTTCCTTTCGTATCCACTTGATAATTGACATAAAACTGTGGTGAAAAACGGATGCTGAATAGTGAAATATAATTTTGAATATACGTTATTTCATCCTCTATGTATACCAGTCCGTCCTTATGTTCCTTTAAAGTATAGCGCATCAGATCTGCAAGACTCACCAATGCATCGGCCAGCTGCTGTGATTTAGGCAGAGCCAGCGAATACATATAGTTTAATGAATTATAAAGAAAATGAGGGTTTATCTGGGAACGCAGGAAGGCCAGTTCAGCTTTGCCGGCTTCCTCTTTAAGGCGGAGATTCATCCTTTCAAGTACAAAATGCCTGTGAAGGAAAAATATTGCTGCCGATAATACGATATAGGGAATGGCATAATACAAATTGTCAAAGATATAGTATACTATAGACACATCTTCATCATAGTTTCTAAATCCAAGCCATACCGGATACAATACCTCTTCCCATCCGTAGCGGCACAGGGCAAAAAAAATACAGGCTGACAAGATCCCTCCTGCCAGAAAGATTTTATTCCTGTTGATTGCAAATCCTGGATATATAAAGCTGTAGCAATAATAAAACGTGGAAATTTTCGCAACATTCATAGAGAAATTGAGCCATAATATCTGCCGGTCAGGCGTTTCATTTAACCAGAAAAAGTAAGTATAGGCCAGAAATAAGGTCCAGCTCAATATATGTATGAAAATGATTTTCGATTTGCTCATGCGACAAATTTAAAAAGGGAAAGCAGCCGGCTTAAAAATTATTATACGTAGCTCCGATTTTTTTATATGAATCCCACATGTTCTGTTTCGCATAAAAAATAAAGAGATTGGAATAATAAAATTTATAAATGTCGCTGCAACTCTAATTTTGCTTTCAAATTTAATAGAATTCGGTATGAACATAGCAAAAATTGTAGTTTCCTTTTGTTTTTCAATCGCTTTATCGGTATCAGCATCCGCTCAGGAAAAGATCCGGATTTTAGTATTGGGCACTTCTCATTACAATCAAGAAAAGGACTCGGCAGAACAAAAAAAGGTCATCGAAAAGCTAGCAGCCTTTAACCCTGATATGGTAATGGGTGAGTTTGTTTCTCCTGAAGAATATGTCTCTCTTGAACCGGATAGCTACCGGAGAAAAATGAACGACAGTACTTTTTTCTATTATCAAAAGCTGAACGCTGATATTCGGTTCAGTGAAAAAAAATTGGAAAAGGATGCCAACCGCCTGATCAGGTTTCCCAATCTGCATCGATCACGTATAGAATTAGCAGCGGGTCTGCTCAATAATTATGATCTGGCGAATGCAAAATACCAGATATACATGCTGGAAACATGGAAGAAGTCCCATTTCAATCCTGAAGAAGCAGCTTTGTATAAAACAAGGTTAGGAGGAACCGAAACTTTGGTACAGCGTAATCTCTATCAAGATACAAGTGAATATAATACGATTATTTTCCCATTAATGCAGAAGCTGAACCTTTCTACTGTTTACCCGGTTGACTGCCAGATCTACGACACAAAATGGACGCAAGCCTGGCGGATCGTGGCCTACTGCATGCATTTCATTAACAGGATTGCCAAAATGGACGAAAATTCTGAAGAGGCCGGAATCGTACAGAAAATTGAGCAGGAAAAAAAGCGGATCTATTCAAAATCGGATAGTCTTGGCCTGCACGGATATGCTTATCTCAACTCTTCATTCAATGCCGAAGAAAGTGATCTTATTAATTTCTATGGCGGTGAAAAGCTGTTTGGCTTTTCAAAGAACTATCCTGAAAAAGAAGTCCGGGAAATGATCAGATACTGGAAACTGCGGAACGAAGGCATGGCTGCCAATATCATCAGGCTGGCCCGTGAAAAGAAAGGAAAACGCATCGTGATCGCTGCAGGTTCTGCCCATCAGAAGTGGATCGCTGATATTCTGAGGAAGGAGCCTGATGTAGATATCATTGACTACAATACCCTGTAAGGCTTCTGGCTTTTCAATTTATATAGATTCCAGCCTAAATTATAAAAGAAGATCTCACTATATGGATCAAAAAAACCGTCAATTTACATTGACGGTTTTTATAATTTATTTCTTATGATTAATCTCCATCTGAGAACATTGAGCTGGCCAGAGAGGTGACAATTGATAACAGAATACTGAAGATAAAGGCCCACCAGAAGCCATCTACGACCATACTATCCATAAAGTAATCCGCAATCATAACAATTACCGCATTGATTACCAAAGCAAAAAATCCTAAGGTAATAATGGTAAGCGGAAGTCCAAACAGACTTAAGATAGGTTTTACAAATATGTTTAAAATCCCCAACACAATGGCGAAAATAATCGCTGAAGAAAATCCTTCAAACTGTACTCCCGGTAAAATTTTCGTTAAGAGGTACGCAACTATTGCAGTTATAAATAATCTGATAATTAAGTTCATGTTGTTATTTTTTAATGTTTATGGGGATTAGGGAGCAAAAGCCATTCCATTCCGGAAAAAAAATGCTGCAAATCCTTTATTGAAAGAATATTCTGCCCCTCTATAGCACAAATCTGTTATTTTATTTTCATCATCGTTACCAGTGAAGTAGCCACATGACTTTCTGAATCAGATCCTTCACTCTGTACATAAATTTCTGTTCTGACAACAATAATCTTCCCCCCACCTTTGATAACGTAAGACTTGGAAACCAAAGCATCTCCCATCGCAGGCCGCAGATAATTCACCTTTAATTCAACGGTTACTACGTAGCAGTCCTCCGCATAATGACTTACTGCCGCATAACCGGAAGAAACATCCACTAAAGAAGCGATCATCGCCCCGTTGAACATTCCCGCTTTTCTGGTCATCATTTCCATTTTAGGTATTTTAATGGAAACAAAGTCAGTTTCCACTTCCAGCAATTCTGCTTTATAAAATTTCAGGGTTTCCGAACGGCCGAAGCTGTCTGTGATTAATTTCTTTTTCTCTGGGGTCATTCATTTTAATTTGATGTAAAGTTAAAGATTGATTTAAAAATTAAAGAATTAAAAGATTAAAAAATTATTGACAGGATAAGGTATTTTTACTTTTTAATAACAAAAAATGTAATGGCCGTAAATGCTTCATTTAATTTTAAGTTTAATATTGTAGTACTTTTCTGCGTTATCTGCTAAATCTGCGGAGACAAAAAAAACATCAAAAATTAATAGATATTTGCAGTATAAATGAAATCTTATAGGTTTGTTTAAAAAAGTCAAAGATTTTCACTCCAAAAGATTAGCTTTGCAGGAAAGTGATCTTCTATGAATTTTAAAAAGATCTTTCTGCTTTTAAACTTCCTGGCATGCTGTATGTTCCATTCACAAAGCCTGCATCTGTACGGAGGTGCTGATCAGGACCAATATCTGGGATGTTTAAACTGTGATACGTTCGATAAAAATTCTGTATGGAACAAATTCAGTGATTATGGAAACGTTTACAGCTCAAAATCGATCTGGAATACCTACGGAAATTACGGAAGCTCACACAGTACGTATTCTCCGTGGAGTGCGTATGCATCCTATCCTCCCGCCATTGTTGACCAGAATGGAAATTTTTACGGTTATCTTACTTTGAATCCTTATAAATCTGAAAGATCGGAGCTTGAATTGGCAAAAGTCTTATGCAAATATCATGAAGACATCAAAACGGATATCAATGGATGGTATGAAAAGCTGTTTCGGTAAAATTTAAACAAACCTGGTGATCCCAAATAAAAAGCTTTAGCAACAGGCCAAGGATTCGAATCCCGTATTCTCCACTATTTTAAATATTTACAGAATGACAAGCTGAAATTATTTTTCCTATCATATATCATTCTATGGAAACTAAATGTAGTACAATTTTAAAAACACTTTAGTACACTTAAGAAAGTTGACAAGACATTGTATAAGTAAGTTCACTTTAGGAGAAAATCTTTGATTTTTATGTTTGATTTTAACCACAGAGGACACAGATTTTCACAGATGTTTGCATACAGCTTTGGGGTTCACGTAAAAATCTTTGATTTTTAAAAACTTATGTGCACTTCTATACGCAAAACCTATCACTTGAAATAACTTATGTGTTCAAAAAAACTGTTATGAGTTTTGTAACTAATTTACATTTCGCCCGTCAGTTGAGTTGCACCGAGAAGTCATCTGTAAGAGAAAGCACCCCTTCTGTAAGCCCTTCCAGGTGTGCGCTGAAGCCTTTCAGCTTTGATGTTTTCCCTTTCAAAACGAGATCTAAAAGCTGCTTATCCGATAATTTTTTTCCAAAGATTTCGAAAGTAATTTTAAATCCGCAGTTTTTGAAATCAGAGCAGCCAACCGCTGTTTTTCCTTTGATCAGGTTGTGTTCCTTACATTTCGGACACTTGGTTTCTTCCCAGGACTGAAGTTCTTTTTTCTGGGCAGGCTCTCTTTTCTTTTTCTCTTTTACAACTTCTTTTTCTTCTTCCTGGAGCGTAATCACTTTTCCTTTTCCGTCAACGACCTTTTTGGTAAGCTCTGTTACCATCTGGATCAGCTCTTCTTTAAAAAGATTGGCCTCATACTCCCCTTTCTCAATTTTGC
This sequence comes from Chryseobacterium sp. UF-290, assembly GCF_058245615.1. Classification (NCBI taxonomy): domain Bacteria; kingdom Pseudomonadati; phylum Bacteroidota; class Flavobacteriia; order Flavobacteriales; family Weeksellaceae; genus Chryseobacterium; species Chryseobacterium sp. UF-290. Next base: position 242,221 of record NZ_JBSICB010000002.1, read on the forward strand.
GAAGCTTCAGTTCCCATTCTCCGGTTAATTCAGGACTTTTTAACAGCTCATCTTCGATGGTATCAATCAATTGAATTCCGGTTTGGGTAGCGATCAGATTTTTCCTTTTCTTCTCGATATATTTTCTTTTGAAAAGGGTTTCAATGATATTCGCACGGGTAGATGGTCTTCCGATCCCATTATTCTTCAGTAATTCACGAAGCTCTTCGTCTTCCACCTGCTTTCCGGCAGTTTCCATCGCACGCAGCAAAGTTGCTTCGGTGTATGGTTTTGGAGGGGTGGTTTTTCCCTGGTGGATCATCGGATCATGAGGTCCGCTTTCTCCTACCTTAAATTCAGGAATGGTCTGTTCCTCTTCTTTTTCTTTATCTTTTTCCTTATCCGTGGATTCTTCTTTAGGCTCTTTGGCATAGACAGTTCTCCATCCCGGCTCCAGAACCTGTCTTCCGCTGGTTTTGAAAGGAATGGTTCCTACTTTTCCTTCTACTAAGGTATTGGAAATCTTACATTCCGGATAAAATACCGCAATAAATCGTTTGGCGATCAGGTCATAGATCAGTTTTTCCTCCCTGCTCAGATTTTGAGAAGGCGGAATTTCCGTAGGAATGATCGCATGGTGATCGGTTACTTTTGAATCATCAAAAACGGCCTTTGATTTTGGAATCGGAGCTTCCAGTAATGGGGCAATCAGATCCTGATAAGGATACATTTTCTGAAGAATCCCTCCGATCTTCGGATATAAGCTCTCGGATAGATAGGTGGTATCAACACGCGGATACGTCACATGCTTTTTTTCGTAAAGGCTCTGGATATAATTCAACGTATTCTCCGCTGAATAACCATATTTTTTGTTGGCTTCCACCTGCAGCCCGGTAAGGTCGAAAAGCCTCGGATTTTTTTCTTTTCCTTCTTTAATTTCGAAAGAAACAATTTCAAATGGATTTACTTTAAGGTATTCCAATCCTTTTTCCGCACGTTCCAGAGTTTTCAGCCTGTCGATCGCCGCATTGAAGATCACGTCACGGTATCTGGTCTTCAGCTCCCAATATTCTTCAACGGTAAAAGCGTCAATTTCTTTCTGACGCTGAACCAGCATTGCCAAAGTAGGAGTCTGAACCCTTCCAATGGAAAGAACAGCTTTATTTCCTCCGAATTTCTTGGTAAAAAGCCTGGTTGCATTGATTCCCAACAGCCAATCTCCGATGGCCCTTGCATTTCCGGCCAGATAAAGGTTCTTATATTCTTCAGCAGGTTTCAGATTTGCAAAACCTTCTTTGATAGCTTCTTCCGTCAACGATGAAATCCATAAACGCTGAATCGGCTTGTTGCATTTTGCCTTCTGCAATACCCAACGCTGGATCAGCTCTCCCTCCTGCCCGGCATCCCCGCAGTTAATGACCTCATCACATTCTTCCACTAATTTCTCAATCACTTTAAACTGGGTTTCTACGCCTTTATTCGGGATCAGCTTTATTCCAAAACTGCCGGGAATAATAGGAAGTAAAAACAAATTCCATGATTTGTACTGCGGACCGTAGTCGTGAGGTTCTTTCAGGGTGCAAAGGTGCCCGAACGTCCATGTCACGCAATAGCCGTTTCCTTCCATATAGCCCTGCTTAGGCGTGGTAGCGCCCAATACTTTGGCAATATCTCTGGCAACACTGGGTTTCTCGGCAATACATAATTTCATGAACTCGGGTTTATTGAAGGAGTGCAAAAATCGGGATTTTTTTTGACTTTAGCTAATTTAGTTGACAGTTGAGAGCTAACAGTTGAGAGCTAAAAGTGGTTTCAAATAACAGAGCTGAATTTTTATACATTATTTTATGTGTTAACTAATTTAGTAAATGTAAAAGGCAATTTCCTTTAAACATATTTTCAGATAACCTGGAGCAAAATCCAACAGCAGCCTTTATACAATTCTTAAAAAAATCTATTTATTTTATGTTTTTAGCAACCACAATTACATTCTGGTTCAAGTTGAATTTGCATTAAAAGCTTATTTTAAATAATAATACGTTATTAAATAACAAAAAATTAACATTAATAAAATTCTAATTTACAACAATTTAAATCAAATTCAATAAATCAGAATTTAAAAAGTCTACTTTTTTAGTGGACTAATAAAAATTAAATTATATATTTGCAAGCGTATTCAGGAAATAAAACAAAATGAAGGCAGAACTAAAGAATAATTCAATACAGAAACATAGCATCAAAAATATGATGAAGGATACCTGTATGCCTGTACATAAAAAACACTGTGGTTGACCTTACTTTTATATGACATATTTTTTAAAGGCTCTACCACGTTGTAGGGCCTTTTTTCATTGAAAACGAACAACATTAAAAAAATAAAAATGAGCAATTCTAAAAACAAATGGTTAATTCCATTAGCGTTTACAAACATCTATGTGATATGGGGAATTACGTTTTTAGCTATTTCATTTGGCTTAAAAGGTTTTCCGCCCTTCATTCTTTCCGGATTGAGATTTCTGGTTGCGGGAATTCTGATGATAGGATATCTTCTGTCAAAAGGGGAAAAGGCAGGTTCTCTGATCAACTGGAAAAAGAATGCCATTACCGGTATTCTGATCCTTACCGGAGGAACGGGACTTGTAGCCTGGGGAGAACAATATGTGACAGCTTCAGAAGCTGCCATTTCGATAGCCACCGGCCCATTCTGGTTTATCGCCATCGACAGAAAAAACTGGAAATATTATTTTTCGGATAAATTCATTCCGATCGGATTGGTGATCGGTTTTGTAGGACTGGTATTCTTCCTAAAAGGCAGTGCCCATTCAAGTGCCGCTCATGCAGTAGCTAACGGAAACTTAAGAATTACAGCATTTGTGGTATTGGGATTAAGTTCCGTTGCCTGGGTACTGGGATCTTTATATTCCAAGAAAAATCCGGCTTCTCAATCTACTTTTATGAATATTGCCCAACAGCTTATAATCGCAGGGCTGGCCTCTTTCCTTATTGCTTTTTTCAGAAAGGAATGGACCGGTTTTTCGGTTTCAGCGATCCCTTTATCCGCATGGCTGGGAGTCCTGTTTTTGATTTTCTTTGGATCAATAATCGCTTATTTGTCGTACATTTGGCTGTTATCCGTGAAACCCGCTGCCCTGGTAAGCACCCACACCTACATTAATCCTATTGTAACCGTTATTGCAGGCTGGATTGTTGCCAATCAGAGCATCAATGGAGGTCAGCTTTATGGTTTGGCAATCATATTGCTGGGAGTACTTCTGACCAATGTCACCAAGTACTTCAAACTTTCAAAACGGTCAAAGGTCAAAATCAGAAGAATGAAAAGATTTTTTAACAGAACAGGCAAGCGATATCAGCCTATTTAAACAGTATTAAAACATCAGAATGATAGAAATCAGAAACATATCAAAAACATTTTATCAGAAAAAGCAGTCTTTCAAAGCGCTGGATAAGGTGAGCCTCAATATAGAGAAAGGAGATATCGTAGGAATTATCGGATTCTCAGGTGCAGGAAAAAGCACGCTGATCCGTACGGTAAATCTGCTGGAAAGGCCTGATGAAGGGCAGATCATTATCAATGGAAAGGATTTCACCCGATTAAGTTCCAGGCAACTGGCTGAGGAACGTAAAAAAATAGGAATGATCTTCCAGCACTTCAACCTTCTTTCTTCGAGAACTGTTTTTGATAATGTAGCACTTCCCCTTGAGCTGGACGGTACGGGTAAGGATCAGATCAGGAAAAAGGTGAATGAACTCCTGAAGATCGTAGGACTTGAAGATAAGGCCAGTGATTATCCCAAAAGCCTTTCGGGAGGCCAAAAGCAAAGAGTAGCCATTGCAAGGGCATTAGCCAATGATCCTCACCTCCTGCTTTGTGATGAAGCCACCAGTGCCCTTGATCCCGCTACTACACAATCCATTTTACAGCTCTTAAGAGACATCAATCAGAGACTGGGAATTACCATCCTTTTAATTACCCATGAAATGGAGGTGATCAAATCTGTTTGTAACCACGTAGCTGTGATAGATAAAGGAAAATTATTAACAAAAGGAACGTTAAGCGAGATTATTTCGGACAGAAAGCATCCGATCATCCGTCAATTTATAAATTCAGACATCATGACCCTGCCACAGGAACTCAATAACAGACTGCAGAAAGAGCCACAGGATGGTTTATTCCCGCTGGTCGAAATAGAACTTAATGAAAGCATCAGTGTGGAGCAGCTTCTTTCAACTTTATATAATCAATATAAAATCCCCTACAAACTTTTAAAGGCTGATGTAGAGTATCTGGGAGACTCCAATTTCGGTAAACTGCTGCTGCAACTTCAGGGAGAGGAGGAAGAAAATCAGCAGGCGATCTATTATTTTAATCAGAATAAAATTCAAAATACAGTAAGAGGATATGCTTAGTGATACGGTAATTGCCCTTTTGGCAAAAGGAACCTGGGAAACGGTTTACATGACATTTTTATCCGGATTTTTCGGATTTGTGCTCGGACTTCCGGTCGGGATTATGCTTTTTTTAACCAGAAAGGGACAGCTGATGGAAAATGCTTTCTATCACAGAGCCTTATCTATTGTGGTTAATATTTTCCGCGCCATTCCTTTTATTATCCTGATCGTATGGATGATCCCTTTTACCAGGGTACTGGCGGGAACTTCCATTGGAGTGAACGCGGCATTGGTTCCGTTAAGTGTAGGAGCGGCTCCGTTCATTGCGCGACTTGTAGAAAACAGCCTTATTGAAGTTCCTTATGGTCTGATAGAAACAGCCAGAGCACTGGGAGCTTCTCCGTTACAGATCATCAGAAAAGTATTGCTTCCTGAAGCGCTTCCTTCATTGATCAATAATGCAACCATCACGTTGATCACTTTGGTCGGATACTCTGCAATGGGAGGAGCTGTAGGTGCCGGCGGATTAGGCCAGGTTGGGTACCAGTACGGATACATCGGCTATGATATCGTGATCATGAATACAGTATTGATCCTGCTTGTTCTTTTGGTATTCATCATACAGTTTGCAGGAGACAGATTGTCGAAGAGCTTTGACCACAGGTAGTGGGTTTGAAAGTCTGAGGGTTGGAGAGTTTGGGGGTTGGAGAGTAGTATAGAATATAAAGAAAAGAAAGACAGCTGATTTAAAATTTACCTGTTACATTTTAACAGATTCGCTTTCTTTGCCCTTTTGCGATTTTACCTTTTTACCTATAAAAAATTTACAATGAAAAAAATAAAGATTCTAAGTTTATTAACGGCCGGAGTACTTCTGTTCAATGCCTGTTCGGGACGAAAAGATGATCCTAACTTTATCCGTGTAGGAATTACCTATGGGCCGGAGCAGGAAATTGCGGAAGTCGCTAAAAAAGTTGCGAAGGATAAGTATAATCTGGAAGTGGAGCTTATTCCGTTTAATGATTATGTAGTTCCGAATGAAGCTTTAACGAATGGTGATATTGATGCCAATGCGTTCCAGCATGTTCCTTATTTAACGGAGCAGTCCAAGCAGAGAGGTTATAATCTGGCTGTAGTAGGCAATACTTTTGTCTATCCTATTGTGGCTTATTCAAAAAAAATCACCAATATCAGTCAGCTACAGGAAGGAAATACCATTGTCATTCCGAATGATCCTACTAATGGAGGGCGTTCCCTGCTTTTACTGCAGAAAAACGGTTTGTTAAAATTGAAAGACGGCGTCGGACTCCTTCCAAAGGTTACTGATATTACAGAAAATCCCAGACAGATCAGGATTATGGAGATCGAAGGTGCCCAGATTCCAAGAGTTCTGGATGACAGAGACGTTGTGGTAGGGATCATCAATAACAATTTTGCAGCCCAGGCCGGATTGGATTCAGAAAAACAAGGTGTGCTTAAAGAAGACAAAGATTCTCCTTATGTGAATGTTGTGGTTGCAAGACAGGACAACAAGAACAGTCAAAAGGTCAAGAATTTTGTAAAAGCTTACCAGTCTCCTGAAGTGGAAAAGAAAGCCAGAGAAATCTTCAAGGGCGGAGCGGTGAAAGGATGGGAGTAGTGAGTTAGAGGGCCAGCGGGTTTGAAAATATATGAGTGGATATGACAAACAAGCAAATTTACTTATCCGCCTATTCGCCCTTTTGCGATTTTGCCTTTTCCTCTTACTACCCTTATCAGCTGTCAATTAAATGGCAGTTTTTTTGTTCGCAAAAATTATTATCTCAAATTGAGATAATAAAAAAATTTTCTTTACTTTTGCTTTTAATCAAACAGAAAGGCATTATGTTAAAGAAAACCGTCATTATAAGTTTATTCACCTTTATATCTGCATCTTATATGGCACAGACCAGTACTCCTCTACCCGTTTATTTGGATGAATCAAAACCTGTAGAACAGCGTATTCAGGATGCACTTTCCAGAATGACCCTGGAAGAGAAAGTGGCGATGCTTCATGCACAGTCGAAGTTCAGCTCACCGGGAGTGCCCAGGCTGGGAATTCCTGAATTCTGGACGACTGACGGTCCTCACGGGGTCCGCCCTGAAGTGATGTGGGATGAATGGGACCAGGCCGGATGGACCAATGATTCCATTATCGCCTACCCTGCCCTTACTGCTTTATCCGCAACATGGAACAAAAAAATGTCATGGAACTATGGTAAAGCATTAGGTGAAGAAGCCCGATACAGAAAAAAGGATATTCTTCTGGGCCCGGGAGTCAATATCTACAGAACTCCCCTGAACGGAAGAAATTTTGAATATATGGGGGAAGATCCTTATCTGACCTCAAAGATGGTAGTACCCTACATCAAAGGGGTACAATCTAATGGTGTAGCAACTTCTGTAAAACATTTTGCCCTCAATAATCAGGAAATGTTCCGTCATACCAGCAACGTGAATGTAGACGACAGAGCCTTGTATGAAATCTATCTTCCTCCTTTCAAAGCGGCGGTCACAGAAGGAGATTCATGGACGATCATGGGTGCTTATGATATGTACAAAGGCCAGTATGCCAGCCAGAACCAGTATCTTTTAAACGACATTTTAAAAAAGGAATGGAACTATAAAGGTGCAGTAGTTTCCGACTGGGGGGCTGTAAACAATACTGAACAGGCTATTCACAATGGTCTGGACCTTGAGTTCGGGTCATGGACCAACGGTCTTTCTGCCGGAACTAAAAATGCTTATGACAATTATTATCTGGCCAAACCCTATCTCGATCTGATCAAGGCAGGAAAAGTTGGAACCAAAGAGCTTGATGATAAAGTAACGAGGCTGCTTCGCCTTGCTTACAAAACAACGATGAACCGTAACAAGCCTTTCGGGAATATCGCTTCTGAAGAACATAAGGCAATTGCAAAAGAAATCGGGGACGAAGGAATTGTTTTACTGAAAAATCAGGGCAATGTTCTTCCGATTGATATCAGTAAAGCTAAAAAAATTGCTGTTATTGGTGAAAATGCGATCAAGGTAATGACCGTAGGTGGAGGTTCTTCATCATTAAAAGTAAAATATGAAACCTTACCCTTAGACGGAATCCGATCAAGATTTGGGAAACAAGTTGATGTACAGTATGCCAGAGGCTATGTAGGAGACATTGGCGGAGAATATAATGGAGTAAAATCCGGACAGGATTTAAAAGATACCCGCTCTGAAGCTGAACTATTGAATGAGGCCGTAGAGCTCGCTAAGAAATCCGATTATGTGATTTTTGTGGGCGGATTAAACAAATCGGACTTCCAAGACAGTGAAGGTAATGACAGAAAAAGTTACGGACTGCCTTACAATCAGGACAATGTAATCTCTGCCCTTGCAAAAGCCAACAAAAACCTGGCAGTTGTTCTGGTTTCAGGAAATGCTGTGGCGATGCCATGGATCAAAGAAGTTCCGTCTATTGTACAGGCATGGTATCTGGGGTCTGAAGCAGGAAATTCTATAGCCTCCGTCCTGGCAGGAGATTCAAATCCTTCAGGAAAGCTTCCGTTTACCTTTCCCGTAAAGCTGGAAGATAATTCAGCCCATCAGCTTGGAGAATATCCAGGTCAGAAAGACGAACTGGCTGCAGGAAAAGGAAAGGACCAGAAAAATCCGATCAATATTACGTATAACGAAAGTATTTTTGTAGGATACCGCTGGCATGATACTAAAAAGATCAAACCTCTTTTCAGCTTCGGGCATGGATTGAGCTATACCACATTTGAATTTGGGAAAGCAAAAGCCGATAAAACAGCAATTTCACAGGAAGATAAGATCACTTTCACAGTAACCGTTAAAAATACAGGAAAGAAAGCCGGAGCTGAAGTAGCCCAGCTTTATATCAGTGATTTGAAATCATCTGTTCCACGCCCGGCCAAGGAACTGAAAGGCTTTGAAAAGGTATATCTGAATCCCGGTGAACAGAAAGAAATTACTTTCACCATTGATAAAACCGCATTAAGCTATTTTGACGCCGGCAAACATGATTGGGTAGCCGAGCCCGGAGATTTTGAAGCTTTAATAGGAAATTCTTCGGATGCTATTAAAACGAAAGTGAAGTTTACGCTGAAGTAACTGATCCTGAAAATATATCAGAAGAGGCTGTCCTAAAAAGAACAGCCTTTTCCTTTGAAATACCCGCAGAACCTTAAACTCAGTACCCGGCTGAAAAAGCCTATTAAATTCAGCCGTGACTCGTCCTGCTATGAAAGTTTTTTAATTCACGTTTCTGTCTGTTTTGTTTGAACAGTGAGAAACTATGATTTTATTTTCTGTTCCTGTTCTTCAGGTCATCTGAAAGAGAATCCTCTTTCTTGATTTCTTTTAATTTCTGGTTACCAAACGTCCAATATAATCCCAACCTTATGCTTCTGCTGTCGTTGTAAGATGAATTTTTATATACGATCGGGTATATGGCTTCATCATAGTTTTTCTGGCCTCTCAGCAGATCTGTGACAATAAGATAAGTAGTAAGGTTAAGATGAGGAATTTTCTTCTGTAAGGTTATGCTTAAATTGTTGGTCTTTCCATGCTTGAAAAATCCATCATAAAAATCTGTTGAAAATGAATATGAAACTTCCGCAGCATATCCCTTTTTGAAGAGGATCCCCAAAACAGTCCTGTTGTCGAAAGCAAAATTGGTTTTTCCTTTTTCAAAACCTTCGAACTCCATGATCGGAAGGTAATTCACATTCATATAGTTTTTGACGATATATTTGTTTTTAAATACCTTGTTCAGCGCAAGACTTGCATACAAGGTCATCATTTTAAAGTTGTTGTACTCCTGCACGAGGTAGTCATCTCTTTTTACAATCAGGGTACTGATGTAATTCGGGGAATAGTTCATTCCCACAGACAGCATCTGACTCTTATAGTACAGGGAAAGGTCAACTTCATGCTCTATCTGAGGTCTCAGATTGATATTCCCCGAAGTGTAAAGCATACTGTCGTCACTGTTCTTTCTTCTTAGCTGATTCAGCAGAAAATAATCCGGTCTGATCAGTGTTTTCTTATAGCTTGTTTCTACCTGAAAATTATCGGAAAAATTGTGCTGTACCAGAACATTCGGGTAAAATCCGTCTATTCTGAAGGAACTTGAGCTGAGATCATGATCAAAAAAGTTCGTAAGGTTCCCTTCATAACGCATTCCCAGTCTTACATAAGTTTTTTTAAACTCTTTCTGTCCTTCCAGAAACACAGCATACTGCTCTTCGCTATAATTTTGCATGCTTTCCTGTGAACTTGTATCATTTACCGTGATATTGATCGGATTATTGATATCGCTGTACGAAAACCTTCCTCCTACAGACCACGTTCCCCATTTCTTGGTCTGGAGGGTATAATTGGCATTCCCGATATACATATTGATATTTCTTGAAGAGGAATCGTCTATCCTGTTGCCGTCAAGATAATCAGGCTGCTGGTAAAAATAATTCCTGAAACTGTTGTTCGTTTTTCTGTTGGCATTTAAGTATTCAAACTGAACAGTAAGCTTTTGAGTGGCAGAATCATTTTCAAATTTATAGTTGGCCTGGACATTGGTGCTTCGTCCCAGATCTTTAAAGTTTGAATTGTATTTAAAAATAGAATCTTTTCTGGAAATTCTTTCTGCTGTAGGCAATCCGTTGTCCGCATTGAGTTCACTCTGTGTATTGGCAGGATTGTACTCGCCATACAGACTGAATTTGTTTTTCTTATTGGCAAAATAATTAACCAGTAGGGAATAAATATTCGTAGATTTCTGGATATCCTGCTTCTGTGCGATATCCCAGATGTTGTTTTTATACTCTCTCTGGGCATTTACCTCATTAAGAACATTGGCATGTGTACTGCTTAAAAGCGTATTGATTTCAAATTTATCAGACTTATAATTAAGATTCAGGTTCTGAGACATATTCATTTTTCTGGTAAATCCAAGGCTGGAGCCAATTCCCAGTTTCAAGCCTTCAATATTACTGTTCACCAGGTTAATCTTAATGATCGACTGCTCATCGGCAGGATAAGAAGAATCCGGGGTACCGATTACTTCAATGTTTTTGATCAGCTTGGCGGGTATAGATTCAAGATAATTTTTAAGTTCTATACCCGACAAGCGGAGCTTTCTGTCATTGATATATACGGTGGTATATTTTTGCTTGATTTTTATTGTTCCTTCCTCAGAAGCATCTGCATATCCTGAATTTTTGATAAACTCCCAGGTATTGTTGGCATCAGCTGTAGCAGTACCTGCGGGGGAAACTATGATTTTTCCGTTCTTAAATTTTACCGTTGTGCGGGTAATCTTGATTTCTTCAATTTTATTTTCATTTTTAAGGGTGTCTTTTTGTTGCGCGGAGGTTAATATTACTATCAGTGAAGATAGTAATATTAAGGCTCTGCTGGTTATATTATGAAGATAAATCATGATGTTGCTGTAATTGTTTTTTTAGAATCCTCAAGGTTTAAGAATGCGCTTAAGTTTAAAAGGATCATTAATGCTCCGAAGAAATATAGGTTCATGGCGATGATAATTCCCGTATGTAAGGCTACAACCATCCAGATGAATACTTTTCTCGTGCTTTTCTTCCACATAAAATAAGGGTAAAACAACTCGATAACGATGGTTGAAATTCCTATGAATATCGGGATAACAGGGAAGTTGACAAAGATGTCATAGCTGCTGTTATCCAGGATATAAGACTGGAATCCCGGCAGGTGTAATGCCTTCCAGATAGATTCTCCGTTCCACCAGTTGATTCCGAAAGCTTTATCCAATCCTGAAGTAAAGTAAACGATACTCATGTGTATTCTCAGAAGATTCCTGAAAGGAGTAGGATTGATCTCGTCATATTTAAATATTTTCGAATCCAGAGAATAGAAGCTTCCCAGCGGAAACAGAAGGCAATAGAACATGGCGATCGTCTTGAAGAAATCTATACCGTACATGAAAGTACTGGAAGACTGGAAGATCAGCAGATGAAGAATCAGGATAAGAGCGGCTGATAGTCTGCTCATAAATCCAGCCGTCAATGAGATACAGGCCAGAATATAGATTACAATATATCCCATTATTACGGCACTTTCTGAAATATTCATGGTGCCTAATAATTTGATGACAAAATAAAACGATGGCATTTTATCTGCCCCCAGAAATCCTACGACTTCCAGTGGTATCAGCCCCTGATCTGTAAAAAGAAGATTAAAATCAGTAAGCGTGGAAACAAAGTGCACTAAGAAGAATAATCCCATGGAAATTCTAAAAAATGCAAAGAACAGTTTATCTTCCGGTTTATATTCGTTGAAGAACTTATAAAATTCAGTTGGAAGCGATGTGGTTTTTCTTAATAGGCTTAGCATCGATGTCAAGGAGTTTAATTAGTACTGGTTTAGTTTTGTTGTCTGTTTTTATTTCATGCAGCATTGGATGATGGTGCAGGTAAAGTGTACAGGAAACACTATAGGTATCAGGATTATATTCTTTGTAGTAATATCTGCCGATACTTTTAATGAATATATCCAGGAATTCACCGTATTTGTCAGATTCATTAAATTGTGTGGATTTCTTTTTCTGCATCTTGTTTTCCAGAATGGTCAGCCTGTCCTGGAAGTATCCCAATAAAGTATGATATCTGTTGAGTCCTTCTTTGGATTTGAACGGCGGAAAGTAAGATTCTTTCACAAGGTTCTTGTTTTTATCATATACGGATACTTTTAAGATATATGAGCTCGCCACATTGGGAGCAAAGAATCCGTATCCTGCATTAATTCCTGCAACAGCCTGATACTGCTGGATAAAAGGGATAGAGTTGAATTCTCGGATGCCTTCTTTTGTATCTTTCAGAGCGGCTGTAACATCATTTTCCACATAGGAGGTTGATTTTTCATAGGAGTCGATGGTACTTGAGGTACACACAATCAGTATCAGCGCAATATGGACCATACTGAATATGAAGAAGAGTTTTGGGTATTTCATAGTAAGTAGTTTAAAAAATTAACATCTAAATATTACAGCTGCCATTGTCACAGTGAATCGGGATTATTTTCCGGTTTACAGCAAGCTGTATATAAAGTCCCTGGCCAGCTTTTGTAATGTGAAGAAGCCAAAGGACCGGAAATAAAGGCCATAGCAGCGGCAGGCTTGCCAATATTCTGAAAATAGATTCGTAGCCATAGGCCCAGGTAGTGCTGTAAGAGGCCATTTGCTTTTCAGCCAGAACCAGATCAATTCCTTTCATTTTCTGTCTTCTTTCCCTGAGAGAACGAAAATCAACCTTATCCAGCCAGTCTATCTTCTTTACGGTCTCCATAAACCGGGTGCAGCGTGGGCACCAGCTGTCATAATACACTATCAGCTTTTTCATAATCTAGTTTTTGGGAAGCTGCTTTTTTATGAAAGCCTTTATTCTGCCACTATTATTCAGGATCTTCAGCTTAAAAATACTTTCACCGGAAGAAGCGTTTACAACGTAAAATTCATTGGCAAAATTGATCTTTGTCTTTACAGAGTCGTTTTTAGGTAAGACCTTCAGCTCATTACTGCTGTTAATATACTTCAGATCGCTTGTCTGGGAAGGATTATACAAAACCACCTCCAGGTTTTCTTTTGATGAATTTCTGATCTTTAAATTCTGCTGTGCAGGGATTGCCCATTGGTTCCGGTAGATATGTCTACCTCTTTCGATCTTAAACGAACAAAGAAAAAGAACCGCACCTGTCGTTAATAATAAATAAAAATAAAGGCTTTTCATAACTGTAATTATTTATAGGTTGCAACAATTCTACCCAAGTCCATTTCCGGAGCTTCAATGGCAGATACAATTTTTGTTTCGAAAATGCTCACCGCATCTCTTTTTATACAGTTATCTACAGAACATTCTTTTTTGAAGGTTTTGTTCGTGATTACCGTACTTTTTATGAATGCTCCCACTTCAGTTTCCAAAGGTGTATTCCTGCTAAGTGTATCATATTTGATCTTATCGGTATTGTCAGAAACTTTGTCGAATGATAATAAAGACACTGTTGTCAGTATTGCGGCTGGTAGTATTAAGATATATTTTTTCATAGGGTTTAAAGTTTTTTAGAAACACATTCAGTTGAGGGTTTCAACTGAATGTGTAGGTTGAATAATATTATTTGTAGTTTTCAAGAACTTTATCAAAAGTAAGAACCGGGTCAATAGAGGTGCTGATCGCTTTTTCGCTCGCTACACTTACTGTTTCCACAGTTTCTTTAGAAAGTACTTTTTTCTTGGTGTTTACTGTTACTGAGCTGCTTACAGCAGCACCTCCAGCAAGCTCTACAGAAGAAACTTCATTTATGTTTCCATTTCCGTAGTCTAAATAATTACTTTCTGATGTCCATGAAGAAAGAGCTAAAGGAACGATAGCCAATCCTGCAAATAGTAGTTTTTTGTAGTTGTTCATAATAAAAATGTTTAATTTGTTATTTATACTCGTTTATAATTTCATTGAATGAAAGGGTTGTTTCAATAGAAGTACTGATTCCCTTTTCACTGGCAACATTTACTGTTTCAACAGTTTCTTTAGAAAAAACCTTCTTTTTATTTTTCACTACTACGGAGCTGCTTACTGCCGCTTCACCAATTACTTCTATGGAAGAAATAGTGCTGGTATTTCCGTTGCTGTAGTTGACAGACTGATCTTCAGATGTCCACGAAGAAAGAGCCAAAGGAACTATTGCAAGTCCCGCGAATAATAGTTTTTTGTAGTTTTTCATGATAAATGGTTTAATATGTTATTTGTAATCGTTTAAAATTTCATTGAATGAGCGGGCTGTTTCAAGAGAAGTGCTGATTGCCTTTTCGCTCGCTACACTTACTGTTTCCACAGTTTCCTTAGAAATAACTTTCTTTTTGGTTTTTACTGTTACTGTGCTGCTTACTGCCGTATCACCAACTACTTCTATGCTAGAAATAGTGCTGGAATTTCCGCTGCTGTAGTTGACAGACTGGTCTTCAGATGTCCATGAAGAAAGAGCCAAAGGAACAATTGCAAGTCCCGCGAATAATAGTTTTTTGTAGTTTTTCATGATAAAATGGTTTAAAATGTTATTTGTAATCGTTTAAAATTTCGTTGAATGAGCGGGCAGTCTCAATAGAGGTGCTCAGCGCTTTCTTTTCCGCTACGCTTACTTCCTCAATGGTAGATACGGAAAGAACTTTCTTTTTAGTTTTCACTGTTACGGAGCTGCTTACTGCCGCTTCACCAATTACTTCTATAGTAGAAATAGTGCTGGCATTTCCGTTGCTGTAGTTGACAGACTGGTCTTCAGATGTCCATGAAGAAAGGGCCAAAGGAACTATTGCAAGTCCCGCGAATAATAGTTTTTTGTAGTTTTTCATAATAAAATGTTATTAATAGTTTTTAAAAAAGTTTTTAGTTTTGTCTAAGCGTAATAAAAATATTACTGATACGTTTTTACGATATCTTCTATCGAAAGTGAGCTTGAAGGCTCAAGTATTGTGGTGGTGATCACAATCTTTTGCTGGGAAGGCCCCAGGTCAAAATGGTCTGTAACAGAAAAGATATTCTTCCTTGTCGTTTTAGACTGAACTACTACTACATCAGTATCACCAATGGTTTCGTTGTGAGAAAATGTCTGTTTTTTTTCAGTGTTCCGGTAATCAGGACCGGAAGTTTTTGAGTTCCAGGAGGAAAGGGCAAGAGGTATAATTGCCAGACCTGCCAGAAGCAGTTTTTTGTAGTGTCTCATATTATAAATGTTTAAAATGTGTTTCGGGTAGTTGGTTTCAAGACATGCCTTTCGCTGTTTCTCTGCTTGAAAAAGAGAAATTGGTATATTATGTCTAAAAGTTTTTCAGTTTTTAAGCCTAGATAAAGACTACTTTTCCGCCGATAAGAATAAACGGCCTTCTTGAATTGATGTTATCATCCTTTTCCAGGGCAGCAAGATAGATTCCATCCTGATACCGGCTGGCAAATGACAGCCTGTTATTGACCACAGAGCGTGTCTCCTGCTTCTCCCAATTGTTGTCTGTAAGCCTGTAAAGGGTATATGAGATTCCGTCCTGCAGCTTTGCATGGATTGTTTTTTCTGCCAGTGACTGGATATCTGATGTATTTTTATGATCATAAGCCAGGTTTCTCATTCTTTCGGCTACAGATTCTACCTGAGAAATACTGATCGGTGATTTTTTGGATTGATCAAAGAACAGCAGCTTCCCGTTCTTGTCTACATAGAAAAGAGATTTCTTTCCGGAGCTTTCCGGAGTATGAACCAGATACAATGCCCCTACGCCCACTTTATCAAATACCTTTTGCTTATGCTTAGGACTTATTGCCGCTACAGGAAGCCATTTGTTGAAACAGAAAACAGAAAGTAAGCCAAGCTCGGTTTTATCATCATAAAAGCCGTTCACATTATATCTTATGGTTTTGGTATACTGATCGGTCACATCAATATCTGAATAGGTAGAGGTAAAACCCATTTTACTGAGGGTCTTGTAATACTTCAGATATACTGATGCCGTATCCGGTACAAACCCTCTCCTGTATACTTTAGTAATAGTATAAGAGTTGTGAAGAGTATCTTTTATGCTGTTTATGATTTTGGTCGGATTAAAATTTCCTATATTTTCCGTCCCCCCTGAAAAGGGAAAAGACTTTTTCTGATCAAAGACCAAAGCGTTCCAGGCTTTCCCCCCGTTTGCATTTCCCCAAACCGGCGCATAATCTATAGTAACCGGTATTCCGTTTGCCTTGTTGATATAGTTTGCCAGATTCACCATAGCGATGTCAGAGCCTTTGTTTCCTGTCAGTAATTTATTAAATGACCAATAATCTTCCTGTGGAAAAGGATCTGAATAAGGCATTTTTAAATTCTTTAGTTTATTGTTTAGGAAATTGGCAGACTCTATTACAGATTTTTCAGAATCCAGTACATAATTTGAAGGAAGTTCATAGTTTTTCAATACAATCTTTCTCCAGTTAAAATCTTCTGAAAAATTCACTTTATACGGAAGAACAAAATTAACGAAGCTGTAATCTGAAATAGCGTTAGAGCGGATCAGCTCTTTAGACTTATCATAGGAAAGCTCTATATTGTCTTTGATCTCTTCATCCTTAATAAATTTTGAATCCTGCTCCTGAACTCCTGCTGCACTGATGTGGAAATTTAAAATAGCATTTTTCTTCAGGAATTCAAAAGCGTTCTTATAATTGATACTTTTATCGCTGTTCAGTATACCATAATTATTGGTTTTGTCAGAGCAGGACACCAGGGTACAAATACTCATGGCAAACAATACGTTTCTTTTATTGAATATTGATGTTTTATGAATTTTCATGGTCAGCTATTTTGTTTTGTTTTTCTTTTACAATATTATCTATTCCGAAAAACAAACACACTACACTATGGTTTAGTTCCGTACTACACCATAGTGTAGTTTTTATTCAGCGCTGATCCTACGCTTATCTCCCATGCAGAAGGCATTACACTATATTATAATATTCCTGAGATTTTACATTCTGGCAGCAATTTCATTGTTAAAGGAAAAAGCAGGCTTCTTGAACCTGCTTTTATAGTAATGATCATTATAATTAAGATATACTTCACCTTCATTTTTCTTATCCCGAACTCAGGTTAATATATATATAGAATATATAAGAACACTAACTGTCCTTCTGTTTCAGTCAAATTTCCGGATCTGTGGAATACCACCTACTCTATTTTCCGCCTCCTGCATTTTTCTCTACATCGGTCTTGGTATTTTCTTTCACCTTCTGATTTCCGAAACGTTTCACAAAAGTCAGGGAGACACCATACCAGTCCCATTTTGAGTATTCCCTGAAGGTCCCATCCGGGCTGTACGTTGTATTATCAGCATATGGCCTTTTAAAGATATTCATCAGCTGCATACTCAGTTCCATCTGTGTTTTAGGAAAAATCTTGGTCACCGAAATATTGTGAAAGACATTCGTATTGTTGGCATATGAATTCCCGTTATTCTGATTTGCAATTTCCATCCATGCGCTCAGGTTAATATTTTTACTGAAAAGATTGGTATAAGATACATTGGCAGAAGCCCCCCAATAGCTGATATGATCTTTAGCACCCAGCTTATTTTTCTCATTAAAATCTTTATTATTAATATAGTACCATCCAAACCCCGCATTTACGTTCAATTTATTTTTCAGGAAATTCTGATTCGTATTGGCAAAAAGATAATACTTCTCAACCTTTCCATCAAAGTTCCCCGGTAAAGAAACTGTTCTTCCGTTCTCCGTCACATAAGTGGTCCAGTAATCCTGATTGGTATGCATATATCTTGCAGAAATAAAGTACTTTTTCAAAATTCCGAATTTCAGATAAAGACGGTCATTCGGGTTAGGATTCAGGTACAGGTTTCCTCTGGAATACGTTCCGTTAATCTCAGGAACAAGAAAAGGATTGAACTCAGAATACCAAGGCCTCCAGATACTGCGGTTATAGGTAAGGCTTACATCATATTTGTCTGAAAAGCTATATTTCAGCAACAAATTTGGCAGGAAAGTATTGTATGAATCTCTTCTCTCTGTGCCGGCAACATCCTGTCTTACTTTATAATCAATATACTCATACCGAAGTCCTATCCTTGTTTCCAGTTTCTTGAAAAACGTTTTGCTGTAGTTGACATATAAGGAGCTCAGATTATCCTCATAATGGAACCTGTCATTTTTGGAAAGATTGTAAAATTCCGACTGAGAGTCATTCATACTGGATCCATAGAGACTATTGGGAATAGCATGATTATTAAAATCTGTTTTCCCTCCTACTTCAAGAGTTCCGCCTGATTTCCCTAACGGCTGTGTATAGTCCACCTTCAGGTAATAATTACGCATCTGATTGCTATTGATAATTCCCAATTGCTGCGTTTTTGTCAACCCTTGCTTTTCAATTAAATTATCATTATCATAGCTCGAATAATTGGTTCCTATATTGATATCTAAAACTTTATTCTTTTCTTTATCATAGTACTTATAAAAAGCATTCGTCCCTAAATTACGGCTAAATCCCCATGTATTCTGAGTCTGGTGATAAGAATCATCCAGAATACCGTTCACTGACAGTGTCCCGTCTGATTCTGCAAAAGACAGACTGCGGTTTTGATAATACTCCAGCACCAATCCGATATTGTTTTTCTCATTGATCTCAAATTCTGAGGTAGAAGAAAGAGAAGGACTTTCATTTCTCATCTCATTTTCCATACTGAATCTGGTGATTTTATTATTTTCATACCGGGTATCCATAGATTCATTCTTCTGAACATAAGTCCCGTTATTATAACTTCCTATAAAGGTCTGGGTAAATCTTTTCTTATGATAGTTCAGATTAAAATTGGTGTATTGTGAATTTTTGGTACTCTGCCTGTTGTTGAGCGATATGCTTCCTTTTACCCCTTCGTCATCCCTCTTCTTCAGGACGATATTGATCACAGAGCCTAATGTTTCGTAACGTGAGGACGGACTGGTTATCACTTCAATTTTCAACAGATTATCTGCCGGAATCGTTTTAAGATATTCCTTTAATTCTTTCCCTGTGAAAACGGATTTTCTATCATTGATGTATACAGTAACCATCTGACCTTCCGCTTTTACATCATCATTATTGTCAATGCTTACCAAAGGCGTCATCCTGAGAACATCCCATGTTGTATTTCCTGCCAGTATTGCACTGTTCGCAACATTGAACACCGTTCTGTCCACTTTGGATTCTACTGTCGGCTTTCTGGCAACAAGGGTAACCCCTTCTATTTCTTTCGCATTGGTCTGGACAGTATCTTTTACAGCCTGAGCCTGCTGGGCCATTGTCAAAGAACCGATTAATAGAGCGATTGGAAATAAGATTATTTTCATGTGAAGTATTAGTTTTTACCTATAAGACCACTACTATCGGATATTTGTTACATCAAAAATGGAAAAAAAGTAAAATAAACACTTAATCTTCAGAAACATACTCTTAGCCCCAGAAACATAAAATCAAAAACAATGAAAATTAACCACAAAAAAGCATCAATAACAATCATATCCGTAATAAATAAAACAAAAACACGATTTATATTTAATTTAAATTTATTTAAAGAAAACTTCACCTATTACATCAGAACTCTTCATCTATAGCTAAAAAAGCCCGGATCTCACCCCGGGCCCCTAGCAATAGCAAATTTACAAGGATTACTATTAAAAAACAGGCTCATTTAAACTTTCAAAATAATGGATACCTCCTACTTCATGCAGGCTGAGTTTATCTTTATTAAAATCCGCTTCCTGATTTTTGCTGTTTTTCAGGAAAGAATTGCTGAACAAGGCATAAGAAGGCTGCTCTGCCAATCCGTTTTTCAAAAGCTGATGGGCCTCTACAATGGTCTTACCATACAGTTTTCTGAAATTCCCGATATTATATTGTGAAAATGTTCCGTAATGAACAATGAACTTCAGAGAAAGATCAATGGTTATGCTTAGGCTCCTGCTCAATTCTTCGATTTTTCTGTTGAAAGCATTCCTCATTTTCAAAAGCATTTTTGAAATATTCTGATAGGACGGACTCTCATCATAACGATAAAATAAAATGGCATCTCCTTCAATTTCTGAAATTTCGAAATAACGACCGTTCACATCGATCAGTGTAGATAGTAGTTGTCTGACAATATATTCTCCTGTATAAAGTTTTGTATTGAACACAAATTCTGTAAATCCGCTGAAATCCGGAATAAGAATGATCCCCTCTTGTATATCTGTATTCTTCATAATGATAATGGATTAAAAACCTGCTGCATCATTACAGACGAAGCAGGATCAATTTTACTTTATTGCCATCCTCCTTCTACAGAACGGTAGAGCTCCGTTATGACATTCAGCCTTTGGCCTTTCAGGGAAGACAGCTCCATTCTGTCTGAAGCTTATTGGTCTGAGCTATGATCATTTCTACATAAGTCGCTGAATTGCGCAGGGAGCATTTTTGGCGAAATGGCAAAATGGCGAAATGGCGAAAAGAAAGATGTAAAGGAAGCAGAAAAAGTAATAAGCGAATTCACTATTTTAGCTTTCTGCAGTTTTGTCTTTTTATCAGACAACATCAATAATCAGTTCTTTATTATAACCGTTATATTTTTCATCAATATATCCGTGAGGGTTACAGATTACTTCTGTTTCGCCTATTTTATATCTGGATGGAGTGTGGATATGCCCATGAATCCAATATAATGGCTGATATTCTGTTATCAGGTCTTCCAGATCAGAGGCATAGGCAGATGTGAGCGGATCTTCTTTATATTCATCAGGAACAGATTGTATACTTGGCGCATGATGGGTAACCACAATATTTTTAAGTTCTTTTGAATTTTCAAGGCTTTCTTTTAACCACTGTTTTGAAATCTGATGGATCTTGAAGGTATCTATTGTTCTCATTTTGGAATACGACGGATCACGTTTAATCATTTTATAGTCATTCATTTTCGGCTGACAGAACATTCCGTATTCTATCGGATTTCCAAAGATTGAAAAATCTGTCCACAATGTTGCTCCGTGAAAACGTACTCCATCAATATCAACAGCTGAATTCTCTAACACATATACATTTGAATCCTGAGCTGCCTGCTTTATTTTATTCAATGTCTTCGGATAAGAACCTTTATAGTACTCATGATTTCCCAGAACATAAATGACCGGTTTATCAGATATTGTACTTTTAATCCATTCAATTCCTTTGGTTCCTAAGTTGATATCTCCTGCCAAAACAACAATATCCGGATGATCAAAACTTAATTCCGTACTTCCAAATTCCCTGTGAAGATCACTGATGATCTGTATTCTCATGATACAAAAGTAGTGAAGAGGGGTAAAAGAGCAAAATGATGAAAGGGCTAAGAACGCAAAGGAAGCTAAGAAAGCAAATAAGGCAAAGAGTAAGGGCTATCTATAAGCCTTTTTACCTCTTCGCCATTTTGCCCTAAAAAAAGAACCGACACCTAAAGCACCGATTCCTTCCTCATATAGTTGGTATAATTTTAAGAACGCTTATGATGAAACTGCGACTTCGGCCCGTTTCACTTTTAGGTTTTTCAATATAAAATACAATAACATTCCCAGCGCAGCAAGAGCATACCCTATCAAAATAATCAGATTCAGGCTGCCCACTGCCCATTCAGAGGGAAAGATCTGGCCCATTAAGGTCATAAATGACAGTCCGATCCCAGCTCCCAGGAAGTAACTTGTAGAGCTCAAACTTGATGCCAGCCCGTAACTGGAAGATTCAACATCCTGAATTGCCATTACTGAAAGTGCCGTAAAGCAGAATGTCATTCCAATTCCGGAAATACATGCTGCCCCTAATAATACTACAGTTAACGGATGTCCCATGTAGACAGATATCAGCAATAATATTCCCCCGGCCAGCATAAAGAGCCATCCGAAGACCCCCATTTGGGAAGAATTTAATCGCTTTGAAACGTGAGGTAAAATAAATTTAGCGGTCAAAGCTGATATAACACTGAACGGAACAAGCATTAATCCGGCAGATGCAGCGCTATATCCCATATCTTTCTGAAGCATCAGCGAGATAAGAAATAGAAAACCGATGAAAAACGCTCCCAACGTAAGGAATACCGCATTGGAAACCACTAATGATCTATGTTTAAAGAGCTTTAGATCAAATAATGGCTCTGTAACAGACTTCAGCCTGTAGAATACCAGAACCAAAAGCAGCACAGCCAGGATCAGAGATCCTGCTACAAAAAAAGGCTGATCTTTGATATGAACCAGCTCGTGGGTTCCATAGGTCAGGCTTAAAAGTCCCAGCACCATCATGATTCCGGAAACAAGATCTGTTTCCTGAGCGGTTTCATTTTTCTCATCTGCAGGTAGATAATAATAAGACAGTATTAATGTGATAAAAAGGACCGGTACATTAATCAGAAAGACCCAATGCCAGCTCAGATATGTACTGATAATTCCCCCTACAGAAAGACCGCTTCCCGATCCAATGGCCGCAAAGGAACTGAAAATCCCTATCGCACGGTTCCTTTCCTGCTCTTCCCTGAAAGTATGGGTCACAATCGACAATGCTGACGGCATTACCAATGCCGCCCCTAACCCCTGCAGAGCCCTGAAGACAGCCAATACTTCAAAACTTCCCGATAATCCTGCACCCAATGATGTCAGCATAAAGATCAGAGCTCCCCACAGGAACATTTTCTTTCTTCCGATCTGATCAGAAAGCTTCCCTCCAATGATCAGAAAGCCACCAAAAAACAGCACATAAAGAGTTTGCAGCCACTGAACGGTCTCAGCTCCGATCTTAAACTGCTGCTGGATAGAAGGAATCGTTAAGTTAATAATGGCAATATCCAATGCTTCTACAAAAGTACCTACTGATGCTAAAATTAATATTACATTCTTCCTTGTATCCATATATTCAAATTTCCTGCAAAATTAAAATTAACAGAACGTATTTAAAAATTTAACCTTAAATTTGGAACAATATTACACATACAACACAATAAAAGGAACAAAATACCTGTAATAAGAAATAATAACCTATAAAACAGAACAAAATGACAGCAAACAATTATATTCCCGACGAAAAAGACTTATCGATTCTCAGGCTTCTGCAGAAGAACGCTAAAATGAGTATCCGTGATATTTCAGCAAGGGTCAGCCTGAGCCCTACTCCCACCCATGAACGTATCAAGCGTATGGAAAAGCTGGGAATCATTAAAGAATACACGATTGTTGTAGACCGTAAAAAAGTCAATAAGGGGATGATGGTCATTTGTATGATCGCTCTGAATGTTCACAATAAAAAAACGGCCGGAAAATTTATTGAAGAAGTCGGTAAACTGAAAGAAGTAGTTGAATTTTACAACATCAGCGGTGACTTTGATTTTATGCTTAAAATTCTTGCTCCCAATATGGATGAATTCCATGAGTTTTTTGTGAATAAACTTTCCGAGATCGAAGGTATTGGACAGACAAAAAGTATTTTTGTCATGAACAGCATTAAAGAAAGTACACAGATCGTATAGATTTATAAGCCAAAGTCAAAAAAAAACGAGACAATCAATATATTAATCTATTTTTACAATCATCACTATACAGGTTTAAACTTTTCCAGCTAAATTAAAAAAAACAATAAAATTTAAACACAAGCTATTTAAAAACGTTTTTTCTCCATCTATCTGTGCCTGATCTTTACCATAAGAACCTTGGAATATTATTTATTTTTTTAGTACATTAGTAGTGCTGATTTCCCTATAGATCAGCAAATTATTACCAAAAACAACAGAAGATGATGATGCACAGTAAATTTATTAATTCAGGTACCTGCAACTGGCTGTTAGCAGTACACTGTAAAACTATCAGTATGTATACAACATACAGTTCTGTACGTTAACACTGCGGCAACAGATCTCATGGAACATGATCGTTATCTTCCGGAAACAGCACTTATATTAAGCTTATGAAACAATTTCATATTGATATAAATGATCACAAAATCACGAAATCCGTGATCCGGATCAACGGAACTGATTTAAAGAGACATCTGTTTTTATTAGTTTTTATAATAATTTCTTTTTTGAGCTGCCACTCTAAAAAAGACATTGATGAAATAAATGATGCTTTATTAAAGAAGAGCGAAGCATTAAGACTGAAAGGAAAAGATACTGAGCTTATTGCACTTAATAATGACATCATCAGGCAAACAAAAGAGAACGGGTATAAGAAAGGCGAGGCATTGGCATACATCAACCTTGCCAATATGTATGCCACTATGGGAAAATACAAAGTCAGTCACTATTATCTGAAATCCGCAGAGAATATTATTAACCAGCTTAACGATAACTTCCTATATGCCAAGCTATATCATGAATATGGCCAGATGAATTTCGTTACAGGTTTAACGAACACCGCTTTAAGCTATAATGCCAAAGCGATTTATTATGGTAAAAAACTGAAAGAAAAAGGCTGGCTGCTAGGCAACATGTATGAACAGAGAGCCGATTTTCTTCTTTCATCAGATAAGGATTCGGCATTGATCTACTATCATAAGGGACTCAATGTAGATCCTTCCGCACTCAACAGCGCCCAGCTTGGCAGATACCATTTGCTTCAGACCAAAAACATGGATTCAGCCACTTTATATACCAGCAAAGCCTTATCTCTCCTTAAAGACTCAGAATCCGGAACTGTAAGACAGGGTGTCGTATATTCTTTTTATGCAGATCTTCTTGCTGAAAAGAAAGAGTATGAAAAGGCCCTTGAGTTTTATAAGAAAGCAGCGGATATTTTAGTAAATACCAAAAGAATCAACAAACTGCCGGAACTCTACCAACAGATCGCCGTTACCTACGAAAAGGTCAGCAATAAAGAAATGGCAGATCAGTATTCTTTAAAGGCAAAACAATTAGACAAAGCCTTAAAACAGTCCGGAAATGAAGCCATAGATCTTTCATTAAGCGATGTAGTCAAACAGAAAAGCAAAGACAATATTAACCTGATGGTTATCGGAGCTTCCATTTTTACATTGGGGATTTTTGCATTTTTATACCTTAAAAGAAGAAAACACAAAGAAGAAAATAAGGACTTCCAGATACCTGACGCAGAAACATCACAAAAGAAAGAAAAAATTTCCAAAGAAGATTTCGCGGAGCTACTGGATCTGGCCAGAAAGAATGATCTTAAATTCTTAAAGAGATTTGAAGAGATCAACCCAAGCCTTTTTCAGAATGTCTTAAAAATAAGTCCACAGCTTACCAAGTCGGAATTATCTTTATGCGCGATGATCTGGCTAGGATTTTCCTCTAAGGATATAGCTGATTTCACATTCATTCAGCACAGGTCAGTACAGACTAAAAAAGGAAGACTCAGAAAGAAACTGAACGTTTCCTCAGACAGGGATCTTTATAGTTTTTTCATGTCTTTATAATTTTTGCCTTCATAAATAGTATTTTAAATTCTGAATCGACACATCTGACAGGCAACAGAATTTTCTCACATCAAAATTTAAGGTACAAAAATCCTCAATACCGGCTTTTTATAGTGTGTATAAAATTTACATTCTAAAACATTTCCATTAAAATATCGGTCTTATTAAACATAGAAAAGTCCAAATATTGATCATAATATTTCAGCTTTTTCCCCTGTTTTCTTTATTTTAAAATGAATTTAGCAAAAATCATAATCAACTATAAATCAAATAAATAACATGCGACATAAATACATAGTGTAGCCATGTCGTATGTTATTTTTTGGAAATATTTGCCATTATTGAATATGTTTGTGATGTGAAAAATATAAACCTTACAAAAAAATATAAAAACAAAAACAAAACGATAGCATCCCTCCCCTCTACACCACTTACTTAGATTTAATAAAAAGCATCAATAAATACAAAATAACAATAAAAATGATGATCGGAGGGGCGGGATTTTTTATACACTAAACAGATAATATGCATAAAAACACAAACGAAAAAAAAGAGGCCTAAAACAACACAATACACTATGATGAAATGAATTATCTTAACACTTAAGGTATTCAAACCAATATTATTTGTTTAGCTATGAGAGATTACCCTGGTTGTAATCTCTCATTTTTTTGTTAAAACATCTTTGATTCTTCAAATCCTCTTTCCTTTCTCCTCAGCTTTTACACCTGATCCACTTTTTGCATCATTCACAAATTTTGAGAATAATCCCCCAAAAAAACAGCTGTATAATAAATACTATAAAGCTGTTTTAAAGAGATATTTAATACCGGTATTTCCCGGATACGATCTTATCAGATTTTATTTCCAGTAATTCCAGACGGATCCATCAAATATGGCTAACGTCTTACTGGCAGTATCATAGCACATCATTCCAGGATAAGGATTCTTCACACTGAGATGAGGCGTTGCAACCCGGGGAAGGATCATTGCTTTATCCGGAGACTCCAGCACCAATACTCCATCCGCTGTACTGGATGATGCGCCTATAACAACTCCCTTTCCTAGCTCCGCAGTATTATTCACCACAACAGCAGTAGAACTCCCAGCATCTGACAATGGCTTCCATGTATCATTTTCATACACCTTAACCCTGCTATCCGTCACATCAAAAACAAACGTTCCATTGACCAGCGATCCGGCAGCAAGTCCTGTTGTTGCAGGAAGAATCAACCCTTTTGTGTTACCGGATACATTGTTGAAGTCCAGGACCGTACTGCTGCCCTCAACCTCCTGTTTTCCAATTGCTACCTGAGCAAATGAAATATTAAAAAGAACCACAGCAACCACTATACTTATATTTTTTATATTTTTCATACTACCTTGTCTATTAGATTAATCGTTACAGCTTCTCTCTATACATTTCCATTCGGTACCATTATAAAGCTTTATACATTTGTCCTGAATATCATACAGCAACATTCCTTCTTTCGGATCCGCAACAGCATCTCCAGGCTGTGGAGTCTGGCTCACATGCTGAACCCTGGTAACAACAAAGCCTTTGTTTTTTGATTCCATAGCCAGAAATCCGTTAGGAACGTTTTCAGGCCAGGCGTTTGCTTTCTGCTGTACCGTAATTCCAAACTTGGTAAAACCATCAGGAGTTCCTGTAGTTGGAGGTTTGGTACAGAAACCATCTATCTCATCAATAATTGCAGGTGCGTTACCACAGCTGTTTTTGTCTTCCGATAATCCATTGGGCCATAATGAAGGACACATTGCTTTGGTGGCATTAGGTCCACAAAAGCTGGCCCCACCCATACCAAGGTTAGACACAGACCCCATCGCAATGGCTACAATCTGGCTATCATCACTGATCACACCACCTCCGCCGCTTACATCTGCTTTTGCAATACAATAAGCCTTACCTGTAGGAATACCAACGTATTTCACTGACGGATAAGTTGTAGACTGCTGGGTAAATGTTCCGCAAATTTCCACCACACTGCTGGTTCCCATTTCCATCGTAGAAGTGACTCCCGGATAAGTTCCGAAGAAAGACGGATCTCCCTGGACTACTGAACCCACCAGAGATAAAAAAGATTTTGTTCCCAGTTTTACTTTTGAAGATACATTACTTCCAAAAGTACCTATCGAGATTGTTCCGGTAGATCTGACACTCGCCCCGTCACCAATCTCCAATACTCCATCTACCTGTACATTAACAGACTGTAACTGGCCACTCTGAATGAGAAGTGTTGCTCCATTCGGAATATTAATACTGATACTTACAGTGAGATTTCCATTAAGACAATAGGTATTCCCTGCTGTCATTGCCTGCCCCGTGTAAGCAATACATTGTGCATTTGTTACACTGTAAAAAGCAACCATTAATAAAAAAATCATCTTCTTACTAATGGTGAAAAAATTTAATTTATTCATATATGTTTATAGTAATTTAACACATTATTCGTATTTTAATAATGTTTTTTTAAGATTTCAACACCGCCGGCAGCCTAACAAGCAATTAACATACCAAACTTATATTTAAATAAGAAAATAATAATAAAACACAGCATATAAGCTTATTATATTTAAAAATAAAAGGTTACAATATAATTTTTAAGAATAATTACAAAACATGACAAAACAGGATATTACTCAATAAAAAAATTATATATTAAAGAAACATCTCATACTATTCAATATACTGACATTTTAATATCAATATTACTTTACCATTAATAAAAGCCAAGTTGATAACCTTTAATAATAAACAAAAAGTGTGGCAATTAACAATTCCAGGATCCTACATTGATCCTTCAATAGATATTTTTTAACGGGTAATGATCCTACAAGCTGATCCTTCGGATAAGAAAGATCGCAAAACCGAATGAGCAGTACCATAAAAATTAGCATTAAAAAGCGTAAATTTGCAGCATGAATAACGATACCATTTGTGCATTGGCAACTGCCAACGGAATAGGTGCTTTAGGCATTATCAGAGTTTCAGGGGATGAAGCATTACCCATAGTTCAAAAAAGCTTTCCGGCTAAAAAGCTGGAGAAACAGAAATCCCATACCATTCATTACGGATACTTTATGGATGGCGGGGAGACTATTGATGAAGTTATGCTTTCGATCTTTCTGGCTCCGAAAAGCTTCACTACAGAAAATTCTGTAGAAATTGCCTTTCACGGTTCCCCACATATCGGTAAACGTATTCTTGAGACCCTGATCAAAAATGGAGCACGAATGGCTAAGGCAGGTGAATTTACCCTGCGTGCATTCATCAATGGAAGGATCGATCTTTCTCAGGCTGAAGCTATTGCAGATGTGATCGCCTCTGAAAATGAAGCCTCCAGAAAGGTAGCTATCAATCAGCTAAAGGGAGGAATTACCAATGAAATATCCTTACTGAGAACCGATCTCCTGAATTTTGTTTCTCTGATCGAACTGGAACTGGATTTTGCAGAAGAGGATGTAGAATTCGCCGACAGAACCGCGCTAAGCGGACTGCTGGATAAAATTGAAATCAAATTAGATTCCCTCATTGAAAGCTTCCAATACGGAAATGCCATTAAAAACGGAACAGCCGTTGCCATCATCGGAAAACCCAATGCCGGTAAGTCTACCCTACTCAATGCCCTATTGAAAGAAGAAAGAGCTATTGTAAGCAATATTGCCGGAACGACAAGGGATACGATCGAAGAGGTACTGCATATTAAAGGTCACGCCTTCAGGCTGATCGACACCGCCGGACTTCGTGAAACAGCAGATGAGATCGAAGCTATCGGAGTAAAAAAAGCCAAAGAAAAAGTTGAAAATGCCAATATCCTGGTATATCTGGCCGATGCAGCTACAGAGAATTTTTCAGAAGATATTGACATGATTCAATCCCTGCTGAGAGATGATCTGAAGCTTATTATCTGTGCTACAAAAATTGATGAAGTGACTCCAACAAAATATGAAACCGTAGAGGATGTCTTCAGAAATGCCATTACCCATGAATTTGATTTCATCAAAATTTCTGCCGTTGAAAACCAAAATATCCAGGATCTTAAAAATGAATTATCTTCATACGTGGAACATTTAAAATCTGAAGAAAATAACGTTGTTATTACCAACCAGCGCCACTTCGAAGCCCTGCAAAAATCTTCAGATGCCGTACATAAAGTAAAAGAAGCTATTTCTTTCCAGATTTCTACAGAATTATTGGCATATGAATTGAGAAATGCACTGGAACATCTGGGGACAATTTCTGGTGAAGTGACTAGTAATGAGATACTTGGAAATATCTTCTCAAAATTTTGTATCGGCAAGTAATAACTGTCTGATTTTCAACAATTTAAACCTAAAAAAACTTCCCTGTTTTTCTGCCAATTATTGATTACACAGTATGAAAACGTTAAGACTATGCAGACAATAAACCGATAAAGGAAGGCTCAGAAAAATTAAATCAGATCCAGGAAATACATTTTAATGGATTGCAATATCCATTTTGTATACCAATAATCAGATTGCTTTTTGTTTGCAATATGTAAAAAAAACCGACAAATCTGTTAACTATGTCTGAATTTTCGGTTAAGTTTTATAATAATTTAATGAAGTAATTGGGATAGTTCCAAAAAAACACCTTTCACAACCACAACATTATCAATACATTAAAATAAATTTATTATTGTTCACATAAAATATCTTGCCGTTTTCATAAAATACCTATATTTATCACCAAGGAGTTCTTAACACCTTCTTTATCAACCGAAATTGGTTACACTTAGCTGTGTATTAAAAGGGAATCGTGTGCAAATCACGAACTGTCGCGCAACTGTAAGTAACATATTAAAGGTTTTTATCAATACTGTCCACTGTATATCTTTTATATGGGAAGGACGATAAAAGCTGTTACAAGTCAGGAGACCTGCCTATTTCGAATTGACGATGCTTTCGCGGTATGAAGCTTATAGTCAGGTATGATACGATATGGATAACTGTGTGATAAAAATGCTTATTAGCAGACGTTATTTTTTGAAACAGAATTAGTTAATGGGGGTGCAAGCCTTTTCCATTATACTATAGCTCATTCGTATTCCCTTTCCATAATTTTCTTTCTGGCCAATAAGCATTGTGAAGTTTACTGAGAACTTTTTATAGGATTTAATCAATGTAAAAAGTTTAAAAATGTACCCAGGCAATCCTGATTATTTATGCATTAGCGACAGGCTTCTCAATAGACAAGTCCGGACAGGAAGAATTTTGCAAAATTCTCAAATTCAGAATGTATTTAAGATTCATCCGCTCCCTTCTGATCATTTTCTTTTTACTGCCCAACAGTTGAGCCTATCCGGTTATTGCTGTACTAATACATCTCCATTTACAAACAAACTTCAACTCAACAATAAATATTATAATGAACAAAAATGAAAATTGGAAGTCTCCCGGTATGCTGTTCCGGGAGGTTATGAAAAAAGAAAATCCCCTGCAGATTGTCGGAGCTGTTAATGCAAACCATGCATTACTGGCACAGCAAGCTGGCTTCAATGCGATCTATCTTTCAGGAGGTGGTGTTGCTGCAGGTTCTTTAGGAATTCCTGATTTAGGGATCACCACTTTAGAAGATGTATTAACAGATGTTCAGCGTATAACCAATGTATGTGATTTACCATTAATGGTAGATGTAGATACAGGATTTGGTCCTTCGGCATTTAATGTGGCAAGAACCGTAAAATCATTGATTAAAGCCGGAGCTGCGGCCATGCATATTGAAGACCAGGTTGGCGCAAAACGCTGCGGACATCGTCCGGGAAAAGAGGTAGTAAGCAAAGAAGAGATGGCAGACAGGTTGAAAGCTGCTGCTGATGCCAGAACAGACGAAAGCTTTGTTATTGGGGCCAGAACAGATGCATTCGCTAATGAAGGTTTGGACAAAACGTTAGAAAGAGCTGTTGCCTATAAAGAAGCAGGTGCGGATTTCATCTTTGCTGAAGCTGTTCCTGATTTAAGTTTTTATCAAAAATTTGTTGATGCTGCCGGAATTCCCGTGCTCGCCAATATCACCGAATTCGGGATGATAAAGATGTATACTGTTGACGAATTGAAAGCTGCCGGTGTCGGGTTGATTCTTTATCCGCTTTCTGCATTCCGTGCCGCCAACAAAGCCGCCCAAAATGTATATGAGCACATCCGCAGAGACGGAACACAGGCTAATGTATTAGATACTATGCAAACCAGAGAAGAGCTTTACCAAAGCATTGGTTACCACGACTATGAACAAAAATTAGATAACCTTTTTAAACAAAATAATAATGTCAACTCATAACGAACCAACATTTAAGCCTAAAAAAAGTGTAGCGCTTTCAGGTGTAGCGGCCGGCAATACTTCACTTTGCAGTGTAGGAAAAAGTGGAAATGACCTCCATTACAGAGGATATGATATTCTGGATTTAGCAGAGAAAGCACAATTTGAAGAAGTCGCCTACCTTTTGATCTATGGCCAACTGCCT
Source organism: Chryseobacterium sp. UF-290 (assembly GCF_058245615.1). NCBI lineage: Bacteria > Pseudomonadati > Bacteroidota > Flavobacteriia > Flavobacteriales > Weeksellaceae > Chryseobacterium > Chryseobacterium sp. UF-290. The sequence goes on from NZ_JBSICB010000002.1 coordinate 274,086, forward strand.
ACCGAAGCACAATTAAAAAACTATAAAGCCAAATTAAAATCTTTAAGAGGACTTCCCCACTCTGTAAGAAATATTCTAAAGAGTATTCCTGCTGCCGCACATCCCATGGATGTAATGCGTTCAATGGTATCAGCGATCGGCAGCATTCAGCCGGAAAAAGATGATCATAATGTTGCGGGGGCAAGAGATATTGCGGATAAGCTATTGGCATCGTTTAGTTCAGGGTTATTATACTGGTATCATTATACCCATAATGGTAAAGAAATCGATGTAGAAACAGATGATGATACTATTGGCGGGCATTTTTTACACTTATTGCATGGCAAAAAGGCTCCCGATTCCTGGGTGAAAGCGATGGAAATCTCGCTCAACCTTTATGCGGAACATGAATTTAATGCTTCCACTTTTACAGCACGTGTCATTGCCGGAACAGCTTCAGACTTTTACTCCTGCATAACGGGTGCTATTGGGGCCTTAAGAGGACCAAAGCATGGAGGCGCCAATGAGGTGGCTTTTGAAATCCAAAGCCGTTATAATTCTCCTGATGAAGCTGAAGAAGACATCAGGAAGCGTATTGCCTCCAAAGAGGTGATTATTGGATTTGGACATCCTGTTTACACCATATCAGACCCACGAAATGTAGTGATCAAAAAAGTAGCTAAGGAACTCTCCGAAGAAGCCGGAGATATGCTGCTGTACAATATCGCTGAAAGACTGGAGACCGTCATGTGGGAAGAAAAGAAAATGTTCCCGAATCTTGACTGGTTCTCTGCTGTATCTTATCACTTGATGGGGGTTCCTACCTTAATGTTCACTCCATTATTTGTTATCTCAAGGGTTACAGGATGGAGCGCGCACATTATTGAGCAAAGACAGGATGGAAAAATCATCCGTCCGAGCGCCAATTATACAGGACCTGAGAATAAAGAGTTTGTCTCCATAGAAAACAGAAAATAAAAAATCACAATTAATCATTAAACTATACAACAAAGATGTCATCACACATTTCAAACGAAAGACCACAACCGGATAAGGTATTAACAGATATTGCAGATTATGTATTACACTATGAGATTAAAAATGATTTAGCCTGGAAAACGGCTCATTACTGTCTTTTAGATACGATCGGATGTGGCCTGGAAGCATTGACTTATCCAGCATGTACAAAACTTTTGGGGCCTATCGTAAAAGGTACAGTCGTTCCGAACGGAGCAAAAGTTCCGGGAACACAGTTTCAGCTAGATCCGGTTCAGGCTGCTTTTAACATTGGAGCGATTATCCGTTGGTTAGATTTCAACGACACCTGGCTGGCTGCTGAATGGGGACACCCTTCTGATAACCTTGGGGGAATTTTGGCCACCGCAGACTGGTTATCAAGAACCAACATCGCTGAGGGAAAAGCCCCTTTAAAAATGAAACAGGTTCTGGAAGCTATGATTATGGCCCATGAGATCCAGGGTGTAATGGCACTGGAAAATTCATTCAACAAAGTAGGTTTAGACCATGTACTGTTGGTGAAATTAGCTTCCACAGCGGTTGTTGGGAAGCTAATCGGCTTAACCCGTGATGAGCTGATCAATGCCATTTCGTTATCTTTCGTTGACGGGCAATCTTTAAGAACTTACCGTCATGCACCTAATACAGGAAGTCGTAAATCATGGGCTGCGGGAGACGCTACTTCAAGAGCCGTACGTTTGGCATTAATCGCCAAAACCGGAGAAATGGGTTACCCATCTGTACTGACTGCTAAAACATGGGGGTTCTATGATGTTTCGTTCAACGGAAATGAATTCAAATTCCAGAGAGATTACGGATCTTATGTAATGGAAAATGTACTGTTCAAGATCTCCTTCCCCGCAGAATTCCATTCCCAAACCGCAGTAGAAGCAGCGATGACTTTGAACGGTAAATTGAAAGAATTGGGAAAATCATCTGATGATATCAAAAAAATCACCATTCGTACCCATGAGGCAGCGATTCGTATTATCGATAAAAAAGGCCCGCTTAATAATCCTGCCGACCGTGACCATGCCATACAGTATATGGTAGCTGTTCCCCTTATTTTTGGAAGATTAACTGCTGCGGATTATGAAGATACTATCGCCGCAGATCCAAGAATCGACATTCTTCGTGATAAAATAGAATGTGTTGAAGAAGCCCAGTTTACCAGGGATTATCATGATCCTGAAAAACGGTCCATCGCCAATGCTTTAACAGTAGAGCTCAATGATGGAACCGTCTTAGATGAAATCGTTGTAGAGTATCCTATCGGTCATAAACGCAGAAGAGACGAAGGTATTCCTGAGCTGATCAAAAAATATAAAATAAATCTTGCAAGAATATTCCCTGAAAAACAACAGAAAGTTGTACTGGAAAGTTCATTAGACTACGATACACTTGTGAATCTCAATGTAAACGAGTTTGTTGATCTATTGGTCATATAATGCAATGAAAAGTTGAAAGTGAGTACAATAAATTCACTTTCAGCTTTTAACACTCAATCTAAAAACTATGTCACAAAAAGTAAAAATATTAATCAACGGAGATTTTATAGAAAGTAAAGCCCCTGAGCATCTTCCTGTAGAAAATCCCGCTTCACAAGAGATTCTTGCAGAAGTACCATTAACACCTTTATCTGAAATAGATGAAGCCATTGAAGCTGCAAAAGAAGCCTTCAAAACATGGAAAGAAGTCGCTACTCCGGAAAGAGCCAGGTTATTTCTGAAATACCAGCAGCTTCTGAAGGAAAACCAAAAAGAGATCGCTGAAATTCTTTCCAAAGAAAACGGAAAAACTTTCCCGGACGCTATGGGCGATGTATGGCGTGGCATCGAAGTCGTGGAACATGCGTGTAATATTCCAACCCTTATGATGGGAGAAACGGTGGAAAATGTTGCACGGGGAGTTGATACATACAGCTATATCCAGCCCCTTGGTGTCTGTGCAGGAATTACGCCTTTCAATTTTCCGGCGATGATCCCTCTATGGATGTTCCCAATGGCAATTGCCTGTGGTAATACCTTTATTTTAAAGCCATCCGAGCAGACTCCCATGACCTCAATAAAAATGGCAGAGCTATTTATGGAAGCAGGTTTCCCTAAGGGAGTATTGAATATCGTTCATGGTTCCAAGGATCAGGTCAATCATATTTTAAACCACCCTGAAATCAAAGCAATTTCATTCGTAGGTTCAGTGCCTGTGGCTGAGCATGTATATCGTACAGGAACAGATAATCTGAAAAGGGTTCAGGCCTTTGGCGGGGCAAAAAACCATATGGTGGTAATGCCGGATGCCAATAAAGAACAGGTGATCAATAATCTGGCAGGTGCTTCCTGTGGTGCCGCCGGACAGCGTTGTATGGCCATCAGTGTTGCCGTTCTGGTAGGAGAAGCGCAAAACTGGGTAGATGACATCAAGACTGCTTTAAGTACGATCAAACCGGGAGTCTGGTCTGATGAATCCGCGGCCTTTGGCCCTCTGATTAATAAGCAATCCAAAGAGAAAGTTTTAAGATTAATCAAAAGTGCCTATGAGCAGGGAGCCGAGGTATTATTAGACGGAAGTGATTGCCATGTTGAAGGATATGAGAACGGATATTTTGTAGGACCTACTTTGTTTAATAACGTATCTGTTGATATGGACATTTACAAAGAAGAAATTTTCGGGCCTGCACTGCTTTTATTGAAAGCGGAAACCTTGGATGAAGCCATTAAGATTATCAACGCTAATCCTTATGGAAACGGAACTTCGATTTTTACCAATTCAGGAGCTGCTGCCAGAAAGTTCCAGCATGAGATTGAAGTGGGGCAAATTGGGGTCAATCTTCCGATTCCGGTTCCACTGCCGTTTTTCTCTTTTACAGGATGGCGAAAATCATTCTTTGGCGATCTGCATTCTTATGGAAAACAAGGGGTTCGCTTTTATACGGAAACAAAGACCATTACCGCCCGCTGGTTTGAAGATGATGTGCCGGGAGGTAATGTGAACATGACTATCAGCCTAAAATAAAATCTTATGCAATTTAACCTCAATGAAGATCAACTGGCGTTTCAGGACGCAGCGAGAAGATTTGCTGAAAAAGAGCTGGCTCCTTATGCTTCAGAATGGGATGCTCAAAAGATATTCCCGAGAGAAGCTATTGCCAGGGCCGGGAAATTGGGCTTTTGCGGTGTGTATACAAGTGAAGAGGCCGGAGGCCTGGGATTATCACGATTAGACGCGGCCATTATATTTGAGGAACTATCAGCCGCATGTCCTTCAACCACTGCCTATATTACCATACACAATATGGTTTCCTGGATGATTGATACGTTTGGAAATGATGAGATCAGAAAACAGTTATGTCCGGATCTTGCATCAGGTACATTATTGGGATCTTACTGCCTTACCGAGCCGGGTTCAGGCTCGGACGCTGCCGCATTAAAAACTACAGCCATAAAAGAGGGTAACAAATACATCCTTAATGGTACTAAAGCATTCATTTCCGGAGCCGGTGAAAGCGATATATTGATCGTAATGGCCCGTACCGGTGATTCAGGAGCAAAAGGAATTAGCGCTTTTATTGTGCCTGCCTATACAAAAGGGATCAGCTTCGGGGAAAAAGAAAAAAAATTGGGATGGAATACGCAGCCTACCCGTTTTGTATTTTTAGATCATGTGGAGGTAGATGAACAATATCTTCTGGGAGAAACAGGACAGGGCTTCAAAATTGCATTAAAAGGTCTGGACGGCGGACGTATCAATATTGGGACGTGCTCTGTAGGAGCAGCACAGGGCGCTATCAATCAGGCTCAGAAATATATGCACGAAAGACAGCAGTTTGGTAAGGCATTAGCCCAATTTCAATCTCTTCAATTTAAAATTGCCGATATGGCAACGGAATTGGTAGCGGCCCGTCAAATGGTACATCTGGCAGCCTTTAAGCTGGATTCCAGGGATGTCAATGCGACTACCTATTGTGCAATGGCAAAGCGATTGGCAACCGATATGTGCTTTAATATCTGCAATGAAGCCCTGCAAATATTAGGAGGCTACGGCTGTACCCAGGATTTTCCTGTAGAACGTTTAATGCGTGACGCAAGAATCCATCAGGTCGTGGAAGGCACTAATGAAATCATGAAACTGGTGATTTCAAGAAAGATACTGGAAGAAGGAGCCATGCTGCAAATCCGTTAATTCAAACAATCAAAAATGAGCTTAATACTAACAGAAATAAAAAACAAGGTAGGAATTATTACCCTCAATTCAGAGAAGACCCTCAATTCCTTGTCATTGGAAATGATAGAAGAATTGAAAGATATTCTGAAAGCCTGGAAATCCTCCGATGAAACAGCCTGCATATTCCTGCAGGGAACAGGCGAAAAAGCACTGTGCGCCGGCGGAGATGTAAGAAAGCTGCATGACGCTATTATCGCACAGCGAAATATTGATGGAACACAAGTTCCACAGGACTGTTTTGATTTCTTTTCAAAAGAATATCAGGTAGACTACGATATTCACACTTACCCGAAGCCAATCATTGTATGGGGGCACGGTATTGTCATGGGGGGCGGTATCGGTATTATGGTCGGAGCTTCGCACCGTATCGTTACCGAAAGAAGCAAACTGGCAATGCCGGAGATTACCATTGGCCTGTATCCTGACGTTGGCGGAACATGGTTTTTGAATAAAATGCCATCAGCTTACGGAATGTATTTAGGCCTAACAGGAGCACGGTTAGACGGTGCAGATTGCAGGTTCTTAGGTTTAGCAGATTATTATATTGAGTCATCTTCAAAAGAAGCTATTCTGAATGCTCTGGAACAGGCAGATTGGAACGGTAATCACCATAAAACCGTTTCCGATATTTTAGAAAATGCCTCCAAAGATATTGTTGTTCCTGAATCACAGGCAGCAGCACATCAACCGTTCATCCAACAATTTGAAACGGTAAATTCCCTGGAGCAGTTCAGAGAAATATTAGTACATCATCCTGACAAAGATGAATGGATCAATAATGGTTTGAAAAGTTTTGAAGCCGGTTCACCAAGCTCGGCACATATTATTTTCAGGCAATTACAGCAGGGTAAGAATTTAAGCCTGGAAGAGGTTTTTCAATCTGAGCTGAACCTGTCCTGCCAGTGCTGCATCCATCCCGATTTTGCGGAAGGTGTGAGGGCTTTATTGGTGGATAAGGATCTGTCTCCCAAATGGCAGCCGGCTACATTAGATGGTATCACCAAAGATTGGGTAGACAATTATTTTACCCCGCTTTGGAAGAAAGAGGAACATCCATTAAAAAATTTAGTTAAAAACGAATAAATATGTCAACAATAGCATTCATAGGATTAGGAAATATGGGCGGACCTATGGCCGCCAATTTAATAAAAAACGGTCATACGGTTACTGGTTTTGACCTTTCAGCGACAGCGTTGGAAGCTCTGGCTTCTGCAGGCGGACAGGCCTCTGACTCAGCTTTAACAGCATCTAAGGATGCGGATGTGGTGATCTCTATGCTCCCTTCAGGGAAACATGTTGCTGAATTGTATTCTGAAGAATTTATTGGTCATCTAAAGCCTGGCACACTACTTATTGACAGCAGTACGATTGATGCGGTGACCGCCCGTTCTGTTGCCGAACTGGCCGCTTCGAAAGGCTGTAAAATGATAGATGCCCCTGTCTCTGGCGGTACCAGTGGTGCCCAGGCAGGAACATTAACTTTTATTGTAGGAGGCAAGACTGAAGATTACGAAAGAGCAAGACCGATATTAAAATGCATGGGTCAGAATATATTTCACGCCGGTGGTTCAGGAGCAGGCCAGGTGGCTAAAATCTGCAATAATATGCTGTTGGCGATTCATATGATCGGAACTTCTGAAGCCATCAATTTAGGAATCCGTCACGGATTGGACGCAAAAGTATTGAGTGAAATCATGCAGAAAAGTTCCGGGAGAAACTGGTCATTGGAGGTATACAATCCTTATCCCGGAGTCTTGGAAAGCTCTCCTGCTTCAAGGGAATATACAGGCGGCTTTGCCGTAGATCTGATGACAAAAGACTTAGGCTTAGCAGCGGAAGCAGGTCTGGAAACCAGAACATCCACTCCTTTAGGAAATACAGCGCTGAACCTATACAGAATGTGGAGTGAGACCGGAAACGGAAAAATAGATTTTTCAAGCATTATTCAATTCCTAAATAAGCATCAATAATATGAATTTTGAAACACTAGCCTACCAGCAACAAGGTCATATAGGGACATTGACCATCAACCGTCCGCAAGCATTAAACGCTTTGAACGAAACCGTGCTAAAAGAGCTTAAATCATTTGCAGACCAAATCAGACTCAACAAAGACATCCGGGTTTTAATCATTACGGGTTCAGGAGAAAAAGCTTTTGTCGCAGGCGCGGATATTAAAGCAATGCAGGGAATGACACCAAAAGAAGCAGAAGATTTTTCAATAATGGCGCAGGCTGCATTTAATGCCATTGAAGCATTACCATTTGCTGTAATAGCAGCTGTCAATGGTTTTGCATTGGGAGGCGGGTGTGAATTAGCATTGTCCTGTGATATTATTCTGGCAAGTGAAAAGGCAAGATTCGGATTGCCGGAAGTAACATTGGGATTGTTACCTTGCTTCGGCGGAACACAGCGACTGCCCAGGGCCATTGGGTTATATAAAGCAAGAGAAATGGTATTCTCAGGTGAATTTTATCCGGCGGCGGCCTGTAAGGAACTGGGCTTTGTCAACCGTGTCGTTGCTCCTGAAGAATTACTGAATGAGGTCCAAAAGCTGGCGGAAACAATCGCGTCAAGAGGCCCAATAGCGGTTGCAAAAGCAAAGGAATCTCTGAATACAGGATTTGAGCTGCACATTACAGACGGTTTAAAGCAGGAATCTGTCCTGTTTGGAGAATTATTTAATACACAGGACCATAGCGAAGGTATAGGCGCATTTATAGAAAAAAGACAACCTGATTTTACGGGAAGATAGTAAATATTGAAGATGAATTTTGAAAGAGAAAAATTAGTGTTACCGGAAGGAGGAAAAAAGGCGGCTCAAAGCGCATGCTTGAAATAAGTAAACAGAAGCAATTTTATATGCAGGAATATTGTGGCTGTGCCTATTCTCTGAGAGATACCAATAGATGGAGAGCAGAAACCGGAAGAAAGAAGTTATTGAGGGCTAAAAACAGCTGAAATTCATTTCATTCATGTTTTGAGACGTACTTCATCAAGTTTTACGATAACTATTATTTGTGTAATATTAACACCCAGCTTCCCTCTTCCGGCTTCAAGCCTCTTATATCCCGAACTCAGGCTAATATAATACGTTATTTTTCCAGAGTATTTTTATAAATGATCCCCTCTTTCATTATAATTTTAAAATTTTTGTCAGGGTCTGCAATCAGATTAATATTCTCTAAAGGATTTCCGTCAACTAATATTAAATCCGCATATGCCCCTTCTGTTATTTCTCCCAGCATACCTTCCTGATATGGAGATCTCCTACCGCTCATAGCAAGAAGCTTCGCATTATCATAAGTGGCCATTTTCAATATCTCAAAGGGTTGATACCAGCGTATCATTTTTGCCAGTTTCTTCCCCTGCTTTGCAGCTGCCCCTGCATCAAACAGGCAATCACTTCCCCAAGCTGTTTTTATTTTGTACTTTTTTGCCAGCTGGTAAGCATTATCTGTACCTTTCATCATTTCCAATTGCTTCAGCCTGTTCTTTGATCCTTCAGGAAACCGATTGGCGTCTTCATCATCAAGAAAAGGCTGCAGGCTCCACCATATTCCTTTTTCAGCCATCAGCTTTGCCGTAGCCTCATCAATTAGCTGTCCATGATCAATACATGTGACACCAGCTTTAACAGCAGTTGTAACAGCTGCCGAAGTATAAGCATGGACCGTGACATAAGTTCCCCAGTTTTCCGCTGCATTTACTGCTGCTCTTAGCTCTTCCTCAGTGTACTGCGCTACATCAATCGGATCATAATTAGAAGAAACTCCCCCACCGGCCATTAATTTGAGCTGGGTAGCTCCCTGACGCAGCTGCTCACGACTGCGTAACAACACCTGATCTACACCATCTGCAATTGCAGTAACCCCATTTTTTTCAGCATAAGACATTTCTCTTCCCCAACTTCTCGGTATATCAGTGGGCAGGCCAAAATCTCCATGCCCTCCGGTTTGGGAAATAAAAGCTCCGCTTGGGAATACTCTTGGTCCGGCAATAAGCCCCATATCAATTGCTTTGGCAAGGGTTAAAGAACCACCTCCCAGATCTCTTACCGTAGTAAACCCTCTCAAGAGCTGTTTTTCAGCAGCTTTTGCAGCCAATAAATTGAGAAAAGAGATATCAGACACCATAGCCTGCATTTGAGGAACAGATTCAAGCAACAGATGCGCATGATTATCTATTAAACCAGGAATGATAATCTTTCCCTGCCCGTTAATAATATCTGTTGCCGGGTCTTTTTCTATAGTGATATTTTCAGCAGAGATTTTTTTAATCAGCTTTCCCTCAATCAGAATATTTCCCTGGGTCAGCTTATTGTCTTTACCATTGAATATATGAACGTTGTTAATCAATATTCTTTTAGGCAACTCCTGCGCATTGAACAAACTATTTGCGACTATTATTAAAAAAATAACAGATCTATTTATTCTATTTTTCATTTTTCATTTTTTTAGATTCGTATACTTATACCAGGACATTCAGGCTAAGCATTACCCCATTAATTATTGGAAGGACTTATAATACCCACATCAAGATTTAAAAAAATACTTTTTTCCATTTAGCAATGGTATTCCGGCTTAATTTAAAATGTCTCGCGGTCTGGCTATTGTTCAGATTATGTTTTTTCTGATAGTCCAAAATTTCAAAAATTGATTGACGGTCATAGGATTTTAATTTTTGATTTACATCTTCATTATTTATTTGAAATAAAATCTTGTTCAAAGTAATTATATCCAGATTACCCAATTGGGCTTTGTTTAAAATATGTGTACATAAACCCATTTTATCAGGAAATTTAAACCGGATCAAATCTGTATAAATTTTTCTGTAGTCTGGCTTTGTTTTCATCATTTTTATTTAGTAAGAGGGTTTTTATTTGAATTTTCAAAAAAGCTCATCTATAGAGAATTCGTGCTGCGCTTTTCTTATTACTCTTTTATTTTCCCAAAGCTTTTGACTATTTCAATTTTATCTACTATATTTTCGTTAAAGTAAATCAGCAGATAAGTTTTCAGTCCGATCCAATTTGATTTTAGGTAATAAGTCCATCTATCAGCCGGATAATGGTTAAATTCATTTCCAAGCTCTGAGATGATCTCCTTTTTTGTCTTCCCAATCAATTCCTGAAAATTTTTCCTTTTTTCCATAATCTTATGCTCCTTAGTGCTTTTTGTATTGTTTGTATTTTTGTAGGATTACAATTCCATCTGAGAAGGAAGCCCGAAAAATGTTTTCCGGGCCTTCTTATATAGTTATTATTTACGTGTAATTAATTTGCGGCTTACTTCACAAACCATTGTATATATCGCCCTTCTCCACTATTGAAAGAGTGTGGTCTTAATGCACCAGAAGCACAAAACGCAGTAGCAAAACTATTATCATCCGTGGTACATTTTCCGAAGTGGTGGTTCACTTCAGTTTCACCAAAGAATCCAAACATATTGTTATATCTTGCAGCGCTTAGGGTAGTTCCGTCAGGAGCAGTTATATTTCCGTTCATACGACCTCCTGCATCCCAGTGAGCAGAATATCCGGTATTGATATAAGGACATATACCATTAACAGCTGTTGCTACTCCATTGTACGTTGCATTCGCCGTTTGCCCATTGTAGATATATCCAAAAATTTTCCCGGTAGTAGGCACCAGCACATGAGAACAAGTGGATGCATTATTCGCTATATAATCATATCCTGCAGTTGGTTTGGAATTGAAATAGTTATTGTTCGCCCAGCTATCCGTCATATTAGTTGGTTCGTTAGTAATCTGAACTCTGTAATCTCCCAATGTTGCATTTTTAGCATTTTGCATTGCCGTAAGAGGGATTCTGTAGCTTGCATAATTTATCTGCCCGGATGGAGCTGTTACTACATTTTGAGGAGAATTCACATAAAGTCCCGGCGCACCCGCAATACTCATAGAGTTAGCCGGACCATAGGCTCCCCCACCCGTATATGCCGTTTTCTCAGAAAATGACCAAAGCAAAGTATAACCGCCATGAGTCATATCACAGTATGTTTTAACAGGAGTAGGATCTGAATCACTGGTTTTTATCCAGTATTCCCCATCAATTCTTTTTCCAAGGTTATAAATTTCCAGGCATCTGTTGGCAGGGTCCTCCAAAGTACCTTTAGAGGTATCAAATGTTACAGAAAACGTACACGTCTGTGAATTGGCTCCGTTGGTAGTAAATGTATAAGTATATACTCCTGCACTTGATGGAGTTCCGGATCCATGAAGCGTAATGGAAGTGCTTCCTGAAGTGATCGTTTCTGTCGTCATAAAGTTTACCCCGTTATTAGAGGAAGAGGTAATGGTTACCTGACCTGCCGTGTCTACATTAGACAATGGGATTGTGACCGTATTGGTATTATAATCTAAAACAGTCTGCGCATTGTAGGTACCATTTACAACAGCACCGCCACAAGTAATGCCATAGCTGGTCTGTGAGCCTTTCACATCCACCGTTACAGATGTACATGATGCGTCAATCTCTCCATCATATTCAAAAGATAACGTGTCTGTCTGCGGACCTGCACTTGGAGCTCCGGAACCCGTTAACGAAATGGTATAAGTTCCGGGATTCGGGAATACACCTGATTTTTCAAAGTAATAGCCATTTGTTGTTTTGGCAATTATATTATAGGTTCCCGCCGATGTAGCAGTAACCTGCATCGTGATATAATTACTGGTATTAAGAGAGGTACCCTGTGTGTAGGTTCCAAAAATTTTTATTTTACTGCAGTCTACCGTGTAAACAGCCGGTTTGTAAGTTCCACACAAGCTTAGCCATGTTGAATTGCCGGCATGATAATAATTATAGCATTTTTCATCAGTATTGTAAATCGTTAATCCATCTTCCGTAGTTGCCAGACCTGTAATGGCATCTCTCTGGGCAGTTGTCAAACGGGGAAGTAAAGCTCCTGTATTATTATTTTTAGATACTACATCCAACACAGATTTCTTGTTGGGATCTGAGGTATTAATCCCCACCTGGCCAAATAACTGGTAGGGTAGAATAATCATTAGTATCAAGATGAGTGATATATTTTTTTTCATTTTTTTGTATATATTTTTATATATTTTATGGTATTCTTAATTAAGCTCTTGTATTTTCTTTACTGAAAGGGAGGCGGCCGGGATAGCCATCCTTTTTCCATAAACCGTTTTTGTACTGATTGCTCAGCATTATGAGCTGTAGTTTTCATCATTTTGAGTATTACTATAATTGCTAACTTTTTTATAGGGAATTGTCGCTGTTTTCAAGAATACGAGCGGTTATCAAATTATTTATAACAGGTAGGAATAGGAACAGAATTAACAGTAATTCAAGATTCTATGACTGCAAATGTATGCGGAATAATAAATCAATAAAATAATCCATCAATGAAAACCACCAAAACAATTTAAAGATGTTATTTTATTGACATTCAGCATATTAAATAAGTCAATTATTTTAAATTGACTTATTCAGGAAATAAAATGATCACAAAAATTTAATATTCGATAATATGGTGAAGCTTCAACACAGGCTATGGGCTATGGAAGGTATGCCAAAAATAAAAGTCCAAATAAGATATTGGACTTTTATAATATTGTAATTTCTAAATGGCACAAGGTCATTTATATCTTGAACTTTTAAACCGTCATTAATCTATGGATCATACAACATTCTTTTGAATAAGTCTCCATAAGTTAAATTACATTTGTCTCTGGTATCCTTTTCAGAATACAATGAACGGTTTTTATTTAATAAGTTACTGCAGCAGGTGTATTCTGAGGAGAAGCTACAGAACCTCCCAAAGAATTATAAAATCCGTACCCTGCTCCATACACCGTACCATCTCCTGAGGCTGGGTTTTCCTCCGTTACAATTAAATTCCACAGATAATTCATTGAAACTTGCTTAAATCTTATATTAGCTGGTAAAATAGTGGATAAGGCCATTTTCTTAAAGGTATTTGTAGCATTATTATTACCTGTACCCAACACGCTTGCTCCTAAAGCCGCACCGCTGGCATAAACAGACAAATTGGTTACAACAGTAGATCCGTCAAGGCCACAATCTATATCAACGATTTGCTCTGTTCCATTTGTAAGCATTTCACCAATAACCACTTGCGTAGGAGGTAAATTAACACCTGTACCCAGTCCTACTGCACTTGCCAAATTACCAAAGCCAAAAATCTTATTCTTGCTGGTAAGAACCATTCCTCCTCCGTCATCCAGAGAAACTTTTATAATTTTCTCTCCACTTTCCAAAGGGAATGAAGGGGTAGCATCTACAGGAACGGATAATACTCCGGCAGGCGAGCTTATTGCAAGATTTCTACTGTTAGTATCATTGTATCCCCAAACATACATTTTACCATCTGAAGTGATCGCCGCATTGGCTCCCAACGAGTAATCAATGGTAAAATCTACCACGGTAACTCCTGTATTCTGCTTTAAAGTATTAAAAAAAGGAAGGACAGAAAATGTATTGGTACGATCTGTATTGACCCCTAATCCTGTTCTATAGTTTGTATTTAATCCGGCTGAATACAGCAATCCCTGGTCAGATAGCATAAGGGTGTGATATCCGTATTTTCCGGTCTTCACTTTTGACGCCTTAACTCCCTGAGGAAGGGGTATTTTAGTTGGGATCGATATCGGACTATAGGGATACATCCCCTCAGCAATCGTTAAATAGTCAAGTCCGTATTTCGAATACGTGTTATTTCCCCACGCCCATAATTCTCCATTCTTTAAAACAGCAATTCCTCCTACCACACCTGCAGAAATATCAACAGCTTCTTTTGCCAGCAATATACTTGGCTTGTACGGGCCATCCGATTTTCCCAATGATCTTTCCAAAGAATATCCCATTCCATATATATACCCATCGTCTTTACCAATATAATACATATTCCATAAAGATCCTGCTGCCACTTTTTTCGCTTTAATCGGGATACCGGAGTTTCCTCCCGCCAGTATCTGATTAACAATATTGCTGACTCCTCCTTTATCAACAAGGCAACTACTCCACTTGTCTGATGTTTTAATTCTGAGACATTGCTGTAAGGAATCATATACAACTGTGGCTTCTATAGGAGCACTTCCGTCAGGCGTAGTGGTAGCATCCGCGGCGTCAACTACAGGCACTACCAGACCTAGTTTTTTGTCTGTGTTTTTCAAATGCAACAGTCCTTCGGGATTTCCTGTATTTATTCCCACCTGGCTGAATAGCTGATAAGGAACAATAATCATAAGTACAAAGATGAATGATATAATTTTTTTCATTATTTGTTTTGTTTTTGTTTTGTTGTTTTTTTGTGAATTTTAATTTAAGCTCTTGTATTGATTGATTAAAGGGAGGTGGTCGTGATAGCTCTCCTTTTTCTTCTGCAAACCATTTTTGTACTGTCTGCCCAGTACCATTATCTGTAATTTTCATCATTTCGTTTTTTCACACTACTTCTTTGTATAAAAAATTATAGTTTTTTTCAGAAGCGCAAACGGTTTATTATTCAATTTCCCTAGTAGGTATGGGAACACAAAAAGAATTAACAATAATTCATTTTTCACAATATTTTAACATATTATTCACACGATAAAATCATTTTTAATTAAAGAATTAAAGTAAATAATTCATTTTAAAGAAATGTTTATATATTTGCATCATCAAATAAAAATAAGTTAATGCTTTACCAGGGTTAATTAAACTATTTATTTTTCAGTTGCAAATGTATATGGAATAGTAAATCAATAAAATAATCCATAAATGAAATTCACAAAATAATTTAAATACATTATTCCATTGAAATTCAACATATTAAATAAACCAATTGCTTTAAAATAACTTATTTGAGAAATAAAATGACTACACAAAACTTAACAACTAATAATATAGAAAGGCTGAAACGGAAATTAGTAGACAGATATATATTACTTATGGTTTTTTTATTAGTTGTTTATACCTTAATCTTTAACTTCTTTATATATGACAGAATATTGGTCATTTATTTATTGGGGGGAATAATTTTCCTGTCTTACACTTATCTGATTGTCCGAAAGAAATATTCTGTCAATTTTATTGTACACGCCTATTTAACGTTAGCTCCACTCTATAGCATATATACCATACTTTATTTTTGGGAAAGTTCCGTAGTAAGTTTATGCTGGCTGATCCCAATACCTTTAGGAGCGAATATTTTCTTTTCAAAAAAAGAAGTTTTATTTTATACAGGATATTTGCTGCTTCTGATTTTTGCCGTTTATCTTATTGCCAATACCTTTTCATTTAATGCTCAGAAACACACCCAATCACAAATTATATTTTGCGATGTAGTATTAATTACCTCGAACATTCTGATCGTGTGCTTATTGGTATACTATAAAGACTTGATCAGAAAGAAAGAAATATTATTACATCTGGAAGAAAATAATATGGATATCACCAAACAAAAAGAACAGAGAAATGATGCTAATGTAGTCTCCGGTAATACTCTTGACCTGGAATTTTTTGAAAGCCTTTTCAGCCGGATTGATGAAAGTATGGAGCAGAATTTATTTTTCAAGGATAGTAAATTCAATCTTTCTTCTTTAAGTGCGGCACTACATGTGAATCACTACTATATTTCCAAGGCAATTCATCACAAGGGATATCCTAATTTCAATACATATATTAATACTTACAGAGTAAACTATGTGAAAAAACTATTAGATGAGGCAGATCTTCAGAAAACAACATTAATGTATATCTATACCAATGCCGGCTTTTCGAATCAGTCCACATTCAATCGTGTTTTTAAGCAGATAGAAGGCATTACCCCCTCTGAATATATCCAGAAAAAACGGGATACAGCTTCTTTAGATGAGCTGTAATAAAAATAACCATCAATACGCCGTCCTTATCCTTACTTTTCGAAGTAAGGATTTTTTGTTCCTGAACAAAATTCTATGAATAGTTCCATACCGGATATCCGGAAATTTTATGGATGTTTGGTTTGTCGATTTCCATACAAGTCAACATGCGAGCCAATATTTAAATGTTTTTTTTAAAATGATTTATTTAACACGCTCTATATGAATGAATAAGAATATTACAACCTGTTTTAATCATTTCATTTAAGAACAAATTCTTTGATTTAACAAACCGCATAAATTTGCAGATAAGAAACACACACTCATAATGGGCTTTATAACAGTCTGATAAGATTAGATAAATTTTTTAAGACCGGAGAACTTTTTTCCTGATCATATGGCTCATGCCTGTTCACTTAAAAACTTTTAAAATGATGAACGCAATAGAAGAATTATTACACATGTATATATATGGTGTTTTAGAGTACTTAATTATTTCAGCTACTTTTTATTTGATATGCTATATATTGTATAAAAAAGCTTTAAACGAAGCTAAGATTCAAAAGCGGGAAGTAAAGAATAAGGAAATAAAGAGAGAAATAGCAAATTCCCTCCTGTCTACCTTTGTAATGTCTGCTCTTATTTTTCTTATCATCCATACGGACCTGGTAAAATATACAAAATGGTATGTTGATATCAATCAGTACCCGCTTTGGTGGTTGCCTGCCGGATTTCTTTTAGGGGTGCTGCTGCATGATACCTACTTTTACTGGCTGCATAGACTTCTTCATATTAAAAGCATTTTTAAATATGCGCATGTTGTGCATCACCGTTCAACCAACCCTACTCCTTTCACTTCGTATTCTTTTCATTTTTTTGAAGCTTTAGGCGAAGGATTTATCATACCCATTTTGTTGTTTCTTATCCCCTTTCATCCCATCAGCCTTTTTTTCTTTATTGTCTTATCATTAACTATTAATGTTTATGGGCATTTAGGCTATGAAATTGCACCCAAGTGGTTTAGAAATACGCCTCTATTTCAAATCATGGCTTCATCTACCTATCATAATTTACATCATAGCAGATTTAAAGGTAATTATGGACTTTATTTCAGGTTTTGGGATAAAATATTAGGAACTGAAAACAGGAATTATGAGTCTATTTATGATGAAATACAAAAAAAGAGATTTAGTAAAAATAAAGAAAATCATAATAATGGAATTCTTGATAAGTATACACATTCATAAGCCAATAATATATTTTTTACAGACAATGTTTTGCCTATAGCAACTCATTCTTTATGATTTTTTGATAAAATCTACTTTAACTTTACATTCATTCTATTTTACTCCGGTGCAGATTTATACGATTATTCGGGTATGGCATCGGAGGTTTTTTTTGGACATGGATTTTCAAATTTATTCCAATCTCTTTTTAATACCTCTGAAAGATTCCGGTCTGGCCCTGAAGCAGGATCCGGACTTATAGCGAACAAAGATAAAAAAGTTAAATCTTTTCAAATTGAGCAGGACGAATGAGGAGAATATAGTATGAAACCGTGCTACGAGTAATAATTTCCCCTTTCCTATTTATTTTAACCCAATTGCAGAATGAAAAGATTTTACAAATATGTATAATGAAAAAAAAACTTTATGAAAATTAATAACAGAAATTTTATAAAAAAATGGAGCCTGGGAATAATTATGTTTGTATTCGCTTGCTTTTTGTTCACTTCTTTTTATATAATTCTGAATATCCCCTATCGTAAGACAATAATTTTGATACTTGGTTTGATCGCTTTTGTTGGTTTGCTTATGATGAAGGAAATGAAGTTCAGTGAAATTGAAAATTCCGGAGAAGTACTGTCTATAAATACACAGCATTTTTTTAAAATTTTGAAATTTTACCCTCCAATTGAAATACCCGTAATGTGTATAAAGAAAATTGATATATTTAAGTTTGGATTAAAATACATTATAGTGATCAGCCTTATTACCGATAAGAATAAAACAAAAGTTATAAACTATTCACTGGTAGGAATACATCGAAGTCAATTCGAAAAGCTAAAATCAACTTTCAAAGAAAATAAAATGTTTGAAATATTCTGATATACTGTTTATCCATTACCAATGCTTTAAATTGGTAATTCTTCTATACCTTTTATAATCCGATTTTTATACCTTTTTTATATGTATTTATCCTGTATAGGCCATCTCTTTTTTGAATGTTTCCATCACTCTACAACTTATTTTTTAATATCAACAAACCTTTCTGATTACTGATAAAGGGCTAACCGCATATTAATATAAATGATTTTCAAAAAAACAGCTCTTATAAGCTATTGTTTTACAAGCATTAAGCCAATTTAAAACATTTTATTGATTCTCATTCATAGATAATTTTATTGATTTATTAAATCGCATACTTTTGTCCCATCTTTAAAATACTAAAGCCAGTTAACCAATAAAACAGGAATTATCTTAACAAAGCCAAGACTTAAATTAAATAATTGATGATATTATTTCAAATGAATTCACAGGCTGTTAAGATACATACGATTCTATAAACACAAGTTTCGTTGATGTAAAGAAAATAAGAGTTAAGTTATTTTTCTTTATTAAATCCTTCGATGCAGCATTCCCTCTTAAATATTTTTTTAAAGTCTGCATCGAGGTCTTTTTTTACCGGCTCAAAATTTATCTGAAAGAAATGAAGAGCTAAAGATTAAAAAAAATTTATTTGCGATGTCTTTATAGAACAAAAATAAGGTGTATAATTTAGTAATAGCCTGAATATGGATTTTAAGAATATAAATATAGGTAGACTTATACAAAAAAGGGTAGATGATCTTGGAATCAGCAGCACACGCGTATGCGCATTCATGAAATGTAATGAAAAGGATATTGATACTATTTATGGCAGTAATACTATTGATGCTGAATCACTCCTCAGATGGAGTAAATTATTAGAATATGATTTTTTCAGAATATATAGCCAGCATTTGATTCTTTACGCTCCCTCATCTCTGAAAACAGAGGTAACTAAAAATAGCAGTCTCCCACAGTTTCGTAAAAATATTTATACTAAGGAATTAATCGATTTTATCTTGGAACTCATTAATACCGGACAAAAAACAAAAAATCAGGTGATACACGAGTATCGCATTCCAAAAACAACTTTATACAAATGGATCAGCAAGAATAATGTAACCTAGATTCGCTGCATTTTTCATGTTACAGGGTCAGCCCATGATTATTTTTTACTTCAGCCATTACGAAAGTACTGTGTGTGCTGCCAATAGAGTCCACTGAGCCTAATTTATTAAACACGAAATCCTGATAGTGCTTCATATCCCGGACCTGAACCTTCAGCAGAAAATCAAAATCACCTGAAATATTGTAGCATTCCGCAACTTCTTCAATCTCCATAATTTCTTTTACGAAATCATAGCCTACAGACCTGTCATGGATCTTTAATCTGATCTGGCAAAAGACTGTAAATCCACGGTTCAGCTTTTCAGCATCAAGCACAGCGGAATATCTTTTAATATATCCTTCCTGCTCAAGGTTTTTTACCCTTTCAAAAACGGGTGAAGGTGAAAGATTAACTTCTTTTGCCAGTTCCTTTACCGTTAATTTTGCATTTTTTTGAAGCAGCCTGAGCAACTGTATATCTTTATCGTCGAGATGTTCCACAGAATATTAATTTTTTAATTTTTAAAATCTATCAAATTTACAGAATTATATTCTTTCAAATACAATTATAAAAGTTTAAATATCCGAAATAATCAGCCTAAATCATCAGTATATTCTGTCTGATTAATTGTACACAAAATTATTTTTTGTCAACGGTAATGGCATTGATAAAGCATATGGTTTTCTCTTATCCGTATCCTGTCAGATGAGTATTTGATTAAGCACACTTTTAAAGCATCCTAAAATAAACTCCGTATAGTATAACTGCGCATCTAAAGCCTGGGTTTTCTGATGAAGCTCGATGCGTTTGGAAAGCACAATCTCTCCTTTATAGCTAAATGAGCAAAATGAAAAAACTTTAAATCCTGAGTTCCTTACAGAGGTAGCATACCCGGTAGAGGCAATTCCCCAATCCGTTTCGAATGATGCGGCCACCTTTACAGCCATCGTATCTGCCATATGTTGCGTTTCAAAACCATTTTCCATAACTTCAATCCGGTTAATATCTAAAAATTTAATTTTTTCCGGAACTGTAAAGGTGGTTATACCTCCTTTGTAAAATAAGCCTGCATTAGGCATTTGAGAAAAAGCCAGCTGTATCAATCCTGAAGTTACGCTTTCTGATATAGAGACCGTTTCGTTCACTGTAATGAGTGAAGTGCTGATATATTCAAGTAAATTTTGCTGGAATTGCATGATATCTGTTTTTTGAGGTTATCTGAAAAACGTTATAAAATCCTTCTTCTACGTTATTGAAATCAGCTTTCAGATAACGTCATAATCGCCCAATGCCGTTGCAAAATAATGTTCAATCGTGTCTTTGGCATTTTTGCACATCTGTAAGAGGTCTTCCCTGGCCGTATCTTCAAAAATGAAATCATCCTGAACCTCAATAATAAACTCGGTCACCTTTTCGGTGTTCATTAGATCGTAGGTCATCAGATCATTCAGATTATCCAGCCTGCATTCTTCATTAAAAAATGGAATCTTACGGGAAATGGAATCTTTAAACTGAAAAAGATGTATTGTTTTCATAAATTGGGTATTTTGTGTTCAGTAAATCCGCTTTTGCTTTAAAAAGCCCTATCGCGTCATATTATGTAAAAATTATCTTTCTTTAAAAAAAAGAAATGCAAATCAAATGATCAGCTCAGATACAGAATGGCTAAAAAAGGACAGAGACCATTGGTTTCTATCCCTCTAATTGAGTATTCTTAAAGGTTAATTACCTTTTCATGGTTGGTGCCTGTATGATGTATCTGTATTTTTTTATTATCTGATCTGCATCTTTACACGTATTTCAATACAAAGATGATTGTTTCCGTAGACAATAAGGTATATATATTGATAATAATCTTACATATATCACACCTTTTATAAATCTTCTAGATTTCCAAGGCGTTTTTGCTTCAGCTGCTTATAGAATGAAGGCGAAAGTCCGGTGATTTTTTTAAACTGGTTAGAGAGATGGGCAACACTGCTGTAGTTCAGTTTATAAGAGATCTCCGTAAGATTAAGCTCATCATACAGTAATAATTCTTTTACCTTCTCCACTTTATTGATAATGATAAAATGCTGCAGGGTCATCCCTTTAACTTCAGAAAAGGTATTGGCCAGATAAGTATAGTCATAGCCCAGTTTCTCACTTACGTAATCTGAAAAATTCTCCTTAGGCAGAGCATCTGAATAATGGATCATTTCTATGACTACATTCTTTATTTTTTCGATCAGGATGCTTTTTTTATCATCTAATATTTCAAGTCCCGTTTTAAGTAAATTTTCTTTCAGGGTTTGTCTTTGTCCGGTACTGATATCATCCAATAATTCTACGGTACCCAGGTCTACAACAGCATTTTTAATGCCCAGCCTTTCCAGTTCCTGGTGGACAACCATTTTGCAACGCAAACTTACCATATATTTTATATACAACTTCATCCCCCTTACTTTATATCCCTGTTAATTATTTCATTAACAGTTATTTATTCAAAGTTACTCTATTAAATGGAAATATCTATGATTTATACAACAAATTAAAAGACTATTACAAAACTTTCCTTTTTTAATGACCGAGATTTACAGTTAATAAAAAATATTTTACAATGTCAAAAGAAAAAGACGGAAAAAAGAAGTCGGATAAAACTCCACCTGCAAAATCTGCAAAAGAGAAACGGGAAGATAAAATAAACAAACGAAGAGACAGGGAAAGTGAGGCCCGAAATACCAGTAACTAAAATGGTATCCATAAAAAAAGAAGGAATTATACTCAGGAAAACTGCTTTAGACTTTGAAAGTGAAGGTGTTTTAAATCCTGCTGTCATTCTTGATAACGGAAAGATACATTTGTTTTACAGAGCTCTGGCAAAGAATAATTTCTCCAGTATCGGACATTGTATATTATCAGATTACCGGACTATAGAAATCCGGTCTGAAAGTCCGGTTCTCATTCCGGAGTTTGAATACGAAAAGCATGGGGTGGAAGACCCGAGGATCGTGAAAATCGACCACTTATTCTACCTTACCTACACCAGCTATGACGGCATCAATGCATTGGGTACATTAGCGATATCAGAAGATCTGAAATCATGGAAAAAACTAGGTATTATTGTCCCGAGAATTCCTTATAAAAAATTTAAGCTTTTAGCAGAATCTCAGGGTACAATAGCAGAAAAATACAGACGGTTCAATAAGCTGCCGGCCCCCCACCCAAAAGATAAAGATGTCTTTCTATGGGATAAAAATGTGATTTTTTTCCCCAGAAAAATCAAAGGAAAGTTCTATTTCCTCCATCGTATAAGACCTGATATTCAAATTGCCTGTATAGAAAATATTGAGGACCTGAATCCTGATTTTTGGAAAGATTATTTTCTGCATTTTAAAGATCACATTCTGCTATCCCCCAAATATGACCATGAATTGAGCTATATCGGAGGCGGATGCCCTCCTGTAGAAACTGAGCATGGATGGCTCATGATATATCATGGCGTTCATGATACCGTTGAGGGATATGTATACAGCGCATGTGCAGCCTTACTGGAACTTGATCATCCGGAAAATGAAATCTCAAGATTGCCTTATCCCCTTTTCAAGCCTGAGGAAAAATGGGAGCTGAAGGGAGAGGTTGACAATGTGTGCTTCCCGACAGGAACTGTCGTAGAGAACGACACACTCCATATTTATTACGGAGCTGCAGACAAAAGAATTGCTGTTGCCTCTTTAAGCATCCCGGAATTATTGAAAGAATTACTGCATTACACATCATAGCTGATCATTCAGTTAGAAGTGCCAGGCTTCAAAATAAAATCAACATGAATAAAAATATAAATTCAGACGTGGAGGAAAAGCCCAAAAGACGATCTGCCCAGAATAAAAAAAACACAACTTATTATAGACCTGAAATTGTCTTTATCAGTACTTTTCCTCCTAAAGTGTGCGGTATTGCAACGTATTGCCAGGACCTGATAAGATCCCTTCAGCTAAAGTTCAGAGAATCATTTAAGATCATCATTTGCCCGATGGAAACTGAAGACGAACATTATCAATATACAGAAAAGATTGAATATAGCTTAAATACATCTGACGCAATTTCTTATCTGGAACTGGCTGACAAGATCAATAAAAATGATAATATCCAACTTGTTATGCTCCAGCACGAGTTCGGTTTTTTCAACGAAGCCAAAAACGGATTGTCACTTTTTCTCAGAAATTTAAAGAAAGATATAATTGTTACTTTCCATACAGTTCTGCCCCAACCGGATCCGGAATTAAAAGAAAAGGTAAAAGAAATCAGCAGCTTCTCTCAATCTATTATTGTGATGACCGGTATTTCTGCGGATATCCTGTCCAATGATTATGATATTCCATCTGAGAAAATTAAAGTGATACCCCATGGTACCCATTTATTGCCATTTATCGACAAAATTTCACTGAAAACAAAATACGGATTGAAAGATAAAAAGGTACTTTCAACATTCGGTTTATTAGGTTCCGGGAAAAATATTGAAACAACCTTAGAAGCATTGCCTGAAATTATTGCCCAGAATCCGGACGTGATGTTTCTGATCATTGGAAAAACACATCCCGGCATCATAAAGCATGAAGGTGAAAAATACCGGGATCATTTGGAGAAAACCATTGAAAGGCTTCATTTGGAGGAACATACCTGTTTCATCAACCAGTATTTGCCTTTAGATGAGTTATTGGATTATCTGCAGCTTACGAATATCTATCTTTTTACTTCAAAAGACAGGAATCAGGCTGTAAGCGGTACCTTTTCCTATGCCATCAGCTGTGGGTGTCCTATTGTTTCTACTCCTATCCCGCATGCCCTAGAAGTACTGAAAGAAGATATGGGAATTATTATTGATTTTGAAGCGCCGGAACAGCTTGCAGCAGCAGTGAACAGGCTACTGAAAAATGAAAGTGTCCAGGAGCAGTTACGGTCGAAAAACTTAGAAAAAATGGCACCGACAGCGTGGGAAAATTCTTCTATTTTACACGCTTTGTTATTTCAGCAATACACCAAAAATAAAACAGAATTGAAATATACCTTACCTACAGTCAATCTTAGTCATATCAAAAACATGACGACAGATTTTGGAATGATCCAGTTTTCTAAAATCAACAGACCTGATATAGATTCAGGGTATACTCTGGATGATAATGCCCGTGCTATGATTGTGGCCTGCAGACATTATGAGCTAAGCAGAGATGAATCGGACCTTGAGCTGATCTCAACGTACCTGAATGTAATTAAATTTTGCCAGCAATCAGACGGAAGCTTTCTTAATTATGTGGATCAGCAAAAGAAATTTGCCCAGCAGAATTATGAAACCAACCTTGAGGATTCCAACGGGAGGGCCATCTGGGCGTTAGGCTATTTGCTTTCAATAAAAGAGATCTTACCTCAACCATTTTATGATGAAGCAGACTCAATCATTGGGAAAAGCCTTTCATCTATAGAGAAAATTCACTCTACCAGGGCGATGGCTTTTATCATAAAGGGATTACATTATCAGGACTCTGAAAGCAATATTCCTTTATTAAAGAAACTGGCCAACCGGCTGGTAAAAATGTATCAGCATGAAAAGCATAATGACTGGCATTGGTTTGAAAGTTACCTGACCTATGGCAACAGCTTACTGCCGGAAGCTTTATTATGTGCATGGATCACCACTAAGGACGATGTATATAAACAAATCGCTGATGAATCTTTCCGGTTTCTGCTTTCTAAAATATTTGCGGAAGGAAGTATCAAGGTAATATCCAACAAAGGATGGCTGCAAAAAGAAATCATTAAAGATCCTGAAACGATTGGCGGAGAGCAGCCCATTGATGTTGCCTACACGATCCTGGCATTATCCGCATTCTACAAAGTTTTTAAGGATGAAAAATACCTGGAGATGATGAAAGATTCCTTTAATTGGTTTTTGGGAAAGAATCATTTACATCAGATAATATACAACCCGGCAACAGGCGGCTGCTATGACGGGCTTGAGGAAAAAGATGTTAATCTCAATCAGGGGGCGGAATCCACCGTCAGCTATCTGATGGCAAGACTTTGCTTTCCTGAATAACAATTTTTACTGTTTTTCATCCCTCAATAACATCCAGCTTCCCTACCCAATTTAAAAAAACATCGTATCCCAAACTCAGGTTATTTATGGTACTATCGTAATAAAAAGATAAATTAAAAATATGGCGATAAGTACAATCCCCTGCATGATATTGGTTCTGCCGGTTGCCAGCGAAACGGTAATGATAAAAAGCGATAGTCCAAGAAGTATGGTTGATTTGATATCTATTCCTAATGTCATTCTTATGCCGGTCATTACAGATATGATGGCAATAGCGGGAATGCTCAGCCCAATACTTGCCAGAGCAGAACCGAAAGCCAGGTTTAATGAGGTCTGGATCTGATCACTTTTTGCAGCCCTGAATGCTGCCAATCCTTCCGGAAGGAGGACGATCCCGGCAATAATGATACCTACCAGGGACCTTGGAGCCCCTACTGAAACCACCACATGCTCCACATCCTTTGAAAGAAGCTTTGCCAATAAAACGACCACTCCCAGACATAAGATCAACAGGACACAGCTGATATACAGTTCTTTTTTTGAAGATTTTTCATGATCATCCTGTGCAGACTGGTTTCCGGGCAGCTTGTTTTGCGGAGAAATAAAAAAGTTCCGGTGCCTGATCGTCTGAATCATTGTAAAGCCCAGGTAAAGCCCCAAAGAAATCAATGCGATAAAAAGCAGCTGAAAGGAAGTATATTCACCGCCGAGATTACTTACCGTATAATTGGGCAGGATCAGCACAAAAATAACGACAGAGGTAAGCGTGATCAATGCAGTGCTCACTCCCTGCAGTGTAAAGCTTTGTTCCCGGTACCTTAAAGAGCCTATCACAATACAGCTTCCGATGATTCCGTTAAGGATAATCATCACTGCTGCAAAAACCGTATCTCTGGCAAGGGTAATCGTTTCCAGACCTTTGGCTCCCATCATGATGGAAATGATCAGCCCAACTTCTATTACCGTGATGGCAAATGCAAGGAGTAACGTTCCGAAAGGCTCACCCAGGCGATGGGCAATAACCTCGGAATGGTAAACTGCTGCAAGAACGCTTCCCATCAGGAATAAAGCAAGGAGCACAGAATAATAGCCTGAAGCAAAAACAGGGTATCCAAAGTAAGAGAGCCATGCCAGAATAGGAACCAGAAATGTCCACATCCATAAATATTTTTTTGTATTCATAAAAACAGTAATAATTTTTTGTACGGTTGAATTATCCTTTAGAGAAAGTCAACAGGTTTATATTTCCTTTTTTTAAACAACTCCGGTTACCGGTTTTAAGCTGTTCAGAGATACTATATTGGAAATATCAGATCATGAAAAGAAGTAATACGCCAGAACCCGGAGCCTCCAATTGGCAGTTCAAAGCAGTAATGTAGCAAGATACGATTTATCAATCACTTATTTAGAATTATATCCTATTATTTAACATGAATTCAGATTAGAAAATTAATAAAAACGGGATAAAACGGGAAAAGAGAATGATCAACATTTTTCCTCTTCTGCTGTTTCATTAAACCACAGAACTTTTCCCTCTCTTTATCTACAGCCTGATATCAGAAACAAAATAACCCTGAAGATCTGCAAAAGTGTGATATGTGCAACATTAAAATACTAATCTGTAATACAATAGATAATAAAATAACCAACTTTGTATAGTAGCAATTAAGTTACACCAAAATCCACATTATGGACACAAACCACAACAAAGATGACAAATCTTTCAAGATTCCGGGAAACTGGAATGTACAGTCAAAGCAGCTGAAAGAAAAATTCTCAACATTAACGGATTACGACCTGAAGCTTGAAGAAGGTAAGGAAAAGGAAATGCTTGAAAGAATTGGCAACAGACTAAGAAAAAACCGTGAAGAGGTTCTCAGTATTATAAAAGAAATTAATCTTTCATAAACTTTGCAGATATACAGCTACAATCTCTGAAAAATATATTGATCAAAGGTTTAGCTGAAAAAAAGGGATAGAAAATCAGACAGTTCTGTCCCTTTTGTTTACAATACCCCACTCTTTTTACCCTTAAACAGACTGTGATGAACCATAAAGAACTTGAGAAATCAAAAGTATATGTTATCAGCCGGATTGTGGAATATATTTCAAATTCTGTTGTCAGCAGAACAATACTGGGAAAGTTGACGGGTAACATCAATGCCTTATCGTTTGATGATGAAGAAGGACTGCCGGAAAAAATCTCTCCTTTTGATACTGTTGTACAGATTATCGAGGGTAAAGCAGAAATCATTATAGACGGAGCCTCCTATTTTGTGGAAGAAGGCGAATGTATCATCATTCCGGCTCATAAGCCCAACTCCATAAAAGGAAATAAACGCTTTAAAATGATATTAACAATAATAAAAAGCGGCTATGAATAAAGCAGACACAATATCAATTCTGACAAAAAAGATATTTAAAAAAACAGTTGAAATTCAGAAGGAATTTCCCGAACTGTATGAGCTTTTAGATGAAACTCCACTATTTTTTTCTTTTGCAGAGAAAAATATCACGATCAGAGACTTAAGACAATATCTTATTTCACTGATCATGCAGCAAAAATCCTTTGAAAAAAGGGCAATCAAAAAATATGATATACAATAAAATTCCAATGAAAAAGCTGAATAAACATCCAAAGAAAAGATGGGAACTCAGAAATAAAAAAAACAGTTCAGGCAGAACCTATTATTCTCAGTTTGTTGCTTTGTTCTATATCAGGAATACCACTATCACCTTGGAAAGAGATGCAAAAGAAATTCTTCGGATGCTAAAAGAATTACAGCATCTTAATAACAGATCAAGATTGGTATTCAGTACCCATTGCAGCTTAAGCAAGCATAATCTGTGGCAGTCTGTTTTAGTGGATCTGAGTGACAACATAAACAATATCAGACTTCAGTTTGAATATATACTGGCCCATATTATTAAAAAAAATAAAATCAATTCATCTGTATTCTGGCAACAGAACCAAAACTATATTAACGACTTGGAAAAGAACCATGAAAAACTGATCCGGCTGGCTGATCAACTTTTACCGGAAGAAGAAAAGCTATCCTGGAAAACCTCCATATGTAACTTTTATGATGAAATTTTTTCTTTACTCATTCCGCTTACGAACATATGCAGGCTTGAATCAGATTTTATAGAAAAGTACACCCCGAAAATCTTTAACAGGATCACGATGGATATTATCAAAAATATACCGAAAGATTATACTTTAAAGGAGGCAAGGGTATACGAGCAGGAGTATCTGAAAATATTAACAGACTACAGTCATGAATTCAGTAAAAAAAATAACCTTTGGGACAGCTTATTAAATATACTTTCAGGAGGTATATATCAATTGCCGTCAGAACGTGTCATGCTTAAAAAATGGATCAACGGAAAAATGAAAGATAAATTTCCCAATGATCCCCAATCCAACCCCACACCTTATTAAACATTTGTACCGTGAAAACAATACATCTTTTTCAGTTTAAAAATTCCATCTTCCGCAAAATCCCGTTTTTTAAAGAAGAGCATAGGTTGAAAACTGATTTGGCAGAGTTCGATTCAATAGATATTGAAATAGTAACCGAATATATCGTTAAAACCCATGACGACTTTATCTTTGAAAACACCTCCAAAGATCATCTCTTATCAATGTGTAAAAAAGCTCAAAAAACAATCGAACATTACTTTGTATTGGGATTAAACGATTATGATGTCATCTGAAAGGAATTTTACAAAATCCATTTTTATACAGGATCATCACCAGACCATTTCAGCAAAAGGGATCTGGTATTTTCCAGTAACAATCACATATTAAAGAAGAGATGAATAAGGTATTTTTTAAAAGAAATGATAAAGAAAAACCACATCGCCCGTATAGGCAGGCTTTAATTGATCTCTAATTAATAGCCTGGCTTCCACCGTCACTTTTATAGTCCCTTTGAGATTGACTACAGATTTTACCGTAGCCTGTAATTGCACATCGCTATTTACAGGAACCGCCTGCCCAAACTTAAAGTTTTCTATTCCGTAATTGATTTCCATTTTTACATTTCTCACCTCTGCAATTTGTTTCCAGAGGTAAGGAATCAGTGATAATGTTAAATAACCATGAGCTATGGTTGATTTAAAGGGCCCTTCTCTTTCTGCTTTTTCCTTATCAGTATGAATCCACTGATAATCTAAGGTTGCTTCTGCAAACCTGTCAATCTGAGCCTGATGTATGGTATGCCAGGCAGAAGCTCCGATCATCTTGCCTTCAAGAGCTTTATACTCATTAAAATTATTGATAATAATCATATTATTTTCTTATGCCCTATAAGGGCTGTATATTTGGTGTGTAGTTATCTTGCTGTACAATGGCTAACCGACTAACCGCTTGCCTCATTATATTTATTATTCAAATATCAGTCCGATTTATACATACACCAGATCAAGACCATAAATTTTCCCTTCCCCTAAAATAAAACCATAAAACCTCTTACGTCAAGTAAGAGGTTAATGAACATAATGGAAAATAAAAAGTAATTTAACTTACATCAATGTCCTTTCAAACAATATATCCAGATACTTACAGTGTATGGATTATTTTGAATCTGTAAAAAATATAAAAATATGAGTATTGCAGGGAATATGATTTTCACATATATCTGCATACAAAGTTTAAATTAAGCCAACTTTACGTTGATCGCATTTAAACCTTTTTCTCCTTTTTGTACATCAAAAACGACTTTATCATTTTCACGGATCGCTCTTGTGCTCAATCCTGAAGAATGTACAAATATGTCCTTACTCCCATCTGAAGGAGAAATAAATCCGAAGCCTTTTGCTTCATTGAAAAATTTTACTGTGCCTTGTTGCATTGTAATTATTATTAAAAATTGTATATTATTTTCTGTAAACTCTACAGACTTTATTTATAAAATGGACTGACCGGCATGGTAAACCCTATCAGTTTTTGAATATTCTTGAGATCCAAACGCTCGTCTGTATCGCAAAATGAAATTGCAGTACCTTCTGCTCCCGCTCTTCCGGTTCTTCCGATCCGGTGAACATAGGTTTCAGGGACATTAGGAAGCTCATAGTTCACAACATAAGGAAGATCATCTATATCAATTCCTCTCGCTGCAATATCTGTAGCTACCAGGACGTTAATTCTGCTGCTTTTAAAATCATCCAGTGCATTTTGCCGTGCCGCCTGTGATTTGTTTCCATGAATAGCTGCTGCAAAAATTCCTACGTTCTCTAACTGCTGAACAAGTTTATTGGCCACATGCTTAGTACGGGTAAAAACCAACGACCTTACGGTATTTTTTTCCTGTAATATATCGATCAGCAGGTCTGTTTTGTCCTTTTTCTCTACAAAATATACGGATTGCTTAACCGTTTGTGCAGTTGAAGACACAGGAGTCACAGTAACTTCTACAGGATTATTCAGAATCGTTTCGGCAAATTTTCTTATGTTTACCGGCATGGTTGCTGAAAAAAACAGTGTTTGTCTTTTCTGGGGAATTAATTTTAAAACCTTTTTTACATCATTTACAAACCCCATATCAAGCATCCTGTCTGCTTCATCCAAAACCAGTATTTCAATCTTAGAGAGATCAATATGTCTTTGATTCACCAGATCCAGAAGTCTTCCGGGGGTTGCTACAAGAATATCCACTCTCTTTCTCAAAGCCGCAAGCTGACCGCCTGCTGAAACTCCTCCAAAAATAGAAAGTTGGGATAACGGCAGATATTTACTGTAAACTCTAAAGTTTTCTTCTATCTGTATCGCCAGTTCACGGGTTGGAGTGAGAATTAAAGTACGTATTTCTTTATGTTCAGGGGTATGTCTTTTCAGTAACTGCAGTATAGGCATAGCAAATGCAGCCGTTTTTCCGGTCCCGGTTTGCGCACATCCTATGATGTCTCTTCCTTCCAGGATATGTGG
Organism: Chryseobacterium sp. UF-290; assembly: GCF_058245615.1. Classification (NCBI taxonomy): domain Bacteria; kingdom Pseudomonadati; phylum Bacteroidota; class Flavobacteriia; order Flavobacteriales; family Weeksellaceae; genus Chryseobacterium; species Chryseobacterium sp. UF-290. Next base: position 305,348 of record NZ_JBSICB010000002.1, read on the forward strand.
GATTGCAGTATACTGTATTTCAGTAGGTTTGGAATATCCGGCTTCTGTGACAGCACGAATAATTGGATTGATTAAATTTAAATTTTTAAAACTCATTATAAATTCCGGTCTTCCGGTAGTTTGTAAGCAAATCTGTTTATCAGAATTTGAGTTGGTGTATTAAGGATAAACAAATAAAGAGTACTTTTCCGGTTTATCATTTTGCTTGCTGTATCTGTAACAATAACATTAAAATATTGTTGATTGACCTGCAATAACGTATCGCTCCTATGATGATAGGACTTTTATAATCTGTGATTTTCACTAATGAAATCAGGATTATAAATTGGTAGCTGAAAAAGCAAAACTGAAAAAGAAAATTGTGATGTTAAACTATGACAGAATAGCAAAGGCAGAGACCTGTTTTATAAATGTGTTGCAAACCTACAATAAAAAAAACAAACAAAGCATTATTTAATTAATTGATTATCAAAAAATTATTCGTAGCTTACGCACGTTAACTGAATTGTTTGCTATGCGGATGATTTTAAGCTCCCAAGTATGCAAACAGCCTTCCCCATAACAGCTCCTCAGACTCAGACTCTGGAATCATATGCTACACCACATGTAAAGATTGCTTATTTTATTATGGTACACCATAAGCCTGATGTATTTAAAGCAATGTTTGAGAAAATTTATACAAAAGATCAGTTCTATCTTATTCATATTGACAGAAAGGCCAAGCCAACAGTCACAGAAGAGATACAGCTATATATAGTACAATTTCCCAATGTATTTATTTTAGATAGCCTGAATATTGTTTCAGGAGGCTTCAGTATGATTCAGGCTGAGCTTAACGCAATGGAATTTCTCTTAAATGCAAGCCGGGAATGGGATTATTTCATTAACCTCAGCGGTGAAGATTATCCACTCAAATCCCAGCAAATCATACGTAAATTCCTTACGGTAAATAACGGCCGGAACTATCTGTTTTATTACGACCAGAAGTTTTACAGACCGGACACGCTGAAAAGAATACAAAATCATTTTACCGAACTGGCCTACATGATTTCCTCCCTGGTTTATAAGAGAGAATTTATGAAAGGAGTAATACCTTATATTGGCGGAAAATGGTTTATTTTTACAAGAGAAACCTGTGCGTTCCTGACCAATAATAAAAAAGTAATGGATTTTGAGGATTATTATCTTCATACTTTTTTACCTGCCGAATCATTTTTTCAGACCGTGCTCATGAATACATCATTTAATGATATTATCGTCAATGATGATAAAAGAGCGGTATTTGAAAAATCAATTTTCCAGAATAAACAGGATACGCTGAATTATATACAGTCTCTGAAATCCAGCAATCAGCTTTTTATCAGAAAAATAAGTAAAACGGACGAAAATATCAGGAGCTACATTGAAAACAGCTATCTGCTTCCTTTAACAGAGATTGATGAAGTTGAAAGAGAATTAAAAAGGAATGACCGGCAAGACAATTGATTTTTTTGATGTAGTTTAAAATTTGTAAACAAATGCATTGATATTCATCCCTGCCCCTACAGAAGCAAAAAGAACGATATCATCTTTTTCCAGGACATGCTGTTCCAATTCTCCCTTTACAATCATGGTAAGCAGGGACGGAATGGTGGCAACACTGCTATTACCAAGCTTATGTATTACCATTGGCATAATATCATCAGGTACCGGTAAATTATACAGCTGAAAAAACCTGCTCACAATGGCCTCATCCATTTTTTCATTCGCCTGATGAATAATAATTTTGCTTAATTCATCAATGCTGTATCCACTATGATCCAAACACTTTTTCATAGCATCAGGAACATTTGAAAGGGCAAACTCATATATTTTCCTTCCATCCATTTTTATATACTTGGTATCCGGACAGCCGGCGGTATCATACGACTTTCCAAAGTACAGGAAATCTTTTTCCTTATAAGTATGAGATGAGGACAAATGTGATTTTATACCGGAATCATCTGCCTCATTGGCCTCAAGAATTACAGCACCGGCACCATCCGCATAAATCATACTATCCCTGTCGTGAATATCCACCACACGGGAAAGTGTTTCTGCTCCTATTACCAAACACCGCTTGGCAATACCTGATTTTATGAAAGCATTTGCGTGTATGACCCCCTCAATCCAGCCGGGACATCCAAACAGCAAGTCATAAGCTGTACAAAAGTTATTCCTGATTTTTAATGAATGCTTAACTCTTGCCGCAAGACTGGGAACCATGTCAGACTGAACGGTACCAAACCTTACATCACCAAAATTGTGTGCAAAAATTATGTAATCCAGAGTTTCCGGATCTATTCCTGAATCTTCTATTGCAGCCTGAGCAGCAATTAACCCGAGGTCAGAGGTTACCTGGTTACGACTGGCATATCTCCTTTCCTCTATGCCTGTTATTTTCTTTAATTTCTCAGTTAGAGAAAAGTTGTCATCTTTCAATACATCTCCTTTTTCATCCAGGAAAATATGCTTGTCAAAAAATAAATTGGTTATAGTTTCTGCTGGGATACAGTTACCAACACCTATGATCTTGCTTATCATGTGAAATACTTGCTTTTACTATTTTTTCCGTTTAAGAATCAATATATCAATTTGGATTAACCATTAATAAAACCTCCTGTTGTTTAACAAGAGGTTTATGAACATATAACCAGCTCTAACTTTAAATGCTCGTTGAATAGATAATTAAGACATTGGAATATTAATACTATTATTATTTTGAAAACAGAATCTATGGTTAAATTGATATATATAAAAGATATGTTTATTTCTTTATAAATTTCATTTTCGCCGTTAAAGGTAGTCGATTAAAAATGAATACTACCATAAAAAAATTTTATTTTCAATTGCTGCTCCTGATCAGTCAACTCATTTTCCAGAAAACGAAAACCAATCTAATGCAATCGTATACCTTATTGATGAGCGAAATTAGAGGCTCCGGTTTCAGGCTGCCAATCAATGATGCGGATAAATGGTCTTAGAATTGCAGTTATTAAAATAATCACACTAAATCTAATATTATGGCAACGAAAACCTTAACAAGGAAAACAACAGCAAAAAAATCACCTTCCAAATCGGCCCCGGCAAAAAAAACAGCGAAAACCCCGGCAAAGAAAAATGCAGCAAAAGGGCTGAAAGACCTGTTTGAAGATGGACTGAAAGACATCTACTGGGCAGAAAAAGCACTGGTAAAGGCATTACCTAAAATGCAAAAAAATGCAACAGACAAAAAGCTTAAACTGGCCATTGAAAACCATCTTATGGAAACGGAAGTCCATGTAAAAAGACTTGAGGAGTGCTTTAAATCCCTGAAGAAAAAAGCACAGGCCAAAAAATGTGATGCAATGCAGGGGCTTCTTGACGAAGGGAAAAGCATAATGGAAGAGACAGAACCCGGATCTGTAAGAGATACAGGCATCATAGCAGCTGCACAAAAGGTGGAACACTATGAGATCGCAACCTATGGAACACTTGCTGCATATGCAAAGGTCCTTAAAGAGAATGTTTGCCTCAAAAACCTTCTGGCGACACTGGGGGAGGAAAAAAAATGCGATAAGACGCTTACAAAGGTTGCTGATATAGGATTGAATACAAAAGCATTATAATCGCTAAAATAGATACTGAATATCCTCCGCAGATGACGGAGGATATTGTATATAATCAGTTATGTGCTGTATGTAAATCATGTTAAAGTTTTCAGTACAGCACTAATAATATATTTTCCTGTTCGTAATTCTGACGATATTCAGTTTTTCCATTTTTTTTATTGATCTTATAACAGTTTCCACACACAAACCTGTCAAATTCGCGATTTGCTGCCGGGTAAAAGGGACATGATACGAGAGCTTTTCTTTCTCACCGCTAAAACCTTTAAAATAATCCAGCAAGCTTCCAATCTTTGCCAGGGGATCTGCCGATGAATTGTTAAATAACATAATATACTTATAATATAACCGATCTGAAAGACAGCGGAACAAACTCAGTGTAACATCCTGATTCCTGAGAATAAGATCAAAAAAAATACTTCTAGGCAGCTTTAGGATTTTACAGGTTGTTTTAACCACCGCATTCATTGGATAACTGTTATCGCTAAAGAGCAGGGATTCCCCAATGCTCTGGCCTGCGGAAAGAATATTGAGGGTAAACTCTTTACCATCTTCATGATAATTATTCAGCTCCACAGTTCCGCTTATGATCTGAAAATAGTAATGAGGATAGCCCCCTCTCTGAAACAGGATAGTTTTAGGCTCATAATCTTCGCATATCGCGCCATTTTCCAGTAGCAAATCTTCATCGATTATCATCATATTATTATGTTTAATGGTTAACAATGAATCTCTGTCGTAAAAGTAAAATCGGAACTTGTCAAAGTACAAATTCCAGACCAAATACGCCTGCTACAAAGGATTTACATACCACATTAAGAAGCGATTACAATATGATGAAAGAAAGAGAAACCCGTATATAAATCCCGTAACTTTTAAAGCTGTACATTCAGGCATATTTAAGCCATAATCATTCAACAAATCAGCAGCAGCCTATATTCACCGTCGCTTTCAACAGGAGCTCTGTGGACACAGGGCAAAACTTTCTGTCCGGGATGATCTACTGCCAGGCGCCAGAGATGCCCCAACCCTAAGTTGATGGGCTCCGCATTGGGCTTGGGCTGATAATGCAGATCAAAGAAACAGTCTTTCAGAAAGGTTTCAAACTCCGCTTCCGGCCCGTCATATAATTCTTTAAGCTTTTCCCGGATTTCCGGAATCAGGATTTTTTGTTCAGCCTGGCTATTGGGCAGAATATCACTTGCTGCACCATGATAGGTACATAAAAAAGTATCAGTACTAACAGGTGAACGATCAACATGATATGAATATACGTCTGTTGAAATAAAACTGAACTCCTCATCCCGTTCGTAACTTTTGAGTAAATTGAGAGAAGGTGATGCCCCGAATTCAGTTAATAACCGTATATCACTTAAGATAATTTCCCTTGCCATATTACCTTTTTCTGACAGCGACAGCGCCAAAAGATCTTCAGTAAAAACTTCTGTAATATTCTCTTTTAGCTGAAGTTGAGAAACAATTTCTTTGAAATCACCAGCTAAATTTCTGGACCAGCAAATTGCATTCATAGCTCCTTGAAAGTCGGTACTTACAAGTTCAGAAAAAGCAGAAACCACTCCAATTTGGTGGTTGTCCGAAAATGTATCGTCCATATATTTGAAAATTGTTATTCCTACGATTCTATGCAAAAATAAGGAACATACAGGAGACCACCCTATAATCTGACCAGATAATGATTAATATATAAAAGAACAGATATACCTATAAATTTTAGCTTTCTGATCCATAAAAATATACAGGGCAAGATTGAAACCCCTGAAAAAAATAATAGATTTTCTTCAAATTTTCCGGATTCAACAGCTTTCGGGTCCAGTTATTTTTTCTGCTGATGCTGTATTATTATAACAAATCCATTACATTTGTTTTATCACCATACCAGCCATTCATGAAAAGAAGAGACTTTTTAAAACAATGTTCAGCTGCCACGTCCGGTTTAGTTTTAATGAATGTGTTTCCGTCCTGGATTCAGGCAGCAATAAAAGAAGAAAATTCACGGACATCTCAGTCCCTTTTTAAAATTTTTACCAATCCGGAAAATCAATATCGTCCATTTGTCCGCTGGTGGTGGAATGGAGATAAGATAGAAAAAGCAGAACTCGCCCGTGAGCTCAGGATTTTAAAAAAAGCAGGAATAGGAGGAGTAGAGATCAACCCGATATCATTTCCTTTGCGTACCGATGATATGGGAAAGCTAAGTGTAGACTGGTTAAGTGATGAGTGGATTGAATTGCTGAAATTCACCCTTGAAGAAGCTAAATCATTGGATATAACATGCGATTTGCTTGTCGGGACCGGATTTCCCATGGGTGGTGATTTTCTGGAAAAGGAAGAATGTTCCCAGATTGTGGTTATAGCCGTGAAAAAAATAAAAGGTCCGTTAAAAACAGAATTCTCTCTTTTTGATCTCTACAAAGAAGCTGATCCTGCGATCACCAATCCCTATAGCGGAAGAACAATGGAAATGCTGGAAGTGAAACTCGTACCGGACCCGCTCAATCATATGGATGAAGTCATTAATCTTTCTGACCAGATTGAAAGCGGAATCATCAAGGTTTCCATCCCTAAAGGTGATTATGCTGTTTACGGACTGGTAAAAATAGACCGTTTTATGAACGTCATCCAGGGCGCTCCGGGCGGAATGGGACCTGTTCTGAATCATTACAATACTGCTGCGGTGAAGAAATATTTCAACAGAATGAGCGACACTATTCAGCAAAAGACAGGACCGCTGTCACCCAATATCAGATCTTTCTTCATCGACAGCCTGGAAACTGAAGGAGCCAACTGGAACCGGGATATGATGAGTGAATTTGAAAAAAGAAGAGGCTACAACCTGTATCCCTATCTGCCCTTTGTTTTATTTAAAATAGGGAGTATGGGAAATACAACCGGGATCAATATCCAGTATCCGGTAAAAATGGATAAGGAATTCAAAAAAATGACAGACCGCATGCGCTATGATTTTGAGCTCACCAAAGCCGAAATATTTGAGGAAAGGTTTGTACATACCTTCACACAATGGTGCAGGGATAATAAAATAAAATCAAGAGCACAGGCCTATGGACGGGGATATTTTCCGCTGGAAGGCAGTTTCGAAATGGATATTCCTGAATGTGAGACCTGGCTGAAATACGGGATAGGAGAAGATATCAGTGAAGAAAAATTCACACAGTATCCATGGCATCTGGGCCGTGGAAATACCATGATCAATAAGCTGGTTTCCTCAGCTGCCCACTTAAAAGATAAAAAGCTGATCAGCTCTGAAGAACTCACCAATACTGATATGGTTTTCAATGAAACCCTGGAAATTTTCAAAATAGCAGGAGACCAGAGCACCATATCCGGGGTTACCCATCCTGTTTTTCACGGGTTCAATTATTCTCCTCCGGAAGCCACCTTTCCCGGCTGGATCACCTATGGCGGATACCTTAACGAAAAAAATACGATGTGGCCGTATTTTAAACATTATGCAGATTACCGGGCAAGGCTGTCTGCCGTATTGCAGCACTCCACAATGTTTGCAGATATAGCCCTTTTAGCACCTTTCGCAGACCAATGGTCGGAGTATGGGGCACAAAATGAGCCGTTTCCAACACTGGTTTCCCCGGCTTACCAGGCACTGATATGGGAATCTGTTCATCAGAACGGAAATGCCTGTGATTATGTATCCGAACGTGTGATTAACGGCTCAGAGATCAAGAAAGGTTTTCTCACTTACGGGAACAGAAAGTACCATACCTTGTTTTTGATAGAAGTGTACAGCCTGGACCCGGCTACAGCACGTAAGCTGCACGAATTCGTAAGCGGCGGCGGGAGGATCTTTTGTATTGAAGCTGTCCCGGACCGCTCTACAGGCTGGAAAGATTATCTGAAAAGGGATCAGGAAGTACAACACTGGATCACAAAAATGCTGCCCATTTTGGATCGGTTTATTCTTCTGAAGAAGCCGGCAGCTGATTTTATGGGTTGGTACAAAACCATTCAGGAAAAGTATAATATAATACCCTATGTAAAAATTCAGGAACCCAAAACATTTGTCACGCAGGTACGTTACCAGACTGATGAAACCGAACTTTTTCTGTTTAATAATTCCAGCAGCAAACACAGCACAGTATTGGATGTTACCTTTGACAAAAGTATAATCAAGCACAAGCAGGCATGGCTGTGGGATGCCGTTACGGGCAAACGCTTCAGGCTGGAACCGATAATGGGGAGGCTGAAGATCAATTTAGGTCCGGCAGATTTAAAACTCATTGTTTTTGATCGTCATAAAAAAGGAGATATCTGGAAAGAAAATCCTTTGTCAGGAAATGATGTTAAAGAGCTCTCCGGTAAATGGGATCTTGAATTCAGGCATTATGACGGAACGGTTAAACATGAGGAACTGAGCAGGCTGTCTGACCTTAAAGAACTTCCCGGATACACTCATTTTGCCGGAACTGTCATGTACCGGAATACATTTCAGATAACGGACATACATAAGACGGGTTATTTGAATCTTGGAATCGTTTTTGGAATTTGTGAAGTCCGCATCAACGGAATTGAAGCCGGATCGCAGTGGTTTGGCCGGAGAATTTATCCGCTATCCGGTATGATCCGTGAAGGAATAAATGAAATTGAAATTAAGGTCGTTACCGTGATGGGAAATTATATGAAAACCCTTAAAGACAATGTGGTTGCCCAATACTGGACAAATCAGAAAAGGAAAGATCAGCCGCTACAGTCTATGGGGCTGGTGGGTCCTGTGACTGTTTATTAGCATTTAAAGACTTACTATTTTTGAAGCCCTCTCAGGCAGGACATTTTATACATAAAAATAAATATTCAAGACCATTACCGGGTATATTTGCCCGAAGATTTGCTGTCAGGCAGTGAAATACTTTATCTTTGTTTTTTAAGGTTTATTATCAATATGTATTCGAAGATCTTCACTATGAGAAAAAATAGTTTTTTATTTTCTGCAAAAGGGATTGGCGTGGCCGCTCTTCTTTCTTTAAGCACTGTAGTTTACGCTCAAAAAACTGCCGATATTTCAACTCTGTCAGAAAAGACTTTAAGCAGCATTCTGGAAAAGAACAGAGCCTATTACGCACAAGGGAAAGTTGCAGATTACATTCCTGAACTGGGAAAAATGGATGCCAGGGCTATCGCTTTTTCAGTGGTGGACAAGAACGGTAAAATTTTCAATACCGGTGATGTACACAAGAAATTCACCATGCAGAGCATCTCCAAGATCATCGCTTTAATGGTTGCAGTAAGCGAAAAAGGGGAAGCCCATGTTTTTGATAAGATGGGCTATTTCGGATCTGATAAACCTTTCAATCACTTTTCCAACCTTGAAACCACCGGTAAGCCTCTTAATCCGATGATGAATGCCGGAGCCATTCTTACCACATCTCTAATCTCAGGTGAAGGTGAAAAGCCATTCCTTAAAGTATTGGATATGGTTCGATACATTACCAAGAATCCTGGCATTGATTACAACAAATCTGTATACGAATCTGAAAAATCTACAGGCCATCGTAACCGTGGTATGTTCTACATCATGAAAAACAGCGGATTGATTTCAGGAAATGAAGATCAGCTGGATAATTATTTCAAACAGTGTTCTATTGAGCTTACCGCTGAAGATCTGGCGAAAATCGGATATTTCTTTGCTAACCAATGTGTTCGTTTTGATGGAGACACTCAGTATAAAAACGCTGACACTGCCAAACTGATAGAATCTCAAATGCTGACTGCCGGAATGTACGAATTCAGCGGTGAATACTCCCGAATGGTAGGACTACCAAGCAAATCCGGAGTAGGCGGCGGAATCACCGTAAGCGTTCCCGGAAAAATGGGGATCGGAGTATTCAGCCCTGCTTTGGATCAACATGGAAATTCATTGGCAGGATACCACATCATTCTGGATCTGGCAAAACAATATGGATTAAGCATCTTTTAAACTCAGCAATTTTAACTGAAATCAAAACAGATCCGGTAAGATTGATTATATTTGGATAATTCACATATCCAAATCAATGTCAGCGCCTTACGAAAGCATCTTAAATCATATCAGCCAATATGTAACTTTATCAGAATCTGAAAAAGAAAGACTGTGCTCTTCATTGGAGTATAAAAAGTTCAGACGCAGGCAATATCTTTTACAGGAAGGACAACTATGCACTCATGATTATTTTGTAATAAGCGGCTGTATGCGTCAATACGAAGTGAGTGCTAGCGCTCGGGAAAATACCGTGCAGTTTGCATTTGAAAACTGGTGGATATCAGATTGGAGCAGCATGCTTTACTCCCAACCATCCGTATACAATATTGAAGCGATGGAAAATTCAGAGGTTTTTATGATAGAAAAGAACGAACTGGAAAAACTATATATAGAAATACCACAAGTGGAAAGTTATTTCCGTAAAATACTTCTGAATGCTTTCATCTCGCTTCAAAAAAGAATACTATTCCAGCAAAAAACAGCTGAGGAAAGATATCTGGAATTCATCAAATCCTATGGCTGGTTTGAACAGCGGCTTTCTCAGCAGCATATTGCTTCTTTTTTAGGAATTACACGGGAGACTTTAAACCGTCTCAAAAGACAACAATATAAAGATCATTAAACAAACCTGTGATAAATAGCACAGGTTTTTTGTATTAAAAATCACACAATCATCAGCCCACATCGTACTAAATTTGTTCATCAATACTAAAAAAATGGACAAAAAACTCAAACATTGGCTCTCATCCACCCAAGGAGGATGGGGCCCTCTAATCCTTCGTCTTACCTTAGGAATTATATTATTCCCACATGCCGCCCAAAAACTATTCGGATGGTTTAATGGGCCTGGATTACAGGGTGAAATGCAGTATATGACAACCCATGTAGGGCTTCCATCATTCATAGCGGTTATAGCGATTGCTGTAGAATGTTTAGGAACTTTTTTTATACTATTGGGAATTTGGACGAAAATTACATCCATCGCAATATTCTTTTTATTTATAGGAATGATTGTGGTGGATCATGCTTCTCATGGATTCTTCATGAACTGGTTCGGAAAAATGCCAGCCGGAGCAGAAGGCTTTGAATACCATTTATTAGTATTAGGAATCTGTCTCACTCTCATCATACAAGGAGGAGGTAAATACTCGATGGAAAAACAGTCCATATAAATCTCATTAAACATATATTTTAATCTTTCTCATCCATTTAAGCAGTATTTTACTGCTTTTTTTCATTTATATTTCATATTACCTTAATATGTTTACTCTATTACATGAAGCCATCTTTCTTTTCAAAATTTTCAAATGGGTAAAATAAGTCACAAAATGCAATTCTCCAATATGCCAATAATATGATATAAATCAATTCTATACAAAATCAACTCAAAAATTCACACTTTTTAAATCATCAATTTTGTCGATTTTATGCGGTAAATATTTATGTTATCTTTTTGTAATATATAAAAAAACAAATCTCTTCTTTTTGAAATATTTTATTTTTTATTCCTATATTTGCTTAACATTTCTTTAACTATAATTATTTATTTTTATGGTTACATAGATTGTGCCGGCTTGTTTATAACGAATAATAAAATAAACCGTATACTTTAATAACATTTGAATAATTAACATTTGTTTGTTAAAAAATTATTATCGAATTAAATTTATGAATGAGAATTTACCATAAATTTATTATTTTTTATTCATGCACCACAAACAATTAGTCTTTATACCCATTAGATTGATGTTTCAATGCAAAATCGCATATTATTATTTTAATACTAAATGCAATGAAAAACTTGACCATTATGAGGCTAATGCCTTTTAAAAAGCCGGACATCATTCTTACCCCTAATCGCTTTAGGGCACACTATACGTCGTTGAAAAATATTCAACAAAAAAGCCTTACAATTGAAAATATAATAAAAACCAATTTTATGATTTTGTAACAAAGCCATTCTTCTTTATCTCAAAGAGTTATGTGTTTTTCGCAAAATCCTTACTAACATATCACGCCATGAAAAACTTAACCATTATTGGACTAACGCCTTTTGAAAAGCCGGATGTCAACCTTATGCCTAAATTGCATCAGGCGGGTGTATTTCCTGTCCTCAGCTTAGGCCAAGAGTTAACGACCGCCCAGGCAGCATTACGTCAACTTGAACAGACAGATCTTCCATCCTACGGTATTTGTCTTGCCAGTGACACATTTACATCCCTTCAGATTCCTGAAAAAGTAAGAATTGCCATTCTTCCGTTCGGGATATCCATCCCCTTAGCATCTACCCTGGATGTTATTTACCAGGTTACCAGTCTGGAGGAAGCCCGACAGGCCAAACAATCAGGAGCGAAAGGAATCATTATCAAAGGAAATGAAGCAGGAGGCCAAATTGGCTATGAATCCACTTTTGTACTGTTCCAGCGTATTATCAATGAGATCAAAAATATTCCTGTATGGGTACAGGGAGGGATAGGACTCCATACCGCTGCAGCCGTAAAAGCTTTAGGAGCAACAGGAGTGATATTAGACAGCCAACTGGCTCTATTTCCTGAAAGCTCTGTTCCCCAAGACGTAAAGGATCTGTGTTCAAAACTGAACGGAACTGAAACCCGGATCATTGCCAATCACCGCGTATTGGTAAGACCCAATTCACCTTCATTACCAGAAGAAATCAGTGCCGAAGACCTTAAGCAATATTTTACCAGTCTTGATGTAAGCAAGAGCTATATCCCAATGGGACAAGACATCTCGCTAGCCACAGACTTATATGAAGAGTTCAGAACACTTAAAAAGCTGGCTTTCGGATTGAAAGAAGCCATGTACGGTCATCTGAAACAGGCAAAAGCACTTCAGATTATCAATAAAAACAATTCATTAGCTCAGGAACTTGGCCTTACTTATCCAATCGCACAGGGGCCAATGACCCGAGTAAGTGATGTTCCTGCATTTGCCAATGCAGTAGCAGAAGCAGGAGCTTTACCATTTGTTGCCTTATCCTTATTGAAAGGGAATTCTGCGAAGTCCCTGGTGACGGAAACAAAAGAGCTTGCCGGTAATAAAACATGGGGAGTAGGGATTTTAGGATTTGCTCCTCAGGAATTAAGAGATGAACAAACCTCTTATATCCTTGAAGCCCAGCCTCCCGTGGTTCTAATTGCCGGAGGAAGACCGGCACAGGCTAAAGTATTTGAAAAAGCGGGAATAAAGACATTCCTGCATGTTCCTTCCCCTGCCCTGTTAGATATTTTCCTTAAAGAAGGAGCTAAGAGCTTTATTTTCGAAGGCCGTGAATGTGGTGGCCACGTAGGTCCATTATCCAGCATGGTTCTTTGGGAAAAACAGATTGAACGTATATTAAAAGAAGATCATCCGGAAAATATCAGTGTATTTTTCGCAGGAGGTATCCATAATGATTTCTCAACAGCATTCGTTTCCATTATGGCTGCTCCATTAGCTGCCAGAGGAGTAAAAGTGGGTGTTTTAATGGGAACGGCTTATCTCTATACTCAGGAAGCCGTACAAACCGGAGCCATTCAGGAGGAATTCCAGTTGCAGGCGATGCAGGCTAAGGACACAGTCTTATTAGAAACAGCTCCCGGACACGAAACCCGTTGTTTAAATACAGCATTTGCCAACCACTTCAATGCCGAGAAAACCAAACTTCTGGCGGCTGGAACAGATAAAAAAGAAGTATGGGAAAAGCTGGAAAAACTTAACGTAGGCCGTTTAAGAATTGCAGCGAAAGGAATCGAACGTCAGGGAGATCAATTAGTCAACATTCCTAAAGACGATCAGCTGGATCTTGGAATGTACATGATCGGACAGGTTGCAACGATGCACAACAAAGTGCTTACTCTTGAAGAGCTTCACCAAAACGTTAGTATAAGCAACTACGAGTACATCCAGAACGCTGAATTGCCGGAACAACCGTCATCCAGCGAAAAACCATTGGATATCGCTATTGTAGGAATGGAATGTATTTTCCCCGGTGCTAAAAATCTGAATGAATTCTGGAGAAACATCATTTTAGGAAAAGACAGTGTTACCGAAGTTCCGGATGAAAGATGGAATAAAGAGCTTTATTATAAGCCGGATTCAGACGAAGCAGATGTATCGCATTCAAAATGGGGTGGTTTCATTCCAAAAATTGATTTTGATCCATTGGCATTCGGTATTCCGCCACAATCTCTTGCCGCTATTGAGCCTACCCAATTGCTAACTTTATTGGTAGCCAAACGTGCCATGGAGGATGCAGGATATGGTGAAAAACATATCAATAGAGAAAATATCTCTGTTATTATCGGAGCTGAAGGGGGTAACGACCTTGCCAACAGCTATAGTTTCAGAGGATATTATAAACAGGTTTTCGGAGAACTTCATGAAGAAGTAAAAGAAGCTTTCCCCCATACCACAGAGGATTCTTTCCCGGGTATTCTGGCCAATGTGATCGCAGGTAGGATTACGAACCGCCTGGATCTTGGCGGAAGAAACTTCACGGTAGATGCAGCATGTGCTTCTTCATTAGCAGCCATAGATTTAGCTTGTCAGGAGCTTGTATTAGGCAAATCCGATATGGTTCTTGCCGGAGGTGCAGATTTACATAACGGGATCAATGATTACCTGATGTTCTCCAGCACTCACGCTCTTTCCAGAAAAGGAAGATGTGCCACATTTGACAGTGAAGCGGATGGGATTGCCCTTGGAGAGGGAATCGCTATCCTTGTTTTAAAACGATATGAAGACGCTATCAACGATGGTGATCGTATCTACTCAGTAATCAAAGGAGTAGGCGGATCAAGCGATGGTAAAGCCCTTGGATTAACAGCTCCTAGAAAAGTAGGTCAGGTAAGAGCATTAGAACGTGCTTATACTCAGGCAGGAATCAGTGCTGCATCTGTAGGATTGATAGAAGCCCACGGTACCGGAACCGTTGTGGGTGATAAAACAGAATTGAGCGCTTTGACGAATCTATTCAGCCGTTCAGGAGCATTACCGGGGCAGACCCATTTAGGTTCTGTGAAGACACAAATCGGACATACCAAGTGTGCTGCAGGATTAGCAGGCTTAATCAAAGCTTCTCTTGCCGTTTATCATGGTGTGAAACCTCCTACCCTTCACCTTAAGCAGCCTAACGCTTATTACAACGCACAAACAAGCCCATTCTCTTTCCATTCTGAAACAGGATTATGGACTGAGAAAAACCGTTATGCGGGAATCAGTGCTTTCGGATTCGGAGGAACTAATTTCCATACGGTCATTGCCAACCATCCGAAAAAGGATGATTCTATTGCCATGCAGTCATGGCCTTCAGAATTATTTGTATTCCGTGGGGATACTTATGAAGAAGCAAAAGGGCAATCAAGCCAGATCAAAACGTTATTGGAAATCAATGATGAAATTCCATTAAAAGATATTGCATATAGTTTAAGTATTGCTTCAGAAAAGCCTATTCAGTTCAGCATTGTTGCCGACAACGCAGTTGACTTGATGATGAAGCTTGAACTGGTATTATTAGGAATTGAAACCAAAGATACTTTCACCGTTAATAAAAAAGAGGGTAAGGTAGCATTCACATTTCCTGGACAAGGAAGCCAGAGAATCAATATGGCCCGTGACCTATTCGTAGTCTTCCCGGCTATGCGTAAGATTATCGATCACTATCCCGAACTTGAAAAAGTAGTTTTCCCTTCTACAACATTCAATGAAGCGGATTTAAAACAGCAAAAAGAAACCATTAAAGATACCCGTCTGGCGCAACCTCTTTTAGGAATTGTTGATCTCGCATTAGCAAAATTCTTAGAATCATTGGGAATCTTTCCCGATATGCTGGCTGGTCATAGCTATGGTGAATTACCGGCGTTATGTTTCTCAGGTGTATTTGCAGAAGATCAATTGGTTGATTTAAGTATCCGGAGAGCTCAGTCTATCCTAAACTCAGTAGAAGGCGGAGATCCGGGTTCAATGTTAGCGGCAAGTGCCACTCACGAACGTTTACAGCCGATCATTGCTAAAGTGGAAGGATGTTATCCGGTTAACTTCAACGCTCCTACTCAATGTGTGATTGCAGGAAGTACACCGGCGATCAATAAACTATTGGAAGTCCTGAAACAGGAAGGTATTTCTGCTAAGAAATTAGAAGTTGCGTGTGCATTCCACAGCCCATTATTGGCAAAATCAAAAGAGTTGTATGCTGATGTATTAAAAGACGTTCCTTTCCAGGAAATGCAGATCCCTGTATGGTCTAATACAACAGCAGAAGTATATCCATCGAATCCTTCAGACATCAAGGAAAGACTGACCGAGCATTTGGTACAGCCTGTAAGATTCGTAGAACAGATACAAGCAATGTATAACGACGGAGCAAGGATCTTCATCGAGGTAGGGCCAGGAAAAGTCCTTACAGGATTGGCAAAATCATGTCTTGAGAAAGATCAGCTGACCTTGTATGTTGAAGACAGCAGCCGTAATAAATTCACTCATTTACTTTGCATGTTGGCGCAGTATTTAGGAACAGGGCGCAGCTTCAATATTGAGAAACTTTTCGATGGCCGTTTCGTTCAGCTTGTTGATATCAATCAGCCTGAACTTTATAAGAAAAGCCCTGCCATCTGGCGTGTTAACGGACAAGCTGCACATCCGACAACAGGTTCATTGCCTGCTAATGGTGCACTCCCTATCATAAACCCTATTCCCATGAACAATTTTACTACTCATAATCCGCAAGCTCCTGCACCGGAAAGCTTATCTACAGCTGAACGTATGTTGCAGGAATATTTGAACAGCATGAAACTAATGATACAGGCACAACGTGATGTGATGCTTTCCTTTATGGGACAGAATCCTCAGGTAAATCCAATGCCTGTTTACAATACTCCAATGCCGGCCCCTGCTCCTGAACGTACAATCCCTGTACAACCGGTTCAACAGGAAAGAACGGCTGCGGTTGCTGCTTCTGCGGTTGCTGTAAGAACAGCTCCAACAAGAGATATCAAAGCATTATTATTACAGGTAGTAAGCGATAAAACAGGATATCCGCAGGAAATGCTGGGTATGGAAATGGACCTTGAAGCCGATTTAAGTATCGACTCTATCAAAAGAGTAGAAATCATCGGAACGCTTCGTAGTGAATTAGGAACATTAGCCAATGGTAACACCAATGAAGATATGGTGATGGAGCAATTGGCTGCCATCAAAACTCTAAGCGGATTAGTTTCCTGGCTTACTGAATTCTCTGGAGCAGATGCAACACAAGCAACCCCTGAAAAAAACGGAACAACTGCTGGGGCTACTCCAAAAACACAGGCAAAATCTGCTTTATCATTAGAAGATCTTCAAAATGCTATTCTCAATATCGTAAGCGAGAAAACAGGATATCCAAAAGAAATGCTAGGGCTTGACCTGGATTTAGAAGCAGACCTTAGCATCGATTCCATCAAGCGTATGGAGATCATTGCTGATCTTAAAAACAAGATCGGTTTCGGAGAAAATCTTGAGCAGGCCGATGATGTGATGGAAAAACTAGCAGCTATTAAAACCCTTCGCGGATTGGCAAGCTGGATCAGTGAAATGAGCGGTGACACCTCTGAAACAAAAAACGAAGTAAAAGAAGTTAACACTTCTGAAACTACGAATAATGTATTATCACGTCTTCGTTTTGACATCACCCCTACAGATGCTTCATCCGTACAAAATACAGAAGTTCTACAGGGAAAACGTTTCGCCATCACTCAGGATGACACTCAACAAACCTCAGCCATTAAAACTGAGTTGGAAAAACATGGAGCTATCGTAGAATTGGTAGACGCAGACAAAGATCTTTCACATGTTGACGGATTAATCATGCTAGACCTGTTCTCAGCTGTTGATAAACCAAGCATTATCGATCACGTTGATCTGATTAAAAAACTGGATTTCGACAAAGCAAAATGGGTATATCTGATCTCTGATATTCCGGCTCATCTTCAGGATATTTCCAATGCAAGTATTTTACGTCATCATCAGGGATATCCGGGACTTTTCAAAAGTTTGGCCAGAGAATTTGATCATACTACTTGCAGATTAATCAGCCTGAGCACTCCTCAGGAAGTAGATCAGATCGCTGACATTACTTTAAAGGAAATACTGACCAACGATAAACCTGCTGAAGTTATTTATAAAAACGAACAAAGACATAAGGTAGATATTATCCCTTCCCCATTGTCAACAAGTTTACATGAAGCACACATTCAGCTGGATCAGAAATCAGTCGTATTGGTATTGGGAGGTGCGCAGGGAATCACTGCAGAATTGGTAAAACACATGTCTCAGGCTTATCCATGTACTTATATTTTGGTAGGAAGATCAGCAGATCCAAGAAATGAGGCTTCTGCAAAAGAGTTCGAAGGAATGAAGACTAAGGAAGAAATCAGAGCTTATTTGATTAAATCCGGAAAATTCACTTCTCCTGCTGAGATTGAAAAAGAAACCACAAAAGTTTATAAAAACAATCAAATCCTACGCACGATCCGTGATATGGAAGCACTTGGAAATACCATCATTTATCAATCATTAGACCTTTGTGACGAAGAAGGATTAAGCAATCTGATCAGCAGTATTTATGAAAAATACAACCGTTTAGATGGGGTGATCCACGGTGCTGGTCTTTTAGAAGATAAATTATTCAAACAAAAGACAACCTCTTCTTTCGGACGTGTATTCGATACCAAAGTAAAACCCCTTCGTGTATTAGCTGAACAGCTTCGTACAGATTACCAGTTCGTCGTTTTATTCTCAAGTATCGCATCCGTATACGGTAACAAAGGACAGACCGATTATGCTGCTGCCAACAGTGTACTGGATGATTACGCTAACGCTCTGAATAAAAGATTAAAAGGAAAAGTAATCTCCATCAACTGGGGACCCTGGAAAGGAGCAGGAATGGTTTCTTCCACTCTTGAATCTGAATACGAACGTAGAGGAATTTCCATGATCCCATTGGATGAAGGAAAAGAAATCTTCCTTAACGAGATAAAATACGGAACTGAGAGCCAGGTGCTTATCATGTCAGGAAATAATTGGTAACCCTCTGTATACACTAAGCATGAAAAAAACAGATGTTGCTGTAGTTGGACTATCCTGCGTCTTTCCCGGGGCGCAGGATGCTCAAACTTTTTGGCAGAATATTGTCAATAAAGTAGATTCTACCCAATCCGCTCCGGCAGATAGGATAGATCCGGTGCATTTTAGCGATGCCACCAACCCTGTCGATCGTTTCTATTGCCAACGAGGCGGGTTTATTCCTGATTATGAGTTCAATCCTACCACTTTTGGGATTTTACCCCTTGCCGTGGAAGGAACAGAACCTGATCATTTACTGACCCTTGATTTAGTTCAGAAAGCTTTAGAGGATGCCGGAGTATTTCAAAAGAATACTTCCCTTGAAAAGACCGGAATTATCATCGGGAAAGGAAACTATACCGGGCCGGGAGCTACCCGTGCCATTGAAATTGTAAGAACCGGAGAACAGATTTCCTCATTATTGCAGGAACTGTTACCTCAGGTATCTTCTGCTGATATCGAAAAAGTAAAGCATGCTTTTCAGGAGCGCAAAGGACGTTTCGCTGCCGATACCGCCATGGGATTAATTCCTAATCTGGTAGCTTCATTGGTAGCCAACCGTTTTGATCTTGGAGGCGTTGCTTTTACCGTTGACGCCGCTTGCGCCAGTGCATTAATCGCTGTAGATCATGCCGTACAGGAACTTCAAAGAGGACGTTCCGATATGATGATCGCCGGCGGAGTACACACCGGACAAAATGCTGCTTTCTGGAGTATTTTTGCTCAATTGGGCGCCATGTCCCGCCAGGAAAAGATCAAGCCGTTCAGTAGGGATGCTGATGGATTGCTGATTGGGGAAGGTTGTGGTTTCGTCGTGTTAAAACGATTGGAAGACGCCGTTCGCGATCAGGATAAAATCTATGCAGTGATTAAAGGTGTAGGCGTAAGCAGTGACGGTAACGGAACCAGCGTTATGAGTCCGTCCGTAAAAGGTCAGCTGAAAGCTTTAGAACAAGCCTGGATCAATGCTGATCTGGATAAAAATAAAGTAGGTTACCTTGAAGCCCATGGTACCGGAACTCCGCTTGGAGATAAAACAGAACTTCAGACCTTAGCACAGTTCTTTGGGAAAGAAGAAGCTACTCCGGTAGCAGGAATCGGGTCTGTAAAGTCCAATATCGGACATGCGATGCCGGCTGCAGGAATTGCAGGATTGATTAAAACCTGTCTGGCTTTACACCATGATACTTTACCACCAACATTGTATTGTGAGAATCCTACTGCTGACATGCAGAATACAAGATTTGAACCCGTACAGGAAGCTAAAAACTGGTCAAAAACCGGACTGCCAAAAGTAGCAGCGGTAAACGCTTTCGGATTTGGAGGAATCAATGCTCACGTTGTTCTTGAAGGCTATGATATGCCGAAAAAAGACAAAGTATTGCTATTGGCAAGACCGACTCATGCCGAATTATTGTCTGCATTACAAAATAATGATGCCACTTTAGGAGAAGGAGATTTCAGAGTAGCCATATTCGATCCTACGCCTGCAAGAGTAGAAAAAGCGATTAAAATCGTTTCTAAAAACCTGATCTGGAAAAATAAACAGGACATTTGGTACACTTCTACCCCGTTATTAAAAGATGGCGGTAAAGTAGCCTTTGTATTCCCTGGTTTAGATGGTCTGGCAAAAGGTGAAGTAGACAGCGTTAGCCGTTATTTCGGATTAACAGCGCCTATAGAAACTGAAGGTGAAGGGCTTTTAACTGATGCTTTAAACATCTTTAACAACTGTAGTATCCTTGACAATTCATTGAAAAAACTGGGCATCATCCCGGATATGAATGCAGGGCACAGCTTAGGAGAATGGCTGGCAGGGTATTCATCAGAGCTTGCAGAAGCCAATTCCGTAAAAGCCTTAATCGATGTATTGAATCCGGAAACTTTTGAACTAAAAGATTCCAAATTCATTGCCATCGGAGCCGGAATTGAGGTAGTACAGCCTTTTATTTCTGAAATTTCAGACCTGTATATTTCTAACGACAACTGTCCTAATCAGGTGATTCTTTGTGGTAGCAATGCTGCATTGGATGAATTGGTTTCGCAATTAAAATCAAAACAGATCTTCCATCAGGTACTGCCGTTCCAATCTGGGTTCCACTCTCCTTTTATCGCTGATAAACTGGATGTAATCCTTGCCGGAATGGAAAAAGCACAGTTCCAGAAAACGAAGATCCCGCTATGGTCTGCAACTACTTTAGAACCTTATCCTGCAGATCAGGCGGCGATCAGAAAGCTAAGTGCAGAGCATTTGGTTGAACCTGTTCGTTTCCGTGAGCTGACAGATAAACTATATGAAGAAGGAGCCAGAGTGTTCATTCAGGTGGGTACTGGTGGTCTAATTGGATTTATTGATGATACCTTGAAAGGAAAAGCATTCAGTACCATTCCTTCCAGCGTTCCTACCCGTTCTGCATTGGCGCAGTTACAACGTGTTGTGGCTTCGTTATTTGTAGAAGGGAAAACCATTGCTCTTGACTTTTTAGAGCTTCAACAGCAATCAAAAAAATCATCAGGAAAAGGCATTAAACTGGAATTAGGATCACCTATTATCCGAAATTTTAAAGAAGTAAAAGCCTTAGCTCAAGCCTTTGAAACACCAAAACAATACACTGCCTCAGCTTCAGCCATGACTGCCAAAAGTGGTCATCCGCTAGTACAGGCATTCCAGGACAATGTTAATGATATGATCCGGATGCAGGAAGAAGTTCTTACTTTATTCCAAAACCGCCCGGAGATTACAATTCCACGTCCTGCTCAGGTTGCTCCTGTAGCACAATATGATGCTCCACAAGCACCGAGAAGTACAACCTTCTCAAAAAATCTGTACGTAACACTGGAAAGTCACCCGTACTTGATCGATCACAGCTTATTGAGACAGCCTAAAGGATGGGCTCATGTAGCGGATATGGAACCGGTCATTCCGATGACCATGATCTTTGAACAGCTGGCAGAAATTGCAGAAGCAGAAATCCCGGGAACATTGGTTCATAAAATTATGAACGTAAGTGTATTCCAATGGATGAACGTAGCGCAGCCTTTTGAGAAAACTGTGAAAGGACAATGGCGTGGAGAAAACCATGCCTATCTGGATATTGAGAACTTTGCTAATGCAGAAGTCACTCTAAAATCAGGTCCTGTTCCTACTCCAACCTTCAATCTTTCCATTGGTGATCTTTTACCGATTGAAAGAACCCCTGAAGAAATCTATGACGCCCACATGTTCCATGGGGAAAAATACCAGGGAATTACTGAAGTTTCAGCGATTGGAACCAAAGGAATCATAGGAAAAATTAAAGGAAACGGCGGAAAAGGATCTCTATTGGATAATGCCGGACAGTTATTCGGGCTTTGGTTACAGCTTACCTTGGTGAAAGACCGTATCGCCTTCCCGGTGAAGATCAGAGATATTGAATTCTTCGGAGACATGCACGATCAGGAAGGTATTTTTGAATGCACCTGTATGCTTACCGAGCTTAATAATGAATTTGCCATTGCAGACATCATCCTGAAAAGAGACGGTAAAGTATGGTGTGCCATCACAGGCTGGCAGAACAGAAGACTGGAAATTGATGCCGCGCTATGGAATGTTTCCATGTCGCCATTGCATAACCGTCTTTCTGAAGAGATTGCTCCTGAAGTATTCTTCTTCCACCAGGCCTATACCAGAGTAGCTTCATGGGATTTTATCCTGAAAAGATATTTCAACCAAACGGAAAAACAGCATCATCAGCAATTATTACCGAACAAGAAGAAAAACTGGATGGTAAGCCGTGTTGCCGTGAAAGATGCCGTAAGAAACCTTCTTCGTCAGGAAAAGAATCATGCCTGCTTCCCGATCACGTTTGAGATCCGTTCCGATGAAGTGGGGAAGCCTTACCTCATCAGTGATTTTACAGAAGACATTCATATTTCACTCGCTCACAAAGGGAAAGAAGCTGTGGGGATTGCGAGATATGGAAAATCTGTAGGAATCGATATGGAACTCATGGAAGAACGCAGCGAAGGATTCTATGATCTGGTATTTACAGACAATGAATTAGCCTTATTAAAAGGAAAAGATCAGGCAGAATGGACCACCCGTTTCTGGGTAGCGAAGGAAGCCTACGGAAAATTCTTAGGAACCGGATTGAAAGGAAATCCAAAAGCCTTCGAAGTCGAACAAATAAAAGACGATCACTTGTGGATCAACAATACTGAAATCAAAACTATTAAACATAAAAATTATATTATCGGATGGACACTGTAAACGCAACATTAAAAATGAACCACGAGGAACTTTTTACTTTATTAAAAGGTTTTATTACTGAAGTGATAGGTGCTGAATTTGTAGAGGAGATGGACATTACTCCGGAAAGTTCATTCACCAAAGATCTTGAAATGGACAGCATTGAGATTGTCTCTTTCTCAGAAAAGATCAAGGCGCATTTTGGCGATCAGATCGACTTTACAGGCTGGTTATCTTCTATGGATCTTGACCAGCTTATTAATCTTGACCTTAGTATGATCATCAATTATATCTACGAATGCCAATAATCACTGTCAATAACAGACAAGTTCATATACAGGAACTCAATAAGGGAGCCGAACAAACCGTGGTCTTAATCCACGGTATGTTCAGTAACCTGTCCATTTATTATTTTAATATTGCCCCTATTCTGGCAAAACATTTCCATGTGGTGATGTACGATCTGAAAAGTCACGGTATGAGTGAACGCTTTTTGGATGGGTACGACCTTGAAAACATGTCATCCGATCTGATGGGTTTAATAGATCACCTTCAACAGGAAAAAGTACATCTTGTAGGCTATAGCTTCGGAGGTCTTATTGCTTTAAAAACAGCATTAAAATATCCTAATCGTATCAATCAGCTGGTGGTGATGGAAGCTCCGGATCCTCAGGACGAAAAAGCCCGTAATATCATTGATGAATACAGCAAAGAATTCCTTGAGCATTATGTAGCCAATTTTACAGATACTACCAAAGTGCAGATGGGCAAAAGACAAATGGAAAAGAACCATCGTATGTATGAGTTTCTGTTTAATCAAACCAGCATCAAAGCAGATATGATTAAGGAAAAACATTTCCTTGGCGAAGCCGATTTCAATGGATTGACTGCTTCCACTTTATTGCTTTATGGTGCTGATTCCAACTGCAGACCTACAGGAGAGTGGCTGCAGGCTCAAATCGGTTCATCCGAACTTGAATTAATCTCCGGCGATCACAATATTCCGATTCAGGAACCTCAGCTTATCGCAGAGACGATCGCTCAGTTTTTATCTAATATTTTAACGAAGAACCATGGCTAAATTTGCATTTATAGTTCCACCCTTGACAGGACATGTCAATCCTACCCTAAGCATCGGTACTACGCTGTTGGAAAGAGGGCACGAAGTAGCATGGATCAGCCTTGACCCTACTTTAGAGGCTAAACTTCCCGATGGCGGAAAATTATTACTGATCCAGTATGATCAGACCGACGCAGAAAAGAAAGAAAGCGAACAGTATCTAGATATTATCTCCAAAAAAGTAGTCTACGGAATCGACAGTGTGAAGTTCCTTTACGAAGAAGTTCTTATTCCACTGAACAGACATTGCTATAATGGAATTGTTGCTTTATTAAAAACATACCAACCCGATTTAATCATCGGTGATCATCAGTTATTTGCGGCTCCGGTAGCTGCCAAAGCATTAGGAATTCCTTGTGCGACTTCCGTTACGGCTCCGGCTGCCATTAAAATCATGAATGAGCTGCCAAAAGTTCACGAATGGGAAGTGAATCAGATCATTGATCTGCAGAAAGAACTAGGCTTTAATGGAGAGCGCTCTCTGGCCACTTCAGATCTTTTAACCCTTGTTTTAACCTCGAATTATTTCTTTGGGGAAATGGAAGATCTGGAACCTCAGTATAAATTCACGGGACCCGTTCTGACCGAGCGTCGTATCTCTTGTGAGTTTGATTGGGACAGATTGAAAAATGCCACCAACAAAAAGATTTTAGTAAGCATCGGAACTACTTTCGATCACGATCATAAAAAAGCATTCTTCCAAAAGGTTATTGATGCTTTTAAAGATGAAGATTTAACCGTTGTTGTAGTTTCTGATCCACAGCTTTTCGAGCAATGGCCGGATAATTTTATGGTCTATCAGCAGGTTCCTCAATTGGATCTATTGCCTCATCTTGATGGGGTGGTTTGCCATGGCGGTCATAATACCGTTTCTGAAACCTTATCCAACGGGATTCCTTTGGTGGTCATTCCTATTGCGTATGACCAGTCGCATGTTGCAGGACGTGTAGTGCGTACAGAAGCAGGTGAAAGACTTAATTTCAACAGATTTAAAGCCAATCATCTGAGAGAGGCAGTACAACAAATTTTAAATAACCCGGGCTATCGTGAGGCAGCTCAAAAAGTAGGACAATCTTTTGTGGAAGCAGGAGGTGCATCTACAGCCGCTAATTTATTGGAAGAAGCCATCACAAAGACTTCAAAACCGGAAAAACCATCTAAATTTTTATTCGTTGTTCCGCCGTTTTTCGGACATGTGAGCCCTACATTAAGTGTGGGCGCCAGTCTGATTGCCCGTGGCCATGAAGTAAAATGGTTCGGAATTACGCCTTTAGACAGCAAACATATTCCGGAAGGAGGTTCTTACTTCTATCCTGAAGAAGATCTTATTCCGTATCAGGAAGAAATCGCCCGTATTTTAAAAAGACAGGATGACGGACCGGCTTGTTCAGGTCCTGAAGTGATGAAATTAGCACTGGAAGAAACATATATTCCTTTCGCTAAAATGATGATGCCGGGATTAACCCGATTAACAGAAAGCTGGATGCCTGATGTGATCGTGAATGACTGTATCACTTTCGGAGGTGCGCTTTTCGCTCACAAACACAATATTCCTTGCGTAACTACTACCCCTGTTCCACCGGACGTGATGGGAGATACTGAAAAAAGTGCTCCTAAAATCTGGGAATGGCAGCAAAACCTCATCAAAGACCTGCAAAAAGAAGTAGGCATTCATGAGGAAGGTATTTACATCCATTCGCATAAACTGAATATGGTATTTACGTCACAAGCCTTTGCCGGTTTTGATACTGTACCATCCCATATGAAATTTGTAGGCCCTGTAAAAGGTCGTCCCAACGATGCTCCTTTTGACTGGGATAAATTAAATGCTTCTACCACTCCAAAGATCTTCGTATCACTAGGAACTTTGTTGGTAGACATCAGAAAAGCTTTCTTTGAAAAGATCATTGCTGCATTTAAAGATCAGCCAGTAACGGTAATTGCCGCTACTCCACCGGAAATCTTTGAAGAATGGCCGGAGAACTTTATCGTGAACAGCTTTGTGCCTCAATCTGCAGTGATGCAAAGAATGGATATGGTCATTTGCCACGGAGGTTTCAATACCGTAAACGATACTTTCCGTAACGGATTACCGATGTTGATCACGCCTATTGCTTATGACCACTTCCATATTGCGAAATTAATTGAGCAGGCAGGCTGCGGAATCAGCATCCGATACAAGAGACTGCGTGTAGAGGCGCTTCGTGAAACTGTTTTTGAATTACTGGAAAATCCTAAATACAGAGCTGCCGCTCAGGAGGTTCGAAATACCTTCAATCTTGCCGGAGGTAATGATAAAGCGGTAGAATTGCTGGAAAACTTTGTACAGGAACATTCCACATTAGCTTCAGTATAATAAGCCTATGAAAAGAAGATTGTTATTTGGTGAGCGAATGTTACTGGGAGACGGAACAGAACCGTTCAATGCGGTGATCCCTTTCAGGCTCAGAGGCACCTTTACATTGAAGGATATCCAGCAGGCTTTGGCTCAGATCCAGCAAAAACATCCGTGGTTAAGAGCCCTTATTGCTCACGATGATAAAAATATCCCATGGTTTGATGTTCCTGAAAACCCGATCTCCATTCCGGTACGAATTATTGCCAGAAAAGGAAAAGATCAATGGCAGGAAGAATCCAAAAGGGAATGGAATACTTTATTCGATCCTAAAAAATTGCCTCTTATCCGGTTTGTCTGGATCAAGGGGGAAGATGTTTCTGACATGCTATTTGCGTTCCACCATTGTTTATGTGATGGTGGTTCTGCAATGGCCTTTCTGTATGAGTTTTTAAAAGTATTGGATAATCCAAAAGCTGATATTGGAATAGAAAGTCCTATTTTAGGTATTCAGGATGTGGTTCCTGCGAATATTTTAAACAGCCGAAAGCAAAAATTAAAAGCCAAATTCATCGGAAGATTAGCGGCTACAGCCATTAAGGTGATTCCTACGGGTAAAAAATCAATTGATCGTAAGGATGACTATCTGCTTCATTGGAAAGTGGATGAAACGGTAAGCCAACAACTGATTTCCTACTGCAAATCCAATGGTGTTACGGTGAACACCTTCTTAAGTGCTGCTTTGCTTCAGGCTTTCAAAAAAGTAAAAGGAACCGGAGCTTTCAACAAGGTTTCTTGTCCTGTAGACATCAGACGTTTTGCTACCCAGGTGAAGAACGATCATATTTTTGCTTTTGGGCTGATGATCGTAGTTTCTGCTAATGAAAAACTGAGCTTTATAGAGAATTTACATACGATGCAGGCTTCTGTAGAGCGTAAAACCTCTAAACTTGACCCTTATATTACCATGATGGTGATGGAATCCGGACATGATGCGCTGAATAATTTCACCAAACTTTTAAAGAACGGAAAATCGTCTAACGACTGTATGTTTTCCAATCTGGGACGCATTCAGATTCCTCATGAGTATAAAGAATTTAGTGTTGATACTATTTTCAGTCCTTCGGTCATTGGTCCGTTGGGGAATACAACAACAATGGTAGTTTCAACGTACCGTGGGAAAATGGATTTTTCATTTGTAGGAAGTGAAGGATATTTACCCTATACCGATGCCCTAGCCATTCGTGATGAAGTTATGAAGATCATTAAAACTCAACTGGAATATATCGCTGTATCATGATCAAAAGAAAACTAATGATGGTGGAAAGGATCATGTATGTAGATCCCGAAACGCCCGTAAACTGTATATTTGCAGCCAAAATAAAAGGAGAACTTCCGGAGCAGAATTTTAAAACTGCTCTGGAAAAAATCCAGCAGAAACATGCATTATTAAGAGTGGTTATAGACTCTAAAAGTGAGAAATATCCTTTCTTTATAGAAGAAAAAGAGATTGCTCCTATCCCACTCCGCATCGTAGAAAGAAAAACAGACCAGGACTGGTTGACAGAATCTCAAAAAGAATGGAAAATCTTATTTGAGGAAGAAAAAACACCGCTAGCCCGTGTAGTCTGGGTAAGAGGACAGGATGTTTCTGAAGTATTTTGGACTATTCCCCATTGTATTTCAGACGGAACCACAGGAGTGACTTTAATGAAGGAACTGCTTCAACTTTTGGACAACCCTGCTTTAGAATTAGAGCCTTATGAGCCTTTCACTTCTGTAGATGAATTTTTACCTTCTAACTTTAATGTAAAAAGTAAAAAATTCAAAGCTAAATTATATCTGACCTTTGCCAGATTCTTCTTTCTGCTACAGCAAAAAAGCAAAAAGAGAAATCTTGGACACAACTATGTGCTTCACCAAAAACTGGATCCGGCCACCACAGCTCACATCACTGAAAGATGTAAAACCAATGGCGTTTCCGTACATGCTTTGCTTTGTTCTGCGTTTATGCAGGCATTCCAGGAAGTAAAAGGGAAAGATGCCAAAGGGAAAGTCATTAGTCCGGTAGATGTGCGTCATTTTATTCCGGAGATCAAAGAAGATCATTTATTTGCCTTTGCACCAACGGTTGATCTTGCGATTAAAAAAGGAAGCTCAGATCTGTTGAACAATGCCAAGCACATCAAGGAAAACCTTGTTCAGAAAATAGGAAAAATGGAAGCCCGCGAACTGCTGTGGATGGGTGAACAGATGCACCCGATTGTGGACCGTATGATCTCCATGCTTAAATCAAGCAATGGCGGCCATGATGTGACCTTATCCAATATGGGCAGGATCAACATCCCGAACGATTACAAAAACTTCAGCATTGAAACCATTTTCAGCCCAACGGTAGCCTTCCCATGGCTGAACTCAAACACTTTGGTAGCGAGTACGTACAATCATCAGATGGATTTTATATTTTTGTCCAACGAAGACTTCCTTCCCAAAGCGGAAGCCGCCAAAATAAAAGAGAAAGCCATAGCGCTAATGACCACCTCATGAAATTGAAATTTAAGCCGAAGCCACCTAAAAAGCTCAAAAAAACCACCCTTAAACGCTTTCTCATCAAGCGTACGATTTATTATGTCCTTCCGAATGTATTTTTCAATTTCATCATCGCCTATGCCAGCTTCAAAGAATTAGGCTACACCCATTTTTTTTCCGGCGAACAGAATCTGGCCCGCCTTACCCTACCCATGGCCCTATTTCTCCCCATTGTCCTCACCATAGACATCATCAAAAGAGTAACCGATGCCGCCGGACAAGGCGCCATTGAGTTTACCGTGGATGAACAGTTAAATATTAAAAAGTTAATGACCAAGCTGAGTATTCTGCATGGCGTGATTACCTGTTCTTTGGTCTTAGCGATGCTTTTTTTAGGGCAGTATAATTTTTCTAAGGATTATAAGCTGGATGCTACGGCAATGGCTGTTGTTGTGGGAACACTGGCTGGGATTTTGTCTGTGGTGTTTGTGTATTTGCCGGTGTGGAGGTTGAGGAGGTGGATGTGTAGGAGAATTGAGATAATAGCTTAACAACAATTTACAATATAAATCCTCTTTTTTCGTAAGGAGAATATTTTTTTAGTACAGAATAAATTTGTTCAAAAAATTATTTACAGTTTTTTATCATAATTAACATCTTAATATTTTTCATTTAAATAATTTCTTAAATCTTTCCTCTGCTATCTAATCAGATAATTATACTCTTTTCAATTAATTAAAACACAAATACTTTACACTTAATAGATTATGTTTATTATAGATTTTGTTTACCAATAATTCAATGTTATTTTGCTAAATTTGACAAGAATTTTACGTGGATAAATATTGTCGAAACTAAAAATGCAACATATAAAAAGCAAAAAAATAGAAGGGATTATTGATCAAATTATAGATCAATATGTCTATGCAGATAGAACTGAAAGACCTTGGGTGATTGGGTTTAGTGGCGGTAAAGATTCAACGGTATTATTAACCTTAGTATGGATTGCTTTACAAAGGATCAGAGAGCAATTACCACATCCTTTTCAGTTAAAAAGAAAGGTACATGTTGTGTGTAATGATACAATGGTTGAAAATCCAATTCTTGCGGATTATGTACAGGATGTGCTAAAAAGAATAGATGAAGAAGCTAGAAATCAGGATTTGCCAATTTTTGTAAAAAGAACAACTCCTAAGCTAGAAGAAACTTTTTGGATTAATGTCATTGGAAAAGGATATCCTGTTCCAAATAATTCATTCAGATGGTGTACAGATAAATTGAAAATACGCCCAACTTCAAGTTTTCTTTTAGATCAAGTGGATGAAATGGGTGAAGCGATTGTACTATTAGGAACGCGCTATGATGAAAGTGCAACGAGAGAACGCTCAATAAGAAAACATGAGGTTACAGGAAGAAGATTATCTAAACATAAAACATCACCAAACACTTACACCTATGCTCCTATCAAAGAAATGATGATGGAAGAAGTGTGGTATGTCATTAATGCTGTTCCTTCACCTTGGGGATTTGATAATTCTATTTTATTTCAAATCTATGCAGATGCAAGCGCGGATGATTATGAATGTCCTACTGTAGTTACAGATAAAAAACATACCTCATGTGGACAAAGTAGATTTGGGTGTTGGACTTGTACTGTTGTAAAGAATGATAAATCAATGAGTGGTTTGGTTAGCAATGGTAGGAATTGGATGCAGCCATTATTAGATTTCAGAAATAGATTAGTAGAAAATCGTAATCTTCCTGAAAACAGGATGGATACCAGAAGAAATGGACAAATTGCAATAAATGAAGATGGGGAAAATAACGGTACTTACAATATTATGTATCGAAAAGAAATTTTAAGAGATCTATTAACCATTCAAAAAGAAATCCAAAAAGAAAGACCAGATATTACTCTTATCAATAATCAAGAACTAATTGCTATTCAGGTTATTTGGAATAGAGACATGTTTTTTGATCATACTGTTGGTGGAATTTATAAAGAAATATATGGTAAGGATATAAGCACTAATAACATTAAAGCATTAGACCATACTGAAAAAAGAATCATCCGTGAGGTTTGTGAAAATGATATGGGTTATTATAATCTTATTGATAATTTAATTTCCCTACAGGAAACTAAAACGTTATTGATCTCTAAATATGGTCTGCATAATGACATCGAAAGAAGAATTGAGAAATTTGCAATGCCTGAAAAGAAATAAAGTATGAAGATTAGAAAAATAAAATTTAATAATTTTAGAATATATAAGGGGGAAAATGAAATTAATTTTTCTTCTGCTAATTCTTCAAAAAACATCAATATTGTAGCAGGTAAAAATGGTTTTGGAAAAACAACCTTTTTAACTTCACTTATCTGGTGTTTTTATGGCAAAATGATGGTTGAAGTTGAAGAAAAATACAAACGTGATGTTCGTAATTCTGGAGGGTATGAAAATTTCTTGTTAACCCTTCTCAATAGAGATATTAAAACTGAGTTTGAAGAAAATAAAAATATCAATCCTATTCTATCTATGGAGATCGAATTAGAAGATTTAAATATACCTTCTATGCCTAGTGAATCAGTTCTAATAAAAAGATCTTTTAATCTTAAAAATGATATAGAAGAAGTTAATATTCTAATTGATGGAGTTGAAAACGAATTAACAAAAGAAGTTGGTTATGAAGTATTTATCAACGACTTCATTCTTCCTCGTGAAATCGCTAAATTCTTTTTCTTTGATGCTGAAAAGATCGTTACCCTTGCAGAAGCCAAAACAAAATCAGAATTAAAAAATCTTAGTAAAGCCTATTCAGAAGTATTAGGAATAAAAAAGTATGAGGATTTAAAAAAGAATCTAGAAACATTACTTATTAAACTTCGAAGAAACGGTGCAAAACCACACCAACAAGAAAGGCTACAGAAATTATTGGATAAAGAGACTGAGATTCAAGAGCTCATTACAATTAGTCAAAGTAAAAGGGATGAAATTGAAAAAGAAATTTTATTAAATACTCAACAAAGTGAAGCTTTACAGGAAAAATTAATCCGAGAAGGAAATGGTATTACTGTAGAAGAATTGAAAGAACTTAAAGACGAATACCATAACTTAAAAGTCAAATCTGATGAAATTAAAGGGAGGCTAAAAAAAATGTTGGATATTGTTCCCATTGTATTAGCTGGTAAAAAGCTCATTGAATTAGAAAATCAGATTGACATTGAAGAAGCGTCGAATAATCCATTAAATATTGATCTTATTTCAAACTTAAAGCTTTATCAATCAATTATTGAAAAGTTGAAAGAATTAGGTATTGAAAACAACAAAAGTAAACAAGTAGTTCAAACCATTCAAGATACTCTTGGCTCATTTAACACTTCTAAAGAAAATGAGACAAAGGTTCTACTGGATTTTTCTTCAGAACAGAGAAGAGAAATTAAGGCTGTTATTGACAATATTAAAGGAGGCTTTAGTGTACAATTTCAAGATATTGTTAAAGAGGAAAAAAATAATCGTTTAGCTATTTCTAGGGTATTTCACAAGATCAAACAAGCAGAAGCCAGAAAAGACAATGCAGTAGCAGAAAAACTGAGAGAAGAGAAATCTAAATCGGATAAAAAAATCATTGCCTTATCAGAAGAAAAAGGTGCTCTTAATGAAGAAATTGCTACTTTAGAAACTCAATTAACCAGTAATCATAAAATACTTTCTGAATTTGAAAAGAATTTTAAATTAATTGAGGCCGATTTAGCAAAAAGTGAGGTTACTCAGAATCTTTTAGACAAAATCAATGTTATTATAAAGAGAATAAAAGAAGATAAAAAGTACTCTTTACAGAAGTCCATCTTATTAGGATTGAAAAAATTAATGCATAAGAACAACTTTATCAGAAATGTTAAAGTAAATGTGCAAGATGACATTATGGATATTGATTTATTAGATGTCAATAATAATATCATAGACAAAGAGTCCCTATCAAAAGGTGAACAGCAATTGTATGCCACAGCTTTATTAAAAGCACTAGTAGATGAATCAGGAATTAAATTCCCTGTATTTATTGATAGTCCTTTACAAAAGTTTGATAAGTTTCACTCACAAAACATTATTAAAGAGTTCTACCCTTCTATTTCTGAACAAGTGGTTTTATTCCCATTATTGGAAAAGGAGCTTTCAGAAATAGAATATGAATATCTTAAACCTTATTTGAATAAAGTGTATATGATCGATAATGTTGAAGGAGCATCGTCATTGAAGTCATTTAAGACAGATCAGTTATTTAACGAATTTAAAAAAGACAGCAACTATGTTCACTCAAATTAAAACTAATAAAGCCAATAAAGATATAGTTGCCCAACTTACAAGAAGATTGAATTTAGGTACTGAAAATATCATAGCACGTATGGCTTTATCTTATTCCTTATCACTAAATTATAAGCTAGATTTAAATACCCTTTCTGACTCTGGTGGTAAAGAATACTCTCGATCTGTTTTATTTGGGGATTATGATGATATATATGTTGGATTAGTTTGTACTCATTATGGTATTTATAAGACAGACAAGGACCTTGGGAAGTATATTAAATTGCATATAGACAATGGATTGCAATTGATTAATGAAGAATTACAGAAAGCTAATAATATTGATGGTTTTGATTTTTTAGTGGAACTAATTTCTGAAAAAATTCAAATATTACATTAAGTAAAACTTTATTATTCAATAAATTGGTTATATTATCTCGTTTTTCTAAATTTGGAAAAACGATAAACCATAAATGAAAATTAAAGATGCAATTTTCGAAGTTCTCGAAAAAGAAAATAAGCCTCTTAGTGTAAAAGAAATTTACCTTCAGATTATAGAAAATCAACTATATAATTTCAAATCTGATAACCCTGAACACATCGTTCGCACACTTCTTAGACGTCAAAGTGAAAATATAAATTTTCCATCCTCTCGTAAAGTAAAGTATTTTATATTTCTTGAGGATGGAACTTTTTGGTTTAAAGATAAACCTTATATATCTAAGCATAAGAATAAAAATTTACCTAAAGAAAGACTACCCTACGACGAAATAGTAGAACTTCAAAAGAAATATAATCACACATTAAAAAAATTAATATTAAGCCAACTTTCTAATATTGAACCTGAAGATTTTGAGGAATTTTGCAGAAAACTACTATCTGTCTACGGGTTTAAAAATGTTAAAATAACTCAAAAAACCAAAGATGGAGGTATTGATGGGTATGGTGAGCTTAAAATAGGTATTGCAACAATGCTAGTCGCTTTTGAATGCAAACGTTGGATAAATACTGTGGGTCGGCCAAAGGTTAGCCAATTTCGAGGAGATATACAAGGTAAATATCAACAAGGCATTTTCTTCACAACCTCTAAGTTTTCTAAAGAAGCAAAGGATTCATCATTGCAATCAGGAGCTGTTCCCATTATTTTAATTGATGGAAATAGTATTGTTGATTTAATGATGGAAAAAGAATTTGGTGTAGAAAAAATTGAACTTCCTATATATTCAAATGCTTTAGACCTAATTTTGCAAAAATGATAATTATAAATAATATAATTGAAGGAAATTCCACAATATTAAGCCTGTATTAAAGAATCTGATTACAAAAAAACATCCGAGAATCTCCTGGTATAGAGCCCAGCTGGATGTCATCAAAGTTACAAAATTGCAAGCTTTTAGATATACGGAAAAGGAGACCAAAAAGGTCTCCTTACTTACTTATATTCTGGTGTCTCCTATTAAGAAAAAACTCTATCTTATTTTATTTTTATAGCGAATCTTATATTAGATTAGAAGTTTATTCACTTATATTTATAAGGCTCTTAAGCTTCGCCTTAAGTGGCTTAGCATTTTCATCAACATAAGTTAATTTACTTGTAGTATATTCTGCTTCCAACACCTCTATAGTTGTCTTTTCAATCCCTGACTCTTTTTTACTTTTTATATCTAATGTTCTTTGTTTATTTTCAGTAAGAGAATCAAACTCCCTTTTTAAAGAATCATTGATCCGTTCAGATAAAATATCAATTTCACGTTGCGATAAACTTTCAATTTGTTTTTTATTCGTTTCGTTTTCAGTTATAAACTTATTATTTTCCTTTCCGAATTTCAAAAATATAAGAATTAATAAAGATTTAATATATTTAGATCCTTCAGGACTAGCTTTTGATCCTATAATATTTTTATATAATGGGGTACTATTATCAAAAAATGAATTTTGAGGATAAGTTATTATAAAATAATTAAATTGATTTATAACATTTTCTAATTCAGTTTCATTTAGGAAGTGGTCATTTTCAAAAAAATTATTTTGTATAAGCTCTGACAATGCTTCAAAAAAACCTTTTTGGAACATTAATGTATAAAAAGTACTAAAATTGGAAACATTATCCTTAATATTTTTTTCAAATTCTTTTAATATTTTCAGAGATAACTTACTTGATGTCTGTGTTGGATTTTTAGCAAGATTTTCGAGAATAAATCTATCTTCACTTCCTCCAAATAAAACTTTGTATGCTTCAAATTCATTAGAAGTAAGATTTGAATTTTGTGATTTTTCCTGAAATATCTGATATGATTCCTCGACCAATTTAATCATCAATTGAAATGGTTCTAAACTTGTATAAAATTTTCGGAAAGGATTCAACCATTTTTGCTCGAATAATACTTCGCATGCCTTTCTCTGTTCGAGAGAGAACTCATTTGCTTTTAAATTTTCGATTGGAAATTCTTCAGAAGAAAAGATACCTGGTGTTTCATCAATCCCCAAGCGAGTCCTTAAATTAGAGCCTGTATCAGTTTGTGAATCTTTAAAAAGAAATTCACAAATATTATTCACAATCCCTATTGTTGTAATTATGGATCTATTTTTCTCTATTTGAGTTTCTTTCCCATTTGCAGAATTATACTCTAAAACAGCTGTATAAACATTAGGTAGGTCACTTTTTATAGACGAAAATATCTTTCGAGTGAACACAGAAGTAAGATCTTTTTCGTCTAATAATATTGTTCGTGACCTGCTCGGTTGTCTTGCTGTTTTATTAACATCTACAAAAATGTTTCTTAGTATCTGTTTTACATCTGTTCTGTGTTCTAAATTCCATTCAATATTTGGAAAGTATTTTCCTAAATTAGCTAAATCATTTTCGCCTATTTGTTCAACAGAATTAGGAAAAAACAATATAGTTACAGGAACTGTAAGATTATCTAATTTAGTTTTAAAATTGGAAGTATCACCATAAAAATTTTTCAGTCTATCATTTGTTAATAACCCACGAATAGCTTGTAGAGCGACCAATCTATGTTGGCCATCAACTGCCATTAAATGTGTGTGCTCATTCTTCCATTTTAATTCAGTTGGTAAAGACATTAATTCACTATTACCGTTTAAAAACCATCTTATGCAAAAAGAGTCATCAAATTCTATTTCAAATTTTGAATACCCTCCTTCATCATAAACACGAGTTTTTAATGAAGGATAATATTTTTTAATTGCTTTCTTATCCTCGGCAGGTTGAGTCAAAGCAACAACTATTGGTGGAAAAAATTTATAACCCATTCCATCTGTTAAATAGTTTGCAATATCTCTCCTTATCCTAAAATCATCTAAATCTCGTTGAACAAGCTCTTCAAAATCAACTTCTGTAACATCTAAAATTTCTCTTACTGGCTTTAACTTTCCAATATCGTTAATATTAAAAGATGAATTAATATAAAATACAGGAGCCTTATTATCTGTATAAAATTGACCAAAATCTCCAGCTATAGAAAGTTGGAATTTTTCAGCTTGATATGGTTGTGCAAAATTTGTACTCATAGTTATCTACGGCCGAATAAAGGGTTATAAAATCTGTTAATTAAATATTCTGTTTCATTGATAAGATTCCTTTCAATATCTTTCTCAACACAAGCAAATATAAGATATTCCCAATTAAAACCTTTTAATGCAACTCGGCCACCAAAACTTTTAAATGCCAAATCAGTGATTATATTAATATCTTCTTTATCTTCCTGAAGTTGTTTAATTTTTAAAAAAGCTTTTCTATGCTGATTCCAGCGTTCTTTAAGCGAAGAGGATATACCAACATAAAGAGGATTCACAAGAATACTGAAGTTTGACAGTAATCCCATTATTTTGTGACAATCTTCAATCTTTAACTTTTTTATTTTTTCTCCCCAAAAAACTTCTTCTTCACTATCGTCAATAATATATTTATCTAAAAAAATTCTATTTTCACATAAATTAACATTATAATTTTTAAAAAAAGATTTTACTGAGCCATTTAATTCATCGACTGATATTAACCTATCAATTAATTCTAATTTTTTAGAAAACTCTTCAACAGAATTAAAATTTTTGAATTTAGAAAAATCTAAATACCAAGCATATATACCTTTTTTATTTGGAATATTATCAGATCGTCCCATAGTCCTCTCATGTGGAAACAAATTAAAATCTTCAATTTCCAAAAACTTATTTATCATACTGATTTATTAAGAGTATTATTTTTTAGAAGAGCTTTCATTACTGAATTTTTCTATTTCAGGTTCTTCTATTGCATCATATATTAATGCAAAGTCACTTAAAGTATAGCCCATAGCTTCAATTATTGAAAATAATGTTAAAGTGCTTGTATTTGTTTTTGCATTGAATATATCAGAGACAGTTGCTTTCCTTATATCCGCATTTAAAGCAATTTTATTATAACTATTAATACGATAATCTGCAACATCCTTACTATAAGAACATTGCTTATTTCTACTTAAAAGCTTATTTAAGCTAATTGCAATCTTAAATTTGATATTTTCTTGAATATCATTTTTCACAAATGCAATTAAGCATATATTAAATTATTTTTCGGTACGTTAAATAGTACCGAAAAATTTTAACAAATGAATATTCCAATTGTATTAAACAAAAAAGCGGCTGTCTCAAAAGTGATATAGCCGCTGCTTATGTGAACTTATTATACAGGATTCTTCTCAACTTACTTAGGTGAGCTAAAGTGTTTTAAATAAAAACTTTTGTGAATTTTGTGGTTAAAAATTATAGCATTTACTCAAGTTCACCAGATAATTTCTCCAACTCCTACGCCCCTCATAATACTTTAACACTCATCATACCCCATCCCCAGATAAATTTTCGTTCTTTTGCAAAAAGTTTTAATTTTTACCATAACATGTCGAAGTTTGATGAAATCCGGTATTTTCATGATCAGGAAGTAAATGAAAGATTACAGAGCATAGCCCGTGATCCGATGATGAAAGCACTGATGACCTTTACTTTTCCCGGTGTGGATGAGCAGGTTTGGCTGGAACAGTTTAAAGAAGTTCATTCCATAAGTGATTTTCAGCATCAGTTTGTGGCGTATGCCGTTCGTCAGATTCTTGCCAAGAGTTCTGAAGGATTAACGACTTCAGGTTTCGATAAGCTTGATAAGAACACTTCTTACCTTTATATTTCGAACCACAGAGATATTGTACTGGATACTTCACTACTTAACCTAGTTCTGCTGGAAAGTGGCCATATTATGACCGCTTCAGCCATTGGTGACAATCTTGTGAAAAGAAACTTTTTGAATGTGCTGGCCAAACTGAACCGTAACTTTTTAGTTCAGAGAGGACTATCCCTTCGTGATCAGCTTAAAAGTTCGCAAACCATGTCTGAGTATATTGATATGCTATTACACGAAGAAAACCGCTCCGTATGGATTGCCCAGCGTGAAGGTCGTGCTAAAGACGGGAATGACGCTACTCAGCAAGGGGTTTTAAAAATGCTGGCCATGGCAGCCGGAGAGCAGTCTCTAATAGATTATTTTAAAACATTAAAGATTGTTCCTATCTCCATCTCTTATGAATATGATCCTACAGATTCCCTAAAAATGCCTCAATTGCTGGCACAGCACAGGGATGAGGAATACATTAAAGGAAAAAACGAAGATTTTACTACGATACTCAGCGGAATTTTAGGGCAAAAGAAAAGAATTCATCTGCATGCCGGGGATGTTATTGATACAGAACTGGATGATATTGCCGCTACGATTGAGAATAAGAACAAGCAATTGCAGGCTATTGCACAGATAATTGATAATTCAATCATTAAAAATTACAAGCTCTGGCCTACAAAATATATAGCCTACGATCTGATCAACAATACAGACACCTACTCTTCTCAATATACAGAGCAGGAGAAACAATTGTTTATCCGAAGGCTGGAAATGCGTATTGATCCATCTGATCCTGTTTCCAAAGAATATTTCCTGGCGATGTATGCCAATCCTCTGGTGAATAAATTGAAATCTGAAGAAAGCTTTCAGGGATAATTGTTATGATAAAATAAAATGAAACCATTGCTCAATAGCAGTGGTTTTTTACTTTTTCCCGCAGATCCGGGGGATTCCGTAGATTTTATTTATGAATCTGTTTAAACTTTTTATCTTATAAGAATCATAGCTATTTTTTGACTTGAAAAAGCTTTTATTCTAAACACTTCAGTCCACTTAAGTTAGTTTAAAATGATACTGGATAAAAAGTTCACATAAGAAGAAAATCAAAGCTTTTCATAAAGCTCAAGTGTACTTATTGTGCAGCAAGCTTGTGACTTAAAAGCAACTTAAGTGTTTAATCTTTTTTTGGCTTTTTTGGTTTTCATTGGAAAAGTTTAAACAGCTTTAATTATATAATCAATTTCCACATTTTCTTTGAAAAACAATTTCCCTAAAAAACAATTTGAAATTAGTGCATTAAAGAGTAAAATTTTTTATATTTAAATAGATAAACCAGCATAGGAATTCAATGCTATGAAAGGCAAGATAATTGCAGTTATCTAAAAAAATACAAAATAAGACATATGAATTTACAGTTAGATCCACATTCTAAGGCTGAAAGTAATCCTGTTGATCGCTTCCGTTCAGATATTATCAATGGGCTTCAAAGTACTCCGAAAAAGTTACCCTCAAAATACTTCTACGATAAAATTGGAGATCATCTTTTCCAGAAAATCATGGCAATGCCCGAATATTACCTTACCCGATGTGAGCTGGATATTTTTAAGAATAAGACCCATGAACTTGCAGAGCTGCTCATTCCTGAAAATGAAGCTTTTGACCTGATTGAATTAGGGGCCGGAGATGCCATGAAATCTACTTATTTACTCGAACATTTAATTGAGAAAGGGGTTGACTTCACTTACATGCCTATTGACATTTCCGGAAATATTCTTTCCATTCTCAATAACAAGCTAAGCAATCAGTTCCCGTCAATGAAAATCACCTGTCTGGAAGGTGATTATTTCAAAATGCTTCAAAAAGCGGCTTCATTATCCAACCGAAGAAAAGTAGTCCTTTTTTTAGGGAGTAATATCGGGAATATGACTTTGGAAGAAGCAGAAAGCTTCTGTCTGCATCTGAATAGAAATCTGTCTTCAAAAGACTCTGTACTGATCGGTTTTGATCTTAAAAAAAATCCCCATACTATTTTGAATGCCTATAACGATAAAGAAGGAATTACAGCGGCCTTTAATCTCAATCTTCTGACACGTATCAACAATGAACTGGAGGCTAATTTTGATCTTGAACAGTTTCAGCATTATCAGACCTATGATCCTGTAAGCGGAGCCTGCAAAAGTTTTTTGGTAAGTACTGTAAAACAAGATGTAACCATTGGTAATGAAAACATTTCTTTTGACGAAAATGAACTTATCGATATGGAAATTTCACAAAAATTCTCTATTGAACAGATTGCGGAATTATGCGAAAAATCAGGATTCACAATGACAGGAGAAATTAAAGATTCCAAAAAATGGTTGGTAGATGCTATCTGGCAGGTGAAATAAAAAACAGATGATTCTACACTAAACCCATGATCCTTTCAACATAAAATACTCCAATAAACTAAAAGACATGACACCACAGATCACCACAAAAAATATTCTGAAAAAATATGTGGATATCCGCAGGCATTCTGAAGAAATCTGTGCTCCACTGGAAATTGAAGATTATGTAGTACAGCCTGTTGTTGATGTAAGCCCACCCAAGTGGCATCTGGGCCATACCACATGGTTCTTTGAAACTTTTATTCTGATTCCGAGCTTTCCCGGATATGAGGTTTTTGATTCTCAGTACAACTTTGTTTTCAACAGCTATTATGAAACTGTAGGAGCAAGGGTTATACGTACTGATCGTGGAAATCTCAGCCGTCCTTCTGTTTCAGATATTTATCTCTATAGAAAATATGTAGATGAGAAGATGAAAGCTTTCCTTGAGAGTGAATTCATGAATGAAACCATTGAACCGATCCTGGAGCTGGGCCTTAATCATGAGCAGCAGCATCAGGAATTATTAATTACGGATATCAAATATATTTTAGGCCACAATCCTGTTTTTCCTGCCTACACCAAAGAAAGAAAGCCTGTGCAGACCGGTCTGCAGAATACACGGATGCTTAGTTTTTCTGAAGGGATCTATGAAATTGGTTTTAATGGAGAAGGATTTTGCTTTGATAATGAATCAGGAAGGCATAAAGTATTTCTTAACGACTTTGAAATTGCCAGCCAGCTTGTAACCAACAGAGAATATTTAGAATTCATGGAGTCCGGCGGGTATACTGATTTCAGACACTGGCACGCAGAAGGATGGGATTGGGTGAAGCAAAATCATGTAAAATCTCCTTTATACTGGCATTTCATTGATGATAAATGGCTGAATTATACTTTGAACGGATTACAGGAAATAGATCCTGAAGCCCCTGTATGTCATATCAGTTTCTATGAGGCAGCCGCCTTTGCATCCTGGAAAGGAATGCGCCTTCCGATTGAAGCGGAGTGGGAAGTGGCATCGGATTATTTTGATTGGGGAACCCGCTGGGAATGGACCAATTCTGCCTATCTCCCCTACCCTCATTTTAAAAAAGAAGCAGGTGCTGTAGGTGAATATAACGGTAAATTTATGGTCAATCAGATGGTTTTACGCGGTGCCTCAGAAGCAACTCCACCGGGACACAGCAGAAATACTTACCGTAATTTCTTTCAGGCCGGTTTAAAATGGCAGTTTACAG
Source organism: Chryseobacterium sp. UF-290 (assembly GCF_058245615.1). NCBI lineage: Bacteria > Pseudomonadati > Bacteroidota > Flavobacteriia > Flavobacteriales > Weeksellaceae > Chryseobacterium > Chryseobacterium sp. UF-290. The sequence goes on from NZ_JBSICB010000002.1 coordinate 347,364, forward strand.
GAATACGGCTTGCCCGATAATTTTTACCCATGATTACAGTAGAATCAGTTTCCAAAAGCTTTAACGGAAAAAAAGCGGTAGATCATATTTCTTTCCAGGCCAAGGACCAGGAAATTTTTGTGCTTTTAGGAACCAGCGGCTGTGGTAAAACAACGACTCTTAAGATGATCAACCGTCTTATAGAAGCAGACTCAGGGAATATCCTTATCAACGGAAAAAACATCCTGGACCGGAGAGCAGAAGAACTGAGGATGGGTATCGGTTTTGTGATGCAGCATTCCGGTTTATTTCCTCATTATACGATCCGGCAAAATATTGCGGTTGTCCCAGAATTGCTGAAATGGAACAAAAAGGAAACAGAGAGAAAAACCCATGAACTGTTAGCCAAACTTCATCTTTCTGAAGAAACCCTTTCACAATACCCCCATGAATTAAGTGGCGGACAGCAGCAGCGGGTCGGTATTGCAAGAGCCCTGATTGCAGATACTCCGGTTCTACTGATGGATGAGCCTTTTGGAGCATTGGATAATATTACCAAGGCGGATATTCATTCAGAATTTAAATCGCTGGAAGAACTCAAAACAAAAACCATCCTGCTGGTCACCCATGATGTACAGGAAGCGTTTGAATTGGGGCATCGGATATGCCTTATGGATCAGGGAAAAATAGTACAGACCGGCACCCCAAAAGAAATGATTTACCATCCTGAAAATGATTTTGCCCGTGACTTTTTTGCTGAAAGCCGGCTTTTATTAGAATATAAAATCACTAAATTTCAGGATATCAACCCTTTTCTCACACCTGATATTTTATATGATACATTTGATCAAAATACAAGTGTCTGGAATGCCTTACAAGATTTAAACTTAGATCAGAAAAATAACGAAGTTCATGAAGAACTAATAAAGGCATTTAACCATTATAGAAAATTACTGATTACATGATGCAGCAAAGTCTTTGGCAGTTTATTCTGGAACAGCACGAAAAACTAATAACCCAGATCATCCAGCATCTTGGGCTTACTTTATTTTCTTTGTTTCTGGCGATTATTGTCGGAGTTCCTTTGGGAATACTTATTGCAGGAAAAAAGAAGCTTTCCGGCGCGGTATTAGGTACTGCTGGGATTTTACAGACTATTCCCAGTATTGCTTTGCTGGGATTTATGATTCCTGCCTTTGGAATAGGCCCTGAGCCTGCTATCGCCGCATTGCTGATCTACGCTCTTTTACCAATTATCAGAAATACCTATACAGGAATTACAGGAGTAGACCCGGCAGTTGTTGAGGCTGCAACAGCAATGGGCATGAACAGGAGCCAGCTTCTTTTTAAAGTAAAACTGCCTTTGGCTATGCCCGTTATCATAGCCGGTATAAGAACGGCTGCTGTTATCAATGTCGGAGTGGCAACCTTAGCCTCTTTTGTTGCAGCAGGCGGTTTGGGAGAATTTATCTTTGGAGGGATCTCGCTCAATAATACCAATATGATCCTGGCAGGTGCCATTCCTGCCGCACTCCTTGCTATTCTGATGGATCAGGTAATCGCTATCATACAGAAATCGGGATATCAATTGTTTCGCAAACTGAAATATGTACTTCCAGCCATTTTTCTTCTGGCAGGTGCCTACTATATAGTAATCTCTCTTTCACATCAGACCATCAAAGCAGGCTTTACCCCCGAATTTATGGGAAGACAGGACGGGGATATTGGCTTACGTTCCGTCTACAGACTTGATGTAAACCCATTAGTAGTAAATGATGCTATCATGTATAAAGCAGCTTATGAGAAAGAGCTTGATCTGATCAGCGGATATTCTACAGATGGAAGAATTAAAGCCTTTGACCTCTATGTGCTGGAAGATGATAAAAAGATATTCCCGCCTTATTTTGCAGCACCAATCATCAAGACCCAAACACTTGAAAAATTTCCGCAACTTGAAAAAACCTTAAATCTGTTGGCAGGAAAATTCAATGATTCTATTATGACGGATTTGAACTACAGATCCGATTACCTCAACCAAACCCCGGAAAAGATCGCAAAGGATTTTCTGATCAGGAATAATCTTTATAAAAGCCCCGGGAAAAGAAATTCAGGAACTGTACGGATCGGTTCAAAGATCTTTGGTGAGCAGTATATTCTTGCAGAAATGTATACCATGCTTATTGAAGGCTATACTGATTATAAAGCAGAAACAAAAACCGGCCTGGGAGGAACCAAGATCTGTTTTGACGCTTTAATGAATGATGCTATTGATTTTTATCCTGAATATACAGGAACCGGACTTCTTGTCCTTTTAAAGCCCACATCTCAGGTCATCAGAAATGTTACCCAAAGTGCTGATAAAACCTATCAGTATGTAAATTCGGAATTTGAAAAGAAATATGGAATTCAGTGGTTAGAGCCTCTTGGGTTTAATAATTCCTATGCACTGATGATGCGCAGGAAACAGGCCGATGATCTGGATATCAAAAACATATCTGATCTTAAAAGGTATTTTGATGAAAAATAAAAACTATAGTTATTTGTTATTATTTATTGTACCACAAATCACAAAATAAAGAGTTTTTTAAAAATACTATCTTCGCTAAATAAAAAATTTGACAAAATGAAGAAAATACTATTTCTGGCCTCGGCTCTTATTGTTCTCAATTCCTGTGTAGTAAGAACGGCTACAAAAGTAGTATCAGGAGCGGTAAACTTAGGTTACAAAGCGGTAAAAGGAACAGTAAACGGAATCAGCTGGGCGGTAAGCAAAGCCAAAGGAAAAATTGATGAAGACCGTTTGGATGGAACCTGGAAAGTGGTAGGCGTTTATAAAGGTTCGTTTGAAGATTTTTCAAAAGACCAGAATCCGGAAGCTTCTTTTACTTCTGATTGTGTGGACAGCTTTGACCAGATTATTTTCAAGGCTAAAAAATCTAAGTTCAAATCGGTTCATTGCAGCTCTGATAAGGAGGATTGGGTAAAATATTCTCTGGAATTCGGAAAGAATCCTGTAACCAAAGAAAAGGAGAACTATATAGAATACAATTCTAATAATTATATTTCCGTTATTGATGTGAACAATAAGACCATGGTTCTGGAAGGGAATCTGATGCCTAAGCTGGCATTTTCCGGAGCTAAATTATATCTTCTGGAAAAGGTAAAATAGTATATAGACATGAATAAAAAGAGGCTGTCTCAAAAGTATCATTCTGAATGAAATGCAATGTAATGAAGAATCTCAAACAACTGACCATCAATAAGATTCTTCCTTCGTCAGAATGACAAAAGCCGAATTATTTGACTTTTGAGACAGCCTCTTTTTGAGCTATAAGGCTATCTTTCAAAATTATTTCCGAAGCATATCTATTTCAATGCTATTATTATCTTCCTTTATTGCTTTTTTCATCTGCATTTCCCTCTCCCGGATATAAGCGTTTTTATCGACCATTGCTCCATTCACATTGACCTTATCCAAATCATGAAGAGTCACTCGTAATGACTTGGCCGGATCATTTCTGCTTTCTGAGAAAAGCTGCTTATATTTGGGAAAATCTATGTCCACTTTATCTCCAAAATCAAAAACAAAGCTTCCCGTAGGTGTCATATTTTCAATTTCCTGATCTGAAAGCTTTCTTATTCCGGCTAAAGTAAAAGAATGGCTCCCCGTAGCATCTTCTATTTTCAGAATCATGCCCGGCAGTCCTCTGAATTTATAAGGACCATCCTGAACCGGAATATCAGCTGAAAACCATGCCGTCCATTTTCTGCCCCCGAATTCAGCCGTTGCTTTCTGCACATGATATCCATTAATCATACTTTTATCCGGCTGAACAGACCATTTCATAACCCGGTTATCTGACACATTATATTTAGTTCGTCCCATCCTGGTAATAAAAAAAAGACTGTTGTCAGAATAATCTTTAATGACAGTATACTTAACTGTATTATTCTTAGAGGCGGCAGATTGCGGTATATTTTCAATTTTTCCTGTCGCTTTCATCTGCTTATCAAGAATGGCCTTGGCAATAGAATCATTTTTAAAGGTTTCACCACTATAGAATCTGGAAAATCCGGGAGTAATGTCCAGATACATCAGCTCACTCCTTTTATCCTGAATCTTAGTCGAATCCGGGATATATTGATATTCATAAACAAACCTCCGGTTCTGGGAAAAGAGATTCATAAACAGAAGTAAAAAAATAATTATATGTAATTTTCCTGAACATACCATAATATTAAAAAAAATTTATATTTTAGCTACGAATTAATAACCAAATATAAGATTTCACATGAAAATGAAAAAACTTACACTAAAAAAAAGCGTCGTAGCTAATCTGGACAAAAAAGCAATGGAACAAGTAAAAGGAGGAGGAAAAAAACCAGGACTGGGATTAACTCCTGAAACCTTTGGATGTGGAGAAACATCTACAGAAGATAAAGGTTGTGGCTCAAAATTATGCCAGGAGTTTGGACTAGGATAAACTTATCACTTTTACAAAATTTAAGTTTCGTAATATTTATTTATTATGAAACTTTTTTAATTTATGGAGAAGCAAATTGTACATGAAATAGCACAGAGGATAGTATCCGATAAGGAAAGAAACAACTACGGTCTGCTTACAGGATATATAGGTCATATGATTTTCTTATCTGAATATTCTAAAATACAGCCTGAATATTCTAAAAAAGTCAATGGCTATATTGATAATTTTTATTCTGATATAGAACAGGAAATCATTTCAGCATCGTATTCAAGAGGGATTTCCGGGGTCTGTCTGGGGATAGGATATCTGCATCTGAATAATAAAAAGCCTTTTGCCTTTGTGTCAAAAAGCATTGATGAATATCTGGCTGCAGAAGTTGAAGAATATCTATCTTCTCAAAATTTTGATTTCCTGCATGGAGCCATCGGAATAGGATTTTACTTTATAGAAAGAGCTAAAGAAGGTAACAAAATTGCCGGAAAGGCCCTACAAAGTATTTTGGAAAGTCTGGACAAAAATAAAATCAGTGACGGCAAAGGCGGAGTTACATTTTTAAATTTCAATAAAGTATCTGATATTTCTTTATCCCATGGCTTATCGGCTATATTGCTGTTTTTGTGCAAGCTCATTGAAATCGGTTTTTCATACAAAAATATAGCTAACGATCTTTCCATAGGTATTGTAAGCTATATTCTGTCACAAAAAATAGACCGTCAGATCTATGTTTCACAGTTTCCATATACCTCTGTGGGAGACAGCACCAAAGGAAGCAGACTGGCCTGGTGCTATGGTGATCTCGGGATCTGTATGGCTCTCTTAAAAGCGTCTGAAGTCCTGATGAACCGGGAACTGAACCAGCAGGCAATAGAAATATTGCTTTACAACACCCAAAGGAAAGATTTGCATAAAAACCTGGTTCAGGACAGCGAAATATGCCATGGTACCTCAGGAATAAGCCTTATTTATCATATTCTGAATCAAAAATATAAGATTCCGGAATTGGCCGAATGCGAAAAATTCTGGCTCGATAAAACCATAGAGCTTTATCACAAAAAAGACAATCATAATAACCTGAGTTTACTGGATGGCCTTTCAGGAACCGGCCTTGTATTGCTCAATTCATTCTATCATACAGGAACTCAGTGGAGTCATTTTTTTTTAATATGAAAAAAACGATAAAAGTAAAATATAAAGATTTCGGACACTTTATCATACGCTGTCCTTCCCTCCCTTATTCGGAACATGCTCCTTTTTCATATGAAAGGATAAAGGAGAATGCTTTCTTTATGGAATCTCTGTACATTTCATCTCCTGAGTTCTATGAAGAAATAGTCAATACGGAACAGCTGAATGAAAAACATAAGCTCACTCTTCTCAAATATTGGAACAGAATCAGAACAAGGTCTACTCCTTTCGGGATTTTCTCAGGAATTGGAATAGGCAATATTAGTGATGATATAAGCAGTATGATCATTTCCTCTCCATATGAGAGAGTTGCAAGATTAGATATGAGCTTTTTTTCAAATTTAATCAGCTACCTGCAAAACAGAAAAGAAGTAAAAACCTCACTGAAATATTTTGCCAACGATACTTTTTATAAAGCTGGAAATAGCCACAGATATTATTTTGTAAAAAAAGCAGAAAACAATAAGGATTTCAAATTCGATGTGATCAATGTTGAAATCTCAGGCTATTTAAAAAAAATAATAGCCCGGTCGAAAGACGGAGCCCCATTATCTGAACTTTTTTCTGAGCTCAGCACAGAGTTTTCAGAAGAAGAGATCCGGGATTATATTGATGAATTAATTGATTCTCAGATTATCTTAAGTGAGCTTGCCCCTCAGATCACAGGAGAACCGTTACTCAATAAAATAACAGAATTATCAGAGAGAGCCGGCTTACTTCAGATCAATCAAAAGCTGAAACAGATCAATGCCCTGCTGAATAATATCAATGAAGAGAAGGATCAGGTCAAAGCTTACAGAAGTATCGAAAATATGATCCGTGAGCTGAATATTGAATATAAAAGAAAAGAGCTGATACAGGTCGATCTGAAAAGAAAGTTTGAAAAGGCAAATCTTAATAAAGAAACCATTAATGAAATTAAAGAGGCAATATCCTATTTAAATTCATTAGAGTATTTTGAAAATGAAAACCAAAGCCTGAAAAAATTCATCTCTGCTTTTCAGGAAATATACGAAGAAGAGGAAATTCCTTTATTGCATGTTCTGGATGTTGATATTGGTCTTGGATATCCTATTGAAGATTATGGGAATAACTATACCAATTCGCTGATTAAAGATTTTGAATTGCCGGCAATAGAGGTAAAGCCTAAAAAATCATCTGTATTAAGAGAGATCATCTCCCGGAAAAGAGAATATATACAGGAAATAAGATTAGAAGACGAAAAAGCAGATCTAAATAACGATATTAATAATTTTTACCCGGTATTTTATACCTCGCTGGATTTTGTAAATATCGGAATGCAGACTCTTCCCAGACTGAAATATCTGGGCGATCAGTCCGGAGTTAAATTACTGACCCGTTTTTCACATGTAGATAAGGACATTGAAGACCTTATTTCTACAATAACCCAAAAAGAGCAGGAATTAAGCAATGAAATTTTAGCGGAAATCGTGCATCTTCCTAATCCTCGCCTGGGAAATATTTCCACCAGACCACATATCAGAAACTATGAAATAACCTGTTTAACGGCTTCTGACAGAGAAAAAGAGTCCCGCATTCCTCTTAATGATCTGATGATATCTGTAAAAAATAACAGGATCCTGTTGCGCTCAAAAACGCTCAATAAGATGATAAAACCTGTCTTGTCAACAGCGCATAACTACAAATTATCTGATTTATCGGTTTACAGATTTTTATGTGATCTCCAGTTTCAGGATACAAAAATCATCAGCTTTCCTTTTGACTGGGACCTGCTCTATACTCCGAGAATAAGATATAAAAATGTAATCATATCGCTCGCCACCTGGATCATCAGGACAGAAGAGCTGGAACATATTTTTGCAGAAGAAGATGAGGAGCTTTTGCTGTTGTCATTCAGGAAATGGATGAATGATAAACATATTCCTGATCTTTTTTTACTCTGTATTGGTGACAATGAGCTTCTCATCGAATCCGGAAAAACAGAGCATATTAAAATGTTTTTAAAAGAGATAAAGAATAAGAAAACAATAAAAATCGTTGAATTCTTATTTGATGAACAGCATTCTGTTTTAAAAGATCAGGAGGGAAATGCTTACAGACAAGAGGTTATTTTACCATTATATTGTGATGCACAATGAAAAAGATACAAAGAAAATTCGCACTTGGCAGTGAATGGATTTACGTTAAGATATACACAGGATATAGAACTGCAGATCATTTATTAGTGAATGATCTATACTCTCTGACCCATTCATTAACCAAAAAAAATCTGATCCGAAAATTTTTCTTTATAAGATTTAGTGATCCCTTCTATCATATCAGACTAAGATTATGCGTGACAGATGTCTCCAATATCGGAACCATCATCTCATCACTCAATAAGACATTACATCCTAAAATTCAGAACAGACTCATTACCAAAGTACAGTTTGATACGTACAATCGTGAAATGGAAAGATATCACGAGCTTCTGATTGAAAAGGCTGAGACAGTTTTCTGCACAGACAGCAGCTATATCATTAAGATCATCCGGAATATAGTTAAATATGAAGCAGAAGACAACAGATGGCTGGCAGGAATACTTCTTATCATATCTTTTCTGGATTGCTCAAAAATAAGCACTGAAGAAAAGCTCAGACTGACAGAAGGGCTGGCTAAAAGTTTTAAAAACGAATTCGGATTCGATATGTATAACTCCAAACAGTTTAACGCAAAATACAGAGAACATACACAGGTAATCAATGATGTCATCGGCAGAACTTATCTCACAGATGGTTTTGAAAAAATATACCCGCTTATTGATAAAAGAAATAAGGAACTAAATTCTGTCATGGAGGAAATTAAAGCAATATCCGAAAAGAACAATTTAGATTATCTGAGGTATCTCAGCAGTTACCTTCACATGACCGTTAACAGACTTTTCCCCGTTAAAAACAGATTACACGAACTTCTTCTGTATGATATGACCAGCAGATATTACAAAAGCCTTCTGGCCAGAAAAAAATTTGATATTCAATAAGCCTGATGCATCATTTGCTGAAAATATACCTTTACAAAATACCTGCTTCTGAATAAAAAGCAGGTATTTCATGATCATCAGGTCCTTTTAAATATAAACCTTTAGTACCACAGATTCCAGGAAGCTAAAAAGAACTTACCATTAATTTCTATCTGTTTCTATATCGGAAATTTTCTTCCCATGCTCTCCCAGATAATGGATAACCAGCTTTTCATATACTTTATACCCGTCATCTATATTGGTAAATATCAGGATTCCCTTTCCGGTTTTCGGCAATATGATAGCGATACATCGCGTACCAAGATCAGCTCCGCCATGAGCCAGGGCATAATCTCCGTTTCCGAGATCATACATTTCAAAGCCTAAGCCGAAATATTTATTTTCTTTTGTTTTCACCTGCTTTTTGGTCATCTCACGGAAGACTTCCGGCTTCAGGTTTTTTCCTTTCATAACGCTGACCATAAAATTCCCATAATCTTCGATCGTAGTATGCAGATCATCGGCAGCATTCGCCTTTTTAATTTTTTCTATTGGATAAGCATTTCCCTTTTCATTATATCCTGTTACGAATCTTGACTCATCAGTATTCTGATCCCAAATATAGTTTGTATTCCTCATTTTGAGAGGCTGAAAAATAAGCTCTTTGGCAAGCTGTTCAAGTGATTTTCCAAACTTCTTTTCGAGCGCCTTTCGCAGATATTCAAAACCTTCTCCTGAATATTGATATTGTGTTCCGGGATCAAACTGAAAGTTCAGCTTTTTGTCAGCATTCATCCATCGCCAGTTGGGAAAACCGGTCTGATGGCTCAGGATAATTCTGGTTGTAAGTTTCTTATGTCTCGGATCGCTGATGATATCAGGATCTGTCCAGTATGCATCTAAAGGTTCATCCAGCTTCCATTTTCCTGAACTTACCAAACGTAATGCTACCATTGCTGTAACAGGTTTGGTGAGAGACGCTACATTGAAATAGGCATCGCGGGGAGCCGAAACTCCTTTTTTAAGATCTCCAAAAACTTTTACCTGCTGTAGTTTTCCTCCTTCGATAATTCCTAGTCCCAGGGCGGGAATATTATTTTCATTCAGCCAGCTTTGCATCGACTGATCGTTATCAAACATTGTTTCACTATCAGTCGTTTGCTTTGGATGGTGATTAAAGCTCAATGAACTCTTAAGTTTCCACTCAGCATTTTCCAGCATCCACAGATGGGTAAACTTTGCCTCCCCTACAAGTTTCTCAGCTTGATTTCCTTCCTTTTCATAAAACAGATGGTTACCATTCTGAATGGCAGCATATATCTTTCCGTCTTTATACATGGGATAAATCTCAGTGCTTTTCTCAATCAGCACTCTCTTTAACTGAAAGGTTTCCGGAGACTTGCACAATCCGTTTTTAAAATCAATTATAAATTTATTTTTGTCCTCAAAGCCACCTTTGTCATGATAAAATTCAAACGTATCGCTTAACAGGCTTTCCATCTTTTTAATATTGCAGGTATTGTAGCCTGCCGAAAAAAACAGGCTGTCTTTCGACATAATTGTTTTATAAAGAGGATCTGTTTTTTCTGTCTGGGCATGAATTATATTGATGAACAAAATAAAAAAAGGAAGGATAAATTCTGAAGACTTTGTCATTATTATTTTTTTGACAAAGATTAGATTTCCAGCCGTTTTTCTGCTAAAAATAAACCCGACAAAAACCCGTCAAAGTCCTGACAGATCTTATATCATACTGAATTTCAGCCTGAAATACAACTTCTTATTCCGATCTATCTCGGCTGAATTACGAAGGATGATAAACACATTGGAAAGAACAATGATGATCATAAGGATCAGGGTAAACTGTTTTCCGAACTTTAAAAAGATTCCCAGCATGAAGACAATAGGAGCCATTACCGTCCATATCATCTGAACCGAAATGATCTGACGGACCAGGCTGTTTCTTTGTTTCAAACCAAACATCAGCATAAGCGGAACGAAAATATTCAATGGCGGCAACAGCGTGAACAACAATGAAGAAAGATTGATTATTTTGATAAGAGAATAATTCACCTCAGCCTGTTCTTCGTTCATTACCGTTATGGTTTCATTTGAGGCTGCTTCCTTTTCTTCAGTAATGCTTACAGTATCCTGTAACGAAGCTTCATCTATTTCCAATGCCTGGGCCAATGCCCTAAGGGTATATCCTTTCGGTTCCGTTCCCGCCTCTATCCTTTGAATGGTTCTTACAGAAATCTTCGATCTTTCTGATAATTCTTCCTGGGTAAGGTTCTTCTGTTCTCTTGCGGTTTTCAGTTTAGACATGGCGGGTTATTCTAAAAGATATTTCGAATGGTTCTACCGGCTAATTTACGTATTTTTGAATATTCAGACAGAGACCGCATCTGCATATCTATGCTTGCTGCTATTTAAAGCTTTTCAAAGAATTCCTCCATAATTTTTCTGGAATATCTTTAATCTCCATACTTTTGTATTGAAAAATGAAGCATACCATTCCCACCTATGATATGAACAGCATCTCTCAGCATGGATTTCTTGTGGAGAGATTTGAGAAACGCTCCCAAAGCGCGGATGATATTCTCATGGACAAGGGAATACACCGGGACAGCTATTATATTTTTACCTGCCTGGAAAAAGGACATGTAAAAATGATGGTAGACTTCAATATCATTGAAGCAAAAAAGAAAGGTATTTTTTGTGTTCTGCCCGGACAGGTGCATCAGGGGCTGATCATGGATAATGTTTCAGGTTGGTTCGTTGCAGTAAGGGCAGATTTTATTCCGGATCTGGTACGTTCTGTATTTGAAGAAACATTAGTAGAAATCAAACCGTTATTTATTGATGAAAACCGGTTTCAAAAATTAAATTCTTGCGCATGGCTGCTTTATGATTCAGTCACCAATGAGATTCTGTCTTCTAAGGAGGGATTTCTTGTTATACGTTCTTTTCTCAATGCTTTTCTGGGCATGTTTTCTTTCATCTATTCCAATGAATACAGCTGCGAAGCATCGAATGAAAACCGGGCCTTACAGCTCTCGAGAGCTTTCAGGATTTTGGTAAAGAAAGAATTCAAAACGCTGAAAAGTCCATCGGGATATGCAGAAATTTTAAACATTTCAAGAGGATACCTCACGGAAATTATTCGTGAGACAACAGGAAAACCGGCACAGCATTGGATCCATCAGGAAATTTTAACAGAATCAAAACGTTTACTGGTTTATACCCATCTTACGGTAAAAGAAATTGCTTATGAGCTGGGATACAGTGATCACACTTATTTCAGCCGTTTGTTTTCTAAGCTGGAGGGACAGCCTCCTTCAGAATTCCGTAATAAAAACAGGAATACACCGTAAACCACGAATAGTCCAATCAATTCCCTGAAACAGCTATCGGTATATTTCAATTTTGAAGCTTTCTTTGCAAGAAAAATTAGTTATGCCAAGCTTACCCAAATGGATCAATGACACCGTAGAAAATGTTTGGTCCTCAAAATTTAAAGAATGTACCGTCACTGATGCCGGAATGATTTCCAATACCCTTCGCCGTATACGTTTTGCCACAGATTTAAAAGATGTTCCTTTTGAGCCTGCCTACGCCATAGCGATTAGAATAAATGACAGGGATTACCGCAATTATTCACCTTTCAGTTTTAACAGAGAGGCGGGAACTTTTGACGTAATATTCCATCTTCATAACGCAGATGCCATAGGCTGCAATTTTGTAAGCCGGCTGTCTGTAGGTGATTCTATGAGGATGATAATGCCAAGAGGAAAACGGTTTTTTGAGCCTGGTGCCAGAATTCATTTTTCTATAGGGGATGAAACATCATTGGGAAGCGCTCTTTGCATTAAGGAAGCAGCAGAAGAAACCAATTCTTCCTTTATGTGCCTTCATGAGCTGGAAGATTCTTCAGCATTGAAATCGTTGAACCTCTATGGCTACCACAGTCCTAAAAACAGTACCATGAACATGATAGAAGCCCTTACTGATTTCCTGAAAGAGGAAAAAGAAGCAGTCTACAACAATGATGCTGTTTTTTACCTCACTGGCAATGGTTCCAAAATGCCGCTGATCAGAAAGTTTCTTAAAGCCAAAGGAGTAGATCCCAAATGCATCCGGTCGCAGGCTTATTGGATAAAAGGGAAGAAAGGGCTGTAAAAGAATAACTGGAGCTTTATCTGGTATCTCAGGTTCCTGATACCAGATAAAGTTCACTTCACTTCCCGTTCAAAGCTTCATTTCAGTTTCTTCCCCAGTTCGTTTATCTTTTTCAGCCATCGTAACCGCTGTGCTTCTGTAGAGTTTCTGATGATTCCTATAAAAGTTACTTTAACCGGCTTTACCCCGCAGAATTCCAGAACCGATCTCTTCAGCTGGTTGACGCTAGGTCTCCCAAAAAAAAGACGATAATACCAGCCCGGTTAATCTATCGTCGTGATAATACGTGATAATATGAGTCGTTTTTCCCTTTAAAAGTTGATCCCACCATACAGAATTTCCCCTGGATCTAACAAGCTCCAGCCACATAAGCCCCGATTCAAAAAAGAAAAATTTTCAGTAATAAATATTTTTTATATATTGCAACTAAATTGCATTAATAAGTTTGACTATACCGCAAGCTGGAAGATTATTGAGTTTGTTAATAGTAATTGACCAAAACTTTTAAAGTCACCTTTAATCTATCAATAGCATATGATCCAACAATGAAAAATACAATCCTTAGAAGAATTAAACATTATTTTAAAGGAAAACATTATCCGTTTTTCCGGCAGTTGGATACTATGGATTGCGGACCGACATGTCTCAGAATGATTGCGGCCTATTATGGAAAAGAAATAACACTGAATTATTTACGCGATCTCTGTGACGTACGCAGCCAGGGTACTTCATTATCAGGCTTAACCTATGCAGCGGAAAAGCTTGGATTCAAAACATTAGCCGCAGAAGTCAGCCAGAAAATACTGCTTGAGAAGGCACCGCTTCCCTGCATCCTTCATTGGGACCATAATCATTTTGTTGTTTTATGGAACCTTACTGAAAAACATGCTTATATAGGAAATCCGGCGTTGGGAAAAAATATGCGCTATACCTTCAGTGATTTTCTGGAACACTGGAAAGCTCCAGGAGAGGAAGATAAAGGAATTGCACTCTTTCTGGAAAAAACAGAAATATTTGACGGAATAAAGAATCAGCCGGAGCCACCGGTAAACCTGTTTTCTTTACTGAAACGGATAGATAATCATTATAAAAATATTTCCTTTATCATAGTCACACTTTTAGCAGCTACTCTGCTAACCTTAGCTATTCCATTGCTAACCCAGGCAGTTGTGGATAAAGCTGTTGCCAGAAAAGATATCGGAATATTATCCCTGATCTGTATAGGCCAGCTTCTCTTGTTTACCGGCAGGATATTAACGGATTTTTTCCGCAGCAGGATTCTTTTTAAAGTGGGAATGAATATCAGTATAAAACTGATCTATGAGTTTGTAGATAAACTTATGCAGCTCAGCCTTACTTTTTTCGAATACAGGAGCAGTGGAGATAATCTGCAAAGGATCTATGATAACCAGCGTGTAGAGGAATTCCTTACGAAGCACTGTGTCAGTGCAGGGCTTTCCATTATAATTCTGATCGTAAACGGGGGACTTTTGTGCTATTATAACTGGAAGCTGTTTATATTGTTCTTATCTGCCAGTATTGTCAGTGTATTTTGGACCAATCTTTTTGAAGAAAAGAGAAGGCGCCTGGATCAGCGGACTTTCAGCCTGCTGGCCAATACCCAGCGCCATCAGATAGAAACCTTTGAGGCCATGACAGAGATAAGGCTGACAGGAGCGGAAATGGAAAAGAACCAACTCTGGAAATCCATGCAGGAAGAAGCCTACACCGTTAAAATGGAAAGCCTTAGACTGGATCAGCGAATACAGGGAGTAGCTCTTTTCATCAATGAAACAGCCGGGGTATTGACTACTTTTTTAACGGCCTCCCTGGTTATCAATGGCCAGCTGTCACTCGGAGCCATGCTTGCCATCACTTATATGTATGGTGCTTTAAATGGTACGGTTAATCAGCTTTCAGATTTTATCCGTTCCATGCAGACCGCAAAATTCAGCCTGCAGCGTATTTCAGAAGTAGAATATGAACCTGTGGAAGATGCCTTTTCAAACTTAACTCTGGCTAAGGGAAGACCAGGTTCTATTCAGCTATATCATGTCCATTTCCGATATGGAAAGCTATCTCCCGAAGTGCTAAAGGATATAAGCCTGAGTATTCCTGCCGGGCGGGTAACCGCTATTGTAGGAATGAGTGGAAGCGGTAAAACAACACTGATAAAACTCCTGCTTAAATTTTTCCCGGCTACACAGGGAACCGTCTTTTTCGGCGGACAGGACCTGCAAATGATCAATGCCAAAAGTTTACGACAGCTTTGCGGTGCTGTGATGCAGGACTCATTTATTTTTACAGATACCATAGCCGGAAATATCTGGGTGGGATGTCCGGAAAAAGATTTGTTCCGGGTAAAAAAAGCCTGTGAAATGGTGAATATGAAAGAATACATTGAAAGTCTGCCTTTTTCTTATGAAACCCTGATCGGAACTGATGGAGCCGGACTGAGCGAGGGCCAGAAGCAACGTCTGCTCATCGCACGCCTGATCTACCGGCGGCCGGATTATATATTTCTGGACGAAGCCACCAATTCTCTGGATGCCAACAATGAAAAACTAATCGTTGAAAACCTGAACAGTTTCTTCCGGGGCAGAACCGTTGTGATCGTGGCCCATAGACTGAGTACCGTAGTTCACGCTGACAATATCATTGTTATGGATAAAGGAAGCATTGTAGAGCAGGGAACTCATGAGGAGTTGACAAAATCAAAAGGGGCCTATTTTAATTTAGTTAAAAATCAATTGGAACTCGGAAAATAATTTTTAAAGATGAGCCTGAATATTTTACCTTATATCTTCACTCGATTTGCCGCAATGCCGGTACAAAGCTTAAATACACTTGTTATTCCGGATTTGCATGATCAGCTCCATACATGGCAGAAGATTACAGAACGACATAGGACCTCTAATGAAAAGTTGTGTGATCAATTATACACCCTTATCGAAAAAAGTACTGACAGCCGGGAACAAAAACAGCTTCTGAACCTGAAGCGTTCTGTTTACAACAGCCGGCAGAATGCTATGACTTTGGTACAAAAGATACAACCCGAAACTTTTGACCTTTTTAAAGGATACTGGAAAGATTGGGTGGATGCAGGTAGAATCTGTAAAGAATTTGAGCAGCTATGGGAAACACAGTTCCGGGAGCATTGGGTATTACACAGAAAGAAAATTCAAAAGCTTACCGGTGAATATCCTTTCAGAAACGGGGTTTTACTTTCAAGCAAAGATCTGTATGAACAGCTCAACGGTTTCGCGGATATGCCTCCGTCAGACTTCAATAAAGATACTGAACGTATTGAATTCAGCATCCTCCGCTATCTGACCCGCATGACCTATAAAACATCACCATTCAGTACATTTACCTATCTGGGACTTACAAAAATGGCTTCAGGTAATGATGATTCCCAGGATTCGTCCGCATACCCTCTGAATTGCAAAATAAGACTGAACAATAAACTGCTGAAAAGGATAAAAAAACTTATGGAACAGCATCCCGATCTGCAGGGTTTATTACGGGTAAACAGCAACAGCAGCATCAATGAAGCTGATGGACGCTTCAGCTTCCTGATGAATTGTGCGAATATTGAAGTTTTTCAGGAAATCCAGGCGACCGGTATCAATCAATATATTAAGGAGCTGATCGATAGCCCTGAGGAAAATATCTCACTGTCATCTTTAACAGATCTTCTTTTAGCACACATAGACGCGGACCTTCCAACGTTACAAAGCTATCTGCTAAAACTGATCGATTCCGGCTTTTTGGAACTGACCCTGGAATGTTCTGAGATCGATCCTGACTGGGACAGCCATCTTCTGAAATTTCTTTCTCAATATAAAGAAAACAACCAATCTGTGAACCGGCTTTATGAGCTTGTTCTTATTTTACATGAAACAAAAAAAGAATTCGGAACAGCTGATATTCCTCAACGGGAAATCCTCCTTAAAAAGACCTCGGAAATCTTTGACCATGTTATTTCGGAGCTCGAAAATCAGGCAGGTATTGTTAAGCTCCCCAAAGACGAGAGACAAACTTTAGTCGATGATATCCTTACCCGGTATAAAAACGGCGGGGGATTTGAAAAATTGCCTTACCTGCCCACAGATTACCGGCAGGAAGGCTTTATCTATGAGGATGTCTTTACCAGCCAGTACCATACAATCAATGAAAATACAGTTCAGAAGTGCGGGCAGCTGTTATCCGATCTGGCCAGCCGCTTAACGGCTTTTGATATCAGGGGAAATGAGAAAAGCAGCGTGACCAGTTTCTTTACATCCACATACGATCAGAATCAACATGTTCCGCTTATTACTTTTTACCACGAATATTACCGTCATAAAAATGAATCTGACTCCGGAGATCATCTATCCCGGAAGAGCCCGATAACTCCCTGGTCAGATATTTTCTGGAAGAGCCTTGATCAAAAGAACCAGAAAGCAGATGAAATAAGGATCTATCAGAAAAATCTTGATGTATTGCCTTTATCAAAACATCAGTCCCTGACCGGATCCGCTTTTTTACAGTTCTTTGATGAACCCTCGGAAAAAGGTACAAAAGCTGTCGTCAACGGACTTATGCAGGGAATGGGTAAAATGAGCGGCAGATTCCTTCACTTATTTGATGCCGAGGTTTCTCAAATACATAGAAATTATAACAACCGGCTGTTTCCGGAGCAATTGCTCATCGAGCTCAATGATGATTCAAGCTTTAACGCCAATATTCATCCTCCTCTGCTTGATTACGAAGTAAAAATGCCGTCATCCAATACACAGATGAAAAAATCACAGCAGATCCCATTAGACCAAATAGCCGTTGGCTATCAGCCGGATAAAGATAGGCTATACCTGATACATACCATTTCAAAAAAAGAAATCTACGCATTCGATTTATGTCTTGAAACAATAACGAACAGGTCTAATCTTTATCAGCTTATGTCCTTGTTCAATCCTTGTATCTATGTCAGTTATTATCCGTTAGTTCAGGCTGTTGACCAGAATTTCTCAAAACAGCAGCACAGCAGGGAGATCCGGATTTTTCCCAGAATTGTATTCGAAGATCAGCTTATTTTGCGCCGTAAAGGATGGCTGGTAAATTTAACAGCTGTTCCCGGACAAAATAACGATGAAAGTGACAGCATCTATTTTTTACGCTTTCATCAGTGGCTTTCAGAAAAAGGGATGCCTTCTTCTCTGTTCCTCTATCTGCAGTCCTCTTATATACCGGAAGAAGAATCATCCGAAAAGGCAGCAGGCAACAGAGATGACTATAAACCTCAATTTATAGATTTTGAACAGCCCTTGCTGTTTAATCTTTTCAGGAAACTCCTGAACAGAGCTGCATCCTATATTTATCTGGAAGAAGCCCTTCCTTCAGTAGACAATACCCGGAATAGGGTTACTGAGCATTTGGTTCAATGGTATAATTTTTAACATGATGAAAACAAACTGGGACACTTATTATCTGTATCATGAAGGTAATGCGGATCAGGTATTAAAAGAGATCGTACATCCGGCAATTAAGGATATACAGGTAAGGTTGGAAAAAACGGTAAGATTTTTCTTTATCCGGTATTTTGAAAATGGCTATCATATCCGTTTTCGGATTGATTTATCTTCCGAGGAATCTCCTCTGTTCCGTTCTATTCTTACTCATCATATATTTTCTTACGAGTCACATTCTGATATGAAGATGAAAATTACCCTGAAGGAAGCGCTGTATATTCCTGAAACAGAGAGATACGGCAATACAGAAACAATCGTTCATGCAGAAAATCAGTTTTACGCATCATCCCGGTTTATTCTTAAACAGATTGCAGAAAGCGGTCCGCTAACCGCTTCTGACCGCTATTCCCTTGCTTTGAAAACCCATTTGGCATTTTTTAAAGGAATGGAGCTTTCGCATGAGCATATCATTCAATTGTGTGACAGATTCGTGGAAAGCTGGATGCCGGTACCTCTTTCACTGGATCCGGATGAGCAGGACGAGTATAAAAGTGGTCTTCTGGCTGCTTTTCAAAAACAATTCTACCTTTATCAGGAATTTCTGTATAAAAAAGCCGAGGAAATCTGGAATCCACAGGATCCTTTTCTCCTCCGGTTTATTGAAGCCAACAGAAAAGTAAGGAAAGAATATACCGATTCCCAATTGCCGGCCGAGGCTACAGATGAAGCAATACTAAGCTTTGTCCATATGACCAATAACCGTGCAGGAATCGTAAATTCTGAAGAGTCATACCTGCTTTTTCTGATCAGACAAACTATTGCTCAAATCAAAAATCATGATAATCAATAAAGAACTTAAGGAACTGGAAAACGGCCTGTATGAGATAAGCGGGTTTCTTTTATCCAGAATAAAGCAGGATCAAAATGGCTGTTACTGGGATACTATTGGCTATGACCACGATACCGGAAATTTTTCTTTTGCTTTCAATCCCTCTCTCTGGAACGGAACCGGAGGTATTGCATGGTTCTTTCTTGTATTATACGAGCATACCGGAATCACAGGTTATCTCGACACCGCAGAAAAATCTTTCTCCAGAATATATCACTTTTCCAGCCATACTATTATTTCCGGTTCCAGTCTGTATGACGGAATATGCGGGACTATATACCTTGGTTTAGAGCTGTTCCGGATTACCGGTAAAGATTTGTATCTGAAAAATACTTCAGAGCTTTATGAAAAATACAGGAAGAAAATACTTACTGAGGAAACAGAAGACATGCTCATCGGAATTTCAGGAATCCTAATCACCCTTACCCTGCTGTACCATTATACCAGAAGCAAGGAAGTCTGTGATGACATAATGGTATTGCTTACAACCCTTGTCAATAAAGCTATGACTGCGGAACGTGGAATTAAATGGGGAGCGAATCAGCTTTCTGTAGATTCTTTATGTGGTTTTTCCCATGGAAACTCCGGTATCGGTTTCTCTCTGCTTCAACTGGGGAAGTATTTTGATAATCAGGAACTGATATGGCTTGCTGAGCAGGCATTCCTCTACGAAAGTCTGTATTATAATCCGTCAAAAAACAACTGGATGGATTTAAGATGGGAACATTCTAAAAGCCAGCTACCCAATCTGTTTGATTGGACTAAAGAAACTTTCCTTCAGGATGATTTTGACCTCAACTCCTGGGCACATGGGGCCTGCGGGATCGGAACAGCAAGAATTGCAGCATTTAAAATGACCGCCGGTTTCGACTACAAAAAGGATTGTATACAAGCATTTGACAGATGCATCAACGATATCAGGACAAGATCTAAACAAAATTATATATTGTTCAGCGGCTACGGCGGACTTGCTGATTTTCTTATCCAATATCATCATACCTTTAATGATAAGGAAGCCCTACTGCTTGCGACTGAAATTGTACAAGAAGGATTGGAAAAAAGCAGACAATCCGGGCATTCAGTATGGGGAATTCAAAAAAGTGAAGACCTGGGGCTGATGACCGGTACAGCCGGTATTGCCCTTTCTTTGCTTATGGTCACGAAAGGCAGGACTTTCAATTCCATTCTTCATCCGGAACTTCCCTCTTCTGATACTCATGCGGAAAGCGGTTGTATCCTGAAAAATTATAAAGCTAAGAAAGCCTTTTTTGAACGTTATTATCCCCAGACTCTTGCGACTCTGGAAACTGTGATTCGGATTGAAGATTCCATTTTTGATTCTCAAAGTCTGGAAAAATTCGGTAAGGTACTATTGGAAACGATCCATAGCTTACCTGAAAAAGACGTTGACTATCTCTCTGATATTCATCAATTGGAAACCGCCAAAATACAGTTTATGAAGCAGCATAAAGGAGCTTTATGCTTCCAGACACGGCTGAAGATGCTGCAAAATGAAGCAGCCGGATTATCGGAAAATAATGAAACAGAGCTTCTGCACAAACAGTTTATGCGTAGTCCCTTTATCCATATTCATGAATCCCGATGGAACTGGAAAGAAGAAAATACCCGGGAATCCGGTACAGATATCTATTACAATATTTTTTATGCCACTGATCAGGAAATGTTTCATATGCTTCTGGAGCCGTTTCCTTCAGTCATCCTTCAGCTGCTGGAAAAACCATTACATATAGAAGAGCTGACAAAACATTTTCAATACTCCGGGACAGACAACAAGCTGATAGAAGAAAAAATATCAGAACAAATAAAGGAATTGCTTAAAGCTTTTTTTATAAGGATTAAACAATAGTGCGGGATACAGATTTGACGGACGCCGGCATAAGCTTATCATAATTTCCGATCTGAAATTTCATACAGCCCAAACATTGATTATCCTGTTTTATAATTCATAAAAAAGCTGCCTTATTGCTAAGGCAGCCCTATAAGATAAATCGCCAATAATTAACACTGAACCGTTCCACAAACGTGAAGCCTGTCCTGTGTTTTTATGGTATGGGTTGGGTGATCATGATCTCCTGCAGGAGATATTCCCAAACCACCTTGAAGTTTTTTGGACAAATCTTTGTCCAAAGCAGTTACGAAGCTTTCAATCTTAAGATCTTCAATGTTTAGCTTCATCTTTTTTTTGTTTTCCATAATAAAACTTTTTTAATTTGGCCTACTCTTTAAGGTTTTCGGCTTTCCCTGTGTTGTAAAGATAATCATTTATTGCAACAAAGTTGCATTTAAAATGTTAAAATTTCACTCCTAGTTGAAATTTAATATTGAAAGGAGTACTTTCCTTATACATCCATGTCTGTCCAATGACGGAAGTCCAGTCAGCATTGTATCTGTCACTTACATTTCCATCCGTTATATACCGCCTGTTGGTCAGGTTATCAAATATTCCCCGGATAAACCAATTCTTATGCTGATACATAATACTGGCATCCAGTTTTATAAAATCCGGGATACGGACACCCGGTAGATCTGTTTCCCGCAGCATAGCAGCTGTTTCCCCTAATGCCAGTGAAAGTCCCTTGAGTTGTCCTTTCTGGAATTTGTACATAACCCAGGCATTGAGCTGATGCCTTGGAACACTTGAAAATCTTTTCCCGACAAGTTCCGGAGCATTGGGATCTTTGGAATACACTGAATTGATATAGGAATAATTAGCCGTCAGCGTAATATTCGGATAAACAGAACCGATTATATCCACTTCGATCCCTTTATTCCTGACCTGATTGAGCTGTGTGATAATACCTGTCACAGGATCTTGCGATAAAGAATTATTCCTTATGATATGGTAGGCACTCACAGAAGTGGATAACAATCCTCCGAACCAGTCTTTCTTCAACCCCACTTCTGTATTATAGCTTTCCAGAGGTTTCCATTCTTCTTTACCCTGAGGATCTCCCATCGGTTCAAAACTCTGATCATAAGAAAAGAAAGCCGCAAAATTCTTTTGGATGAGATAAGTAGCTCCCATTCTC
This sequence comes from Chryseobacterium sp. UF-290, assembly GCF_058245615.1. NCBI lineage: Bacteria > Pseudomonadati > Bacteroidota > Flavobacteriia > Flavobacteriales > Weeksellaceae > Chryseobacterium > Chryseobacterium sp. UF-290. The sequence goes on from NZ_JBSICB010000002.1 coordinate 369,563, forward strand.
GGGCTGACAGCATAATGCTTATAAATTTTGTTATCCCCTTCCGGCGAATAAGGTCCTTTAAGATACCGGTCACGCCTGTTCCTGCTGTACCTCAATCCGGCATCGATAAAAAGCCGGTCCCATAATTTAAAATTATTATATACATAGGCTCCTATGGTTTTGTCTTTTGATACAGTATAATCAATCTGGTCTTCAGCTTCAGGCTGGATCAATAAATCCCTGTTGATTCCATAGTTCAGCTGGTTTCTGTTAAAAACGAATTCATGAGCACCCTGAATGTGTTCCGTATCACTTTCACTGCTGTTAAAATCCATTCCTGTAAGTACCGTATGAACAATATCCCTGGTCATATGATAGCTCCCGCTTAAAAATAACTGGGTATTATAGGTCAGGTATTTCTGCTTATTTCTGAAGCTTGAACGAACTGCATTTCCTTCTTCATCAAACATTGGCGGGGTATAGCTCCCGGTTCCTCCCAAAAGGCTCCACTGATCCAATGGTGTACTCTTAATGGATGACTGTGAAACTATTTTCCATTGGTCACTAAGATTATGATTGATTACAAATCTTCCGTAGTGTTCATCAAGCTTTGACACAGGAAGGTTCGGATCGCCCTGATAATTAGCCTTCCATGGATGTTTCTGAACGGTTTTCTCTGTTTCATACTGAATAAAATTGCTTGATTCCAACGCTCTTCCCTGGATCATATTCCATTCTGCAAGAAGAAAGGTATTTTTACTGATATTATATTGAATAACAGGTGCTACCACAAACTTACGCCGTTTCGCATAATCAAAATAATAGCCTTGTGATTCATAGGCAGCATTAAGCCTGTATGAGAATCCTTTTTCCTTTACCTCACTTCCCAGATCAATGGAGGCCCTGTAAAATCCAAAACTTCCTGCCGCTATACCGGCTTCTCTTATTCTGCGGGGAGCTTTGGTATTGATATTTAAAGATCCTCCGCCTGTTCCCATAGAATTTATAAATCCTGCCGGGCCTTTAATCACATCTACCTGCTCTATCAATGCGACATCTTCCTGCGAAAGGCCGCCGGCAAAGGAAGGCAATCCATTTCTGAAAGTGCTCACAGGGCTGAACCCCCGGATCTGGGCATTATAAGTACCTGAAAAGATATTGCCTGCCCCGGTCGCATCACTTATATAGATTCCGCTCACATTCCTGAGCGCGTCCTGTACATCAAATGCTCCCTGGAGATGAAGTAAATTGCTTTTAATGCTTACTATATTCTGGGGAATTTCCAATAATCTGTCGTTTCTTTTCAGATTTCCGGAAAGGCTGTCTGTTTTGATCTGCTTCATCGCAGTCAATATCACTTCGTCAATATTTTTTGTTGACACGGAATCTTTCTTCTCCTGCCCGTAAACTAAAGAAAACGCCCCGCAAAAGGCAGCTGTCAATAGAAAGTAATTTCTCTTCATTCTGTCAATATTTATTGTTTCAACTTTTTTATTAATAACAATCCTCCTGTAAAAAATACCAGACTTAAAATCCATAAAAGTCCTGTTCCATATACGAATTCCGATTTCTTTACTTCGTGGAATCTGGTTTTGAAAACAGGCAGCTTTTTAAGCTCTTCGGGGGAGAACAAAGAAAGCATTCTCGTTCCGTCCCTTATTGAGAAAACTTTGTCATAAAAACAGTTCTGCCAGATATGCTGGAAATCTTTAATATCCTTTTTATACTGCAGATAATCACCCCTGCTTGTCCGGGCTAAAAGAGTGAACAGATGCTCCGTATTCTGAACAGGATTGTATCTGATAAGTTGGTAGGCCATCTGATTGGCTTTATGATCTCCTTCCCATAAAGAGTCAACAATCGCTTTCATACGGTTCTGCTTGATATGATAATATCCTGCAAAAAAAGCATCGTTCTGATTATCAATTGTATCTGACGGCATATAGGCAGACCTGTATTTGGGATAGTTGATATAAAAGCTATCCACTACAGTCCTGGGATTCATAGACCATACTTCATCGCTGATCAGCCTGTCTTTTTCTTCAAGATCCAGCAGTTTAAGATCTGAAGGATTTTTTAACTGTACTGTTTTATTGATAGCGAGTGGCAAAAGAAACAAAAGAAAGATCCAGACAGCCATGCTGGAGAACAGGTTGAATACACTATTTCCGTCCATCGAAATAATCATAAAGCACAGCGAGGTCCAAAAAATACAGTATGAGATCAGCAAAAAGAACCAAAGAAATGTATCCGTTACTGATGGAAGTCCTGATGGAGACAGTAATATGCCCAGCGCATTCAGAATCAGAGCTGCCAGGGAAACGATGATTAAGCGGATAAAGAATTTTATAAGCAATACACGTTTTAAAGTTCCGCCCTGAACGATCAGGAGGCGGCTTATCCCTTTTTCTTTCTCCGAAGAAAGAATATTGTACATGAGCACTATAATAAGCAGCGGAGTTAAATATAAATTGACATACAGGAGGTCTAAACGTCCCTCAAAAAGTAGGGCCGGATTGGTTATTTCCCTGCCAACAGCAGCATAATCCGTATAGTAGTTTACTTTTTCTGTAGCGGGGGTCACATCTTTTATCCCTGCAGCAAGACCCGCAAGCGGGTAAGGATGATCATACGCAATACGGGGATACCGGTAATCAATGACATAAGGGTTTCCCGCATTTTTAGCCTGCTCTTTTTTCTCAGCTGTCAGAGTATCTTTAAAAGCCTGTAGTGTATTATAATAATCTTTATCAGATTCTTTCCTGACCAGCTCAACAGACTCAAGCTTTTTCTTTGTCAAAACATTACCGGAATAAATAGCATAGCCTCCAATAATAAAGAACAAAAAAAACAGAGCCCATACTGCAGGTTGCCTGAAAATATGCTTCCACTCGTATAATAACAGTATTATCTTATCCCTCATATTTTAAAAATTATTTCGTTTGATGACCCATCTGAAAGAGAGAACCAATAGAATGATCCAGAAAAACAAAGACATAAGAGATACCAGATGGTCACAAATAACAGTTTTTACAGAAGGATAATCATATTGAAAATCCGGAAGGCTTCTATAGAAATCATGATTGCTTGCTTTTGCCTTTCCCGAAACAGCAATTTCCAGCTCTCTTTTATTTAGCCTGTCCATCATCGTATTTCTGTATTGCCCGGCTTTATTGAAAAAATCAATATGATGCCGCACGTCCGTTCCCGCAAATGCCATAGAAAGCTGGCGCACTGCAATGAACGGATCAATCAGCCCCATATAATCCATAAATTGTTGCTGTCCGTCAAATTCATTTTCCACCTGCCCGGAATAAAAATTATTCACTTTATTTTCATAGGCTTCGGCCTGGATAAGATCGAGGGCAAAGCGGATGTTTTCCGGCAATTGGCTGATCTGATCCGCATTGAACTGACTCAGGTGCTTCTTCAGATAGATTTCAGATCTGTGGGTATAGCTTCCGTCATTTCCAAGTCCTTTATCAAATCCTGTTTTAACATTATGCTCGAATTCATGGTAAGAAGGTAACGGATATCTCCCATCCGCTAATGAAGTGCTGAATTTTGGAATTAACAGGACGCAAAGGATCCATACTGTTATATTGATCATCAATGAAGACCAGGAAGAAGGACTCAGGGCGGAGATCAGCAGAACAGCTCCTGAAACAAGCAAGAAATACAATGCATATAAAATAACCCAGCAAAATGCCCTTATCAAATGATGGAAAGGCTCTCCTTCAAAAATAAGACCTGCTATCATCACAGCAAGCGGCGGAATGATAAACATCAGAACAGCTGTATAAAGCGCTATGAATTTTCCTGCTGCCAGCTCTCCAAACGAAGCTCCCTGCACAGATAAAACCTTCAGAAAACCTTTTTCACGTTCGGAAGAGATCAGCGAAAATCCCAACCCAATAATCAGCAATGGCATCAGCCACTGGAAGAAAAATGCGGTATTAAGATCCGGTCTCCTCATAAAAGCTTCAAGATCCGGCAATCTGTAAGAATGCATTTGAGGACGTTTATGGGCCTCCACCCGATATTGATTTTCCGAATAAATATTGGTCCCTGATTCCAAAAGGGAAAGATAGCTGACAGGTTTGAAAAGAAAAGTACCCCAATGTGCAGCGCTGTGATTATTCCGGTCCTGATCTTTCCACTCCCTGTCTATCATTTCTTTAGCCTGGCTATTTTTAGCTGAAGATGCGTTGAGCTGCATATAGTTACTTCCCCATACTCCCAATAAGATAATGATATAAAAGAAGATAAATACCTTCAATCCATTTTCCTGGAACGCTTTAAATTCATGTCTGGCGACTAAAAGTGCTGTCTTTAATTTTATCATTAATTTATATTTGGCCACATCCAACGGACATCACGGGAGATTTAATAATTAGTATGACTTGCCATATCGGAGCAGACAAACCATGCCATTATTGCAACATTGTAGCAAAAATAATAATTCCTATGAAATAAATGCAATAATGTTGCAATAAATTATTCTTTCATGTAATCCAGATAGATTGTCTCCAGTTCATTGGCTGTCACTTCAGAGGAATTCATTTCCCTGACCAATAAACCGTTTTTAAGAATCCCGATACGGCTGCATGTTTCTCTTACCCGAAAAATATCATGGGATGCCATCAATACAGCTGCTCCATTTTCTGACAGCTTTTTGAGCAAAGCTGAAAGTTCATTACTTGCCAGAGGATCAAGTCCGCTTGCAGGTTCATCCAGGAGATACACTTTTGCTTTTTTAGCATATGCGATGGCAATCCCTACTTTCTGCCTCATCCCCTTTGAGTAAGTTTCAGTTTTCTTATCCTGTGACTCCTTCTGCAGTCCGCAGCTGCTGAGAATATCAGAAAGTTCTGCTGTATTGTATGCTCTGCCTGCCAGCTTACAGAAGTAGTAAAGGTTCTCAATGCCTGTCAGATAAGGATATAGATTAACGTTTTCAGGAATGTATCCTATAATTTCCCTGGCTTCCCTTGCATTCAGGCTTACATTAATATGATCGAGAAATATCATCCCGGAATCAGGTTTCAGAAATCCCAGTAACATATTGAGTGTAGTTGACTTTCCGGCTCCATTCGGGCCAAGCAAACCATATATTTCCCCTTTTGATACGGATAAGGAAAGTTCTTTCACCGCCTGTTTTCCTTTATAAGACTTACTTGTATTTTCGACCTTTATCATGATTTTAATGTATTTGGTTGATGCAATATTGTTTCAAAAATAAAGATTATATTTATTAATGCAACTCAATAGCATTTATTATAATGAAATTTTAACATGAAGCAGTCAAGAAATACAATAAAATTACAAGGCTTACCTACCAATCCAAAATAGCCCTGTAAGTCTATTGGATGGACCTTGTGAATGTGTAGCTACTTATAGGAAACCTTACCGGGCAGCTCCCAATAAAGCAAAGGTATAAAACGATAAAATCATCTCAGGACGAGATGATTCTACCGCTTTGAATTGATTGAGTTATTTATATGAAGATATGAATGATGTTTTGTTGATACAAAGATAGGTACAGTCCTGTTTCCGCACCTCAGGGGAATCCCTGAAAAAATATCCGTAAAAATACGGTTGCATAAAAGAAAAGCCCTGCAAGAAACTTACAGGACTTTAGCTTATCTAACAATTATTATGTTTAAAGTTTAAGACTCAATGTTTACAGTTTAAGGCTATTCCCTTCTCAACATTGTCTTTATCTTTCATGTTAAAGAGGGCTTACCAATTGCAGGAACCATTCTTTAACCTCTCCTTCAAGGTAAGGGGCTAATTTTTCTTCACAGGTCTTATGGTAAGAATTTAACCATGCCACTTCCTGCTCTGACAGAATTTCTTTCACTACAGTATCTTTAAAGAACGGACAGAACGTCAATGTTTCAAATTCATAGAAAGTTCCGTGAATTGTTTTTTCCGCTTCTTTTACAGCAATCAGGTTCTCATGACGGATTCCATACTGCCCTTCAAGATAATATCCCGGTTCATTGGAACAAACCATTCCCGGCAGAAGGTCCTGAGGGTTCATATCCTTTCTGATATTCTGAGGCCCTTCATGAACGTTCATAAAGCTGCCCACCCCATGTCCTGTTCCGTGGTTGAAGTCTTTGCCTTCCATCCATAGCGGAAGTCTTGCGATAGCATCAAGATGCACTCCTTTTGTTCCTTTCGGGAACTTCACCATTGACAGGCGGATCAGTCCCTGCAATACCAATGTTGAATTCCTTTTAAATTCTTCTGAAGGGGTTCCCAATGCAAAAGTTCTTGTGATATCTGTAGTGCCTTCCAGGTACTGTCCTCCTGAATCTACCAGAATCGTTGCCTCATTGGTAACTTCTTTGCTTCCTTCTTTCTTTGCGGAATAGTGCATAATAGCACCATTTTCTTTATATCCCACGATGGAACCGAAGCTTTCTCCTACAAAATTTTCACCTTCTGCACGGAAGCCTCTCAGCTTTTCACCGATAGAATATTCATTCATTGCTTCTTTTACTGCATTGTGAGTCAGCCAGTAAAGGAATTTTACCATAGCCACTCCGTCTCTTACCATTACTTTTCTGAATCCTTCCAGCTCGGCTTCATTTTTCTGGGCTTTCATCAGATTTCCGGGAACCGGAGCTTTGATAAACCGGTTATCTGCTTTCAGAGTTTCAAAGATCTGTTGGTTACTGTTTGGAGAAACCAATATTTTTTCATTCTTGAATTGCTTCAAATAATTATAAAATTCTTCGTAAGGCATCATTTTCACGAAAGAATCATCCATTTGCTTTCTGGCTTCCACTTCTAGTTTTTCCAGATCTGTGAAAAGCACCGCATCATTCTTAGTGATGACAATATATCCTAAAAATACAGGATTGCTTTCTACATCACTTCCTCTCAGATTTAATGTCCAGGCAACATCATCAAGACTTGAGATGATATGGACAGTGGCTTCCTGCTCTTCCATTTTCTGACGGATGGCAGCAATTTTATCTGTCACAGACTTACCTGCTCTTTCAACAGGATGCACAAAAATCGGATTTTTGGAGGGCGTTCCTCTTTCTTTCCAGACTTCTTTTAAAAGCGGAATATCTGCAAGGGTAATATTTTTTGAATTCAATTTTTGAGAAAGCAGTTCCCAATTGGCATTAGAGGCTGCTAAAGCATTTACTGCCACTTTACCTCCTGACGGAATTTCAGAAATAATCCAGTCGATATAATTGGGGGTTCCTTCCATTCCGTCTTTGAAAAGATCAATACCTGAACCGTCCAATTCAATGGCTGCCTGTGTAAAGTATCTTCCATCCGTCCAAAGCCCGGCCTTATCTTTGGTAACTACCACAAAACCGGCAGAACCCAGGAATCCTGACAGCCAGGCCCTTTCCTGCCATTCTTCGGGAAGATACTCGCTCATATGCGGATCTGCAGAATATACTATAAATGCATCAACATTATTTTTCTGCATTTCTTCACGAAGCGCAGCAACTTTTTCCTTTGAAGTCATTCTTTTCTTTTTTAAACACCGAAAGTTACGAAAAATTTGATGTCTAAAGAGTAAATCAATGCCCTATTTTTAACACAAATAATACAGAAGGAAAATGATAAGCTCAGGACTTCAGAAAACAAGTAAAATTTTTTGGACGCTTAGAGCCTGTTTAAATTTGTATTAAAATATTATTTCTCGCTGATTTTGCAAATCTCGCTGATTTGATTTACAAATAATGATCTGCTGAATCTGCAAAATCAGCGGGAAAATAAAAAATAAAGTGTTAAATTAATTAGACATATTAGGCTATTAAATCTAAACAGGCTCTTAAAAGTTGGATTAATAAATATCTTTATATTCTCAAAATATTCAAATTTTCAACATATTCCAAAAAAAAGACTATTTTTTCTGTTATAAAACCTACCACATTATCAAAATACTAATTTTTTGGAAAGATTATTGCTGCATACTTACTATGAAACAACAGAACTACAATAACCACAGGAAATTTTATCCGCCTCATCATTTTGTCTATCTCCCTTTGCTGATCCTGCTAGAGATCTTCGGAATATATAAGATATGGGATGATCCCGGCAATACGCTGATCTGGATAGTATTCTCTATTGTTATTTTTCTGCTCTTTTATCTGGCACTGATGACAAGGCAGCATTATGCGCTGGGGCTCCAAAACCGGATGGTCATCCTTGAGTTTAAGCAGCGGTATTTTGAGATCTTCAACAAAAGATCTGATGATACGGTTGAAAAATTAAGGTTTGACCAGATTGCCGCCTTGAGATTTACGCATGACGATGAGTTCAAAGAGCTTTTATATAAAGCTCTTCACGAAAACATTTCAGGAGATGAGATCAAAAGATCGATCAAAAGCTGGAGGGCTGACAATCTCCGGATCTAAAATACATATATAAAATATTTATTATGAAAAAATGGAGCTTTTACAGTATGATCCTATTAAGCCTGCTGACTCTTACAAGTTGTGAAGCTGTAGAAACGATCTTCAAAGCAGGGATGTGGTGGGGAATATTACTGGTCTGTGCAATAGTTGTAATTCTTTTACTGATCTTTTCGAAGGGTAAAAACTAACCATGTTTTATGGAGAAGAATACAGAGCTGGAAATCATTTCACACCTGAAGCCGTCAAAGATCGTTAAGATCATGAAGGACCCGGAAGCTTCTGCAAAGGCGGTGCATCTCGTATATACCACCGATGCAGAAACAGCCGGAATTACCCGTAAGAAAACCGGAAAGAAATATTCTTATTATAAAGACGGGGAAAAGATCAGGGATAAGGATGAAATCATCAGAATCAACAAGCTGGTCATCCCGCCGGCCTGGGAAAATGTATGGATCTGCGCTCTTGAAAACGGGCATCTGCAGGCGACCGGCTTTGATGCCAAAAGAAGAAAACAATATCGTTACCATCCGCTTTGGAGCGCTTTGAGGAACCATACGAAGTTCTACAGAATGCTTCAGTTCGGATATGCATTACCTGAAATAAGACTTCAGGTAGAGCAGGATCTGGCCTTAAGGAATTTTGAAAAGCGGAAGATACTGGCTTTGATTGTCAGCCTCATGCAGCGAACCAATATCCGAATCGGAAATAATGTATATGAAAAGCTGTATGGTTCTTTCGGGCTTACTACTTTGAAAGATAATCATGTAGAAGTGCATGGACAGAAGATCATTTTTTCATTCAAAGGAAAAAAAGGAGTGATGCATCATGTTGATCTGAGAAGCAAAAGATTAGCAAGACTTATTCAAAAATGTAAGGATATTCCGGGAAAAGAGCTCTTTCAGTATTTTGATGATGAAGGAAACCGCCATTCGATAGATTCAGGAATGGTAAATGATTACATTAAGGAAATAAGCGGTGAAGATTTTACGGCAAAAGATTTCAGGACATGGTCCGGCACCGTAAGCGCTCTGATTGCTTTCAAGGAGATCGGCTATGCTGAGAACGACACTCAGTATAAAAAGAAGGTAAAGGAAGCACTGGATATTGTAGCGGAACACCTTGGAAATACTACCGCTGTCTGCCGGAAATACTACGTTCATCCCCTTGTCATCAATCTTTACGAGAACAATACCATCAAAAAATATCTTGACGAGCTGGAAATTATTGAAGAAAATGATGGAAAAGCCCAACTGACCCAGGAGGAAAAACTTGTGCTTAATATCCTGGAAAATGAGAAAATGTGAGAATTCAATGACTGAATATATGCTTACTCCCTTCAAAACATTGAAGGAATATCAGATTTTCTCATCTTTTTGCATAAAAAAGCAATATATTTTAAATAATAAGCAACAATACGGCCAGTTTTATAAAAACAAGCCGTATTTTTTTCTTTTCTTATAATTATCGTAAATTTGTATACACTTATAATTAAAAAATAATACAACGTAATATGTCAAAAGCAATTTCGCAAGTACCATTAGCGGTAAATGAGCCGGTAAATTCGTATGAACCGGGATCTCCGGAAGTTAAAAGCCTGATCGATACATACAAAAAAATGTGGGCTGAGAAAGTAGAAATACCAATGATCATTAACGGAAAGGAAGTAAAAACTGATAAAAAAGTGCAGCTTCAGTCTCCTCAGGATCATGCTCACGACTTCGGATTTTACTATCAAGGTGGTATGCAGCATGTGGATGACGCTATCAACGCGGCATTAGCGGCTAAAAAAGAATGGAACGAACTGGGCTGGGAACAGCGGGCAGCTATTTTCTTAAAGGCAGCTGATCTTTTAGCGGGTCCTTACAGAGATGTGATCAATGCAGCAACAATGATCGGCCAGTCTAAAAATGTACATCAGGCTGAAATTGATTCTGCTTGTGAATTTATCGACTTCTTAAGATTCAATGTTGAATTCATGACAGAAATGTATGCTGAGCAGCCGATATCCGACAATGGGATCTGGAACCGTGTAGAGTACAGACCATTGGAAGGGTTCTGCTTTGCAGTGACTCCATTCAACTTTACAGCGATTTCCGGAAACCTTCCGACCTGTATGGCAATGTTAGGAAACGTAGTGGTATGGAAACCTTCTGATAAGCAGATTTACTCTGCCAAGGTGATCATGGATGTATTAACTGAAGCAGGTCTTCCGGCCGGAGTCATCAACATGATCTTTACAGATGGTAAAGAAACGGCTGAAAAAGTATTGGCACACCCTGATTTTGCAGGTCTTCACTTCACAGGTTCTACAAAAGTATTCCAGGGAATGTGGAAAATGATCGGTGATAATATCCACAACTACAGAACATATCCAAGAATCGTTGGAGAAACAGGGGGTAAGGACTTTGTAATCGCTCATCCGTCTGCTAATGTAGAGGCTGTGGCAACTGCCTTGGTAAGAGGTTCTTTCGAATACCAGGGACAGAAATGTTCTGCGGCTTCAAGAGCTTATATTCCTAAATCTCTTTGGGCTGATGTGAAAAAAGTAATGGAAGCTCAGATGAGCACCATCAAAATCGGTTCTCCTGAGGATCCGTCCAACTTCGTGAATGCTGTAATCGACAAAAATTCTTTTGAAAAATGTAAAGGATACATCGACAGAGCCAATGCTTCCGGTGAAGCTACGGTAGCAATAGGCGGAAAATATGATGATTCTAAAGGATGGTTCGTACACCCAACAGTAATCGAAACGACAAATCCTCAATATGAAAGTATGATCGAAGAGATCTTCGGTCCTATCTTGTCTGTATATGTGTATGAAGATCAGGACTGGAAAGAGACACTTAAATTAGTTGACTCTTCTTCTCCTTATTCATTGACAGGTTCTGTATTCTCTCAGGACCGTTACGCGATCAATGAAGCTTACAAAGCTTTAGAAAACGCATCCGGAAACTTCTACATCAACGACAAACCAACCGGAGCCGTAGTAGGTCAACAGCCTTTCGGAGGCGGCAGAGCTTCAGGAACTAACGATAAAGCAGGTTCTAAAATGAATCTTCTGAGATGGACGTCTGTAAGAAGCATAAAAGAAACGTTTGTTTCTCCAAAAGACTACAAATATCCATATCTGGGATAATAATAAGTAATGAGTAATAGATAAGCAATTACTATCCGCTCTTTCAATACAGCCCCGGAACAGAAGTTCCGGGGCTTTTTTTGCTTATTACAGAATCAGGGTAAGTTTAAATTTCCAATCGGAAGATACTACTAACCCCTATTACCTAACATCTTTTAACAAAATTTACCTATATTTTACAACTTTCATACCCCTGTTAGGAATGGTTATTGATTTTTTACTTACACACCCCAAAATAAAACGGTATGAAAAAGTTATTGCTAACAGCCATCGGAATAGGAATATTTGCAGTGAGCTGTGGGACCAAAGAATCGACCATGTCAACGAGTAGCCGTGATTCGATAGCGGTAGACAGTGCGCAAAAAAGTGCACCGCCTACAACGACTGATACAATGACTACAACAATGACGAATCCTGACACCATCAAGATGAATATGGATTCAACGGCGACAACTCCTGTCAAATAGGTCATTATAAATGTTTAATTTAAAATGGAAAATCTGCAGTTGAAAGTACTGCAGATTTTTTTTTGATCTTAGATATTAGAAGTTAGAGGTTAGAGGTTAGAGGTTAGAGGTTAGAGGTTAGAAAGTTCGGGATTTAGAAGGTAGTCATTATGATTTTCTTTGATTTTAAGTTTTTGGCTAAAGCCAATGGATAGATTTATATTTTTAAGGCGGGCTAAAACCCTCCTTCATTGATCAAGAGGTATAATGACAAAATCTTTTAATCTTTTAATCTTTTAATCTTTTAATCTTTTAATCTTTTAATCTTTTAATCTTTTAATCTTTTAATCT